>JALYRR010000342.1 GCA_030855265.1 Bacteroidota bacterium | reverse complement strand
ATACAGACCACAGATCCCGGTAACATATTTCAGGTAAAGTTCTTTCGGATGATTCTCCTGCATCCGTTCAAACAGCGGTAAAGCCAGAAGATAATTCTGATCCACAAACATCTGCTGAGCCTTGCTTAGGGAGTCTAATTCCGTTTTCCTCCACTTACGTGTTTTCATATTTTGTCCGAAAACGGTTGCAATTCCCAGTTGAAGAAGTAGAAGAAGGAAGATCTTTTTCATGTAAAAGTTATGGATGATTCAAAAATAGGTAATTTTGATAAAATATATGAATCTTCAAAGCCCGCATACTCCAAACATGTTCCGTGAAAATATCCGGCTCGGACAAACAGTGGATGTTGTTTTAAAAAAAGATCAGCGAACCGGAAAAAGAACCAGAGGAATCGTCCAATGGATCCTCACAAGCGCTGCATTTCATTCCCGTGGGATCAAAGTAACGCTGGAGAGCAGACAGGTTGGACGTGTTCAGGAGATCATAGAAAACCCCTGAAATCATTCCCTAATTTATCTTCCTGTTATAGAAATTGTTTGCAATAAGTTCCTGTAATAAAATTCGCTGTCCGTTGTACATCGCAGTGATCCAGGCATCTTTAGTTCCAAGGCGAATACATTCCTGACGGAAAATCTCCGCATCCTTGATGGTTGTAAAATCCCTCATTGTAAATCGGGTGATTCCATCCGGATAAGGCAAAACCAGTGCTGGTGGTGGTTCCAAGGTTTTCAGGTTTCTGTATTTAAAGTTTTTCGGTTGACGGTAAGCACCAATCTGAACTCTGAACGTTAAACCCTGAGCACAATTCCCTCCTGCCATTTCGATGAGTTGGTTATAGACTGCTTTATCGTTAAGATCTTTCCCGACAAAGGCAGAAAAATCAGTAGGAGCATTCGGGTTACAAGGATTATTAAATTCATCCAGTGTTTTCCTTGTACCGAAGAAAAATACAGTGATAAAAGCCTGAGAAGCCTCGGGCTCCTTTTCGATGATCATTTTCTTAAAGGCTTCTGCATCAGCGAGAGTTCCAAATGGCCCGAATGTATAGCGTGTTTTTCCATCAGGGTATTTCTTACTTTCTATCTTACCGTATTTTTTCAGATGATCCAGTTTGAAATCTGCTGGATTGTCAACCGCTGCAACCTCGAGCTTATAGGAAAGTCCGGCGATTTCAGATTTCCCCTGATCCTTTACCAGTTGCTGAACTTCCTCACCGGTATTCAATGCAACAATTCCAGTTTTCCCTTTTATAACTTTCGTTTCTTTCGGAGCCGTATAATCCTTTCGTGTATACTCCTGTGCATAATATTGCTGTATTACCTTTTTCTCTCCTTTATCGTTTACAGTAACGACAATATTTTTCATTGAAGTATCCTTATCCATTACTTTATAACGGAATACTTCAGCATCCAGCATTGATTTAAAAGGACCACCGATAGTATAAGTTGTATTGCCGTTCTTGTCTACAGTCGCTTTTATGTTTCCCAGCCCCTGAAATTTATCAGGATTAAAATCCGAAGCCTTTTCAAAGGTCCCTAACTCAACGTTATACTCAACACTGTCTTTTTTTACATCACCGTATTTACGCAACAGATCCTGATAGACTCTGGCTTCATAGACATCGGCTTTACGCTCCTCATTGTAGCGAAAAACCTGCTCATTGATCTGAGTCTGAAGAATCCCGGAAGAATCCTTTACAGAAGTAAGACCGTTTTCTTTTTTATATGCGTCCGAATAAAATTTAAAATCTTTCTGAACCTGTACATAGGTTTCAAGACTTTTAACATTTACATACTGCAATTGAGCTTCATAGCCTTCTACCTCTATCGCAACTTTGTAATTATTACCGGGAGTTAAAGCGATCAGGTATTTACCGGAAGATGAATTGGATTGATAAGTACCTTGTTTCTCACCTGTTTCTGCATTGGTTACCTTGATAGTGGCATTTACTGCTTTATCATCTGCCGTAACTGTTCCAACAACAAGAGCAAGAATTGGTTTTTCACCGAAGAAGCCCGGTGTAACCGTATAAAGATCCTG
>JALYRR010000213.1 GCA_030855265.1 Bacteroidota bacterium | reverse complement strand
GTCTAGTAGAAAGCGGAGTGCTGGAAAAGTGTCAAATAACTTCGGTGGAAGAAACAACTTCCAGCCATCCAGGATCCCGAAGGATTCCTTCTTTTAATGTTACTTACACCCTGAATTCGGATAGTGCACACGTAGCCTATAAAGTAGATTGTTATGCAGATTTCATGTATTCCGGAAAGGAGACAAGGAAATACAAAGGCAAGAATTTCGATGTTATCCTTATGAAAGAATATCCTCACATGAACCAGATATTGCTTAGCCCAGAAGACTATGAGCATTTTCGTAAAGAAATCCCCGATTCCATGACCTGGATTATTAATTATATCAAAGGATGGCAACGTACAAGCCATGGATTACTTCAGTATTAGTGAAAAGTTCCTTCTGTTCTAGTTACTTCGGACTTAGTTACCCCTAATATGGTTCATTACTGACTATAGTTACTTTTCTAAAAAAAAACTTTGCAGATTACAAATAATCCCTATCTTTGCAGTCCTAAAAATAAAAATCAAAATACCTATTCAAATGTATTTAACAACTGAAATTAAAAAAGACATTTTCAAGAATCACGGAAAATCAGAATCCGATACAGGTACTTCTGAAGGACAAATTGCTCTATTCTCTTTCAGAATTGACCATTTGACCGGACATTTGAAATCCAACAGAAAAGACTTCGGAACTCAAAAAGCCCTGATCAACCTTGTAGCTAAAAGACGTAGCCTTCTTGATTACCTGAAAGCAAAGGATATCGAAAGATACCGTGCTGTAGTTAAAAAATTAGAGTTAAGAAAATAATTGAAGTTCCAGCATTGGAATTTCTGAACAAAGGCATCCTGAACCCAGGGTGCTTTTTGTGCATAATAAAGGCGGATAAAAAGCAAGAGAAATACGCTGCCGAAGCCTGATTAAGCGAATGATTTTTAGAATAATTATATAAAGAGGTAAAGAAAAAAATAAATTAAAAAAACAAAAAAACATGTCACAAATTGGAATTTCACACACTTTTGAATTAGGCGGACGCTCAATTACATTAGAAACAGGAAAGTTGGCTAAACAGGCTGACGGATCCGTTGTAGTTAAAACAGGCGACACGATGTTGCTTGCAACCATTGTATCCAATAAGGATGCAAAAGAAGGAACAGACTTCCTTCCATTATCTGTAGATTATCAGGAGAAATTTGCTTCCGCAGGACGTTTCCCGGGTGGATTCTTCAAACGCGAAGCTCGTTTATCCGATTATGAAATATTAGTATGTCGTCTTGTTGACCGTGCCCTGCGCCCGCTCTTCCCGGAAGATTATCACTCTGACACTCAGGTTTTGATCTCACTTATTTCCGGCGACAAATCAACTTCACCTGATGCTCTTGCATGTTTAGCTGCTGCTGCTGCAATTGCTGTTTCTGACATCCCTTTCAACGGACCGGTTTCAGAAGTACGTGTTGCGAAGATCGATGGCAAACTTATCGTTAACCCAACTGTTGAAGAACAAGCAAAAGCTTCCCTTGATATGATCGTTGCTGCATCTGCAAAAGACATCATGATGGTGGAAGGTGAAATGAAAGAAGCTTCAGAAGCAGAAATGCTGGAAGCGATCAAATTTGCTCACGAAGCAATTCGCCTGCAGATCAAAGCGATCAATGAACTTGTTGCAAAAGTAGAAGCTGCAAAAGGACCGATCGTAAAACGTGAATACAATCATGAAACAAACGACCTTGAACTAAAGGAGCGCATCATGAAAGCTACATACGATAAAGTATATGCGGTAGCGAAATCACAAAATCCAAACAAAAAAGAACGCGGTGCTGCTTTCAAAGCTGTGTTGACAGAGTTCCTTGAATCTCTTCCTGTTGAAGAAAGAGAAGGAATTAATACATCTCTTGCGAAAAAATATTTCCACGAAGTAGAATATGTAGCTGTAAGAAGAGTTATTCTTGATGAACGTGTTCGTCTGGATGGCCGTAAAACAGATCAGATCCGCCCTATCTGGAGCGAAATCGGATACCTTCCTTCTGCTCATGGTTCTGCAATTTTCACACGCGGAGAAACTCAATCACTTACTTCTGTAACACTTGGAACTAAACTGGATCTTCAATCGATCGACAGAGCATTGTTCCAGGGACAAAACAACTTCATGCTGCATTATAACTTCCCTGCTTTTTCTACAGGTGAAGTAAAGCCAAACCGTGGTCCGGGAAGACGTGAAGTAGGACATGGTAACCTTGCAGAGCGTGCTTTGAAAAAAGTATTATCTCCTGATAACCCATATACTGTTCGTGTTGTTTCAGATATTCTTGAATCAAACGGATCTTCTTCTATGGCAACAGTTTGTGCAGGGACACTTGCATTGATGGATGCCGGTGTGAAAATTACCAAACCGGTTTCAGGTATCGCAATGGGATTGATCACAGATGAAAAAGGTAAATACGCGATCCTTTCTGATATCCTTGGAGATGAAGATCACCTGGGTGATATGGATTTTAAAGTTACAGGAACAAGAGACGGTATCACTGCTTGCCAGATGGACCTGAAAGTAGACGGACTTCCATACGAAGTAATGGCTGAAGCTTTAGAACAAGCGAAACAGGGCCGTTTACACATCCTGAATGAAATGACCAAGACGATTTCTGAAACGCGTGAAGATTACAAACCTCATGCACCAAGAATTGTGAAGATGACCATTCCTAAAGAATTCATCGGTGCTATCATCGGGCCCGGAGGAAAAATCATTCAGGAAATGCAGCGTGAAACAGGTGCTATCATTGTTATTGAAGAAAAAGATAACATGGGACATATCGATATCGTTGCAACCAATGCAGATGCGATCAATGCTGTACTTGCAAAAATCAAGGGCATTGTTGCTCAGCCTGAAGTAGGTGAAGTTTACGAAGGAAAAGTAAAGTCGATCATGGCTTTCGGTGCCTTTGTTGAATTCATGCCAGGTAAAGATGGTTTGTTACACATTTCTGAAGTAGGCCACAGCAGATTAGAAACAATGGATGGTGCTTTAAAAGAAGGTGAAAAGATCCAGGTAAAACTAATTGGTGTTGATCCTAAAACAGGTAAGTTCAAATTATCACGCAAAGCTTTGCTTCCTAAACCGGAGCAAACTGCAGCGCAGAACTAAGAGAACAAAAAACGGATTTTTATCCGGTTCATATAAAACTCTCATCGAAAGGTGGGAGTTTTTTTTGTTCCAAATTTAAAGGGAATTTATAAATTAATCATTTAATTATACTTTTAAGAAAATGGAAAACGACTTTACAAGGTACAATACCAGGAGAAATGAAATTTCAATCTTACCTATAAAATTGCATTTTGAATGTATTTACGGATACCGCGTCTAATCTACATTCCGTTTCAAATGCCATCCATCGGCAAAAAAACTCTGTTTATCGCAAAAAATATGTATTTTAGTTGAAACATTTTGAAAACGACTTCGTATAGCTACTGATTTAAATTTCAAGCCCATTTATGAGACAACTCAAAATTTCGAAACAGGTTACCAACCGTGAAACAGCATCCTTAGACAAGTATTTGCAGGAAATCGGGAAAGTGGATTTGATCACAGCCGATGAAGAAGTTGAATTGGCGCGTAAAATCAGGGCAGGTGATCAGTCGGCACTCGAAAAATTAACCAAAGCCAATCTTCGTTTCGTAGTTTCAGTTTCCAAACAATATCAGAACCAGGGCTTGAGTCTTCCCGATCTTATCAATGAAGGGAATCTTGGATTGATCAAAGCAGCACAACGTTTTGATGAAACACGTGGATTTAAATTTATCTCCTACGCTGTTTGGTGGATCCGTCAATCAATCCTACAGGCTCTTGCAGAACAATCCAGAATTGTTCGTTTACCCTTAAATAAAATTGGTTCTATCAATAAAATCAACAAGACATTTTCAAAGCTGGAGCAGGAATATGAGCGCGAACCAAGCGCTGCTGAAATTGCTGTTATGCTTGAGATTTCAGAGTCTGATGTAAAAGAGTCAATGAAAAACACCGGCCGCCATGTTTCCATGGATGCGCCTTTAACAACAGGAGATGATAATGCCGGTAGTATGTATGACGTGATGGAAGCGGACGACAGTCCAAGTCCTGAAAATGGTTTATTACATGAATCACTAAGACGTGAAATAGAACGCGCTTTGCATACATTAACATCAAGAGAAGCGGATGTGGTTCGTTTGTATTTTGGCCTTGGTGGGGAACATGCCATGACGCTGGAAGAGATCGGAGAAAAATTTGATCTTACACGGGAGCGTGTGAGACAGATCAAAGAAAAAGCCATTCGCCGTTTGAAACACACTTCAAGAAGCAAAATCCTCAAAACCTATTTAGGATAAAATAGTTAACCTCCATTTTCAAGGGAATCACCATCAGGCTGATTCCTTTTTTTATTTTAATCCCGCAAAAATTATCAACAGAAAAATCCGCTTCTACCTTATGTTTAGGAGGCTGTGGGGCAGAATCTCTACATCAAAAAATTAGTCACGGTTTCTTTTCGAAAATACTTAAAGGTATATTTGGACCCATGTCTGAACAAACCATTTCAAGTTGCCTGCTTATTGATGATGATATTGATGATCATGACATTTTCGGAATCGCATTGAAAGATGCAGGCCTTAGTGCAGATTGTATTTATTCCAGTGATCCGGTGGAGGCAATAAAAAATCTTACAGAAAAAACATACAATCCGGACTGTATTTTTATCGATATGAATATGCCGAGAATGAACGGTACTGAATGTTTAACTGAGATCCGGAAAATAGAGCGTCTTCATCGGGTTCCTATCTATATGTATTCAACTGCAGCAGATCCGGTAACCGTGAACGAAGCAAAAAAATTAGGAGCCACCGCATTCCTTGTCAAACCGCCTTCCATTAGTGAATTGGCACTTAAGCTAAAAGAGCTTTTTTTATCGGTCAATTCGTAACAATACATCCAATTTAGGCAAGCCCTGCCTCTATCCGCGTTTTGCGGACTCTGCTTTTTCGTACATTTACGATCAATCCTAAAAAAATTAAATTACTTCATTTTATGAGCCATCTCATTGCACCTTCTATTCTGTCAGCCGATTTCGCAAACATCCAGCGTGATGTAGAAATGATAAACAAAAGTGAGGCTGACTGGTTTCATATTGACATCATGGATGGAATGTTTGTACCCAATATATCTTTCGGTTTTCCTGTTGTGAAAGCCATAAAGAAGCATGCAACCAAACCTATGGATGTTCATTTAATGATCCAGGATCCTGACAGATACCTCCAGGCTTTTAAAGATGCCGGAGCCGATATCCTAACTGTTCACCTGGAGGCCTGCACTCATTTGCACCGCACTATTCAAGCGATAAAAGGCTTGGGAATGAAAGCCGGAGTTGCGATTAATCCTCATACTTCCGCTGCTCTACTTACAGACATCATGGCCGACATAGACTTGGTTTGTGTTATGAGCGTCAATCCTGGGTTTGGCGGACAGAAATTTATCGAGAACACATACAATAAAATCGCTCAATTAAGTTCGATCATACAGAGTACAAAATCTTCTGCTAAAATTGAAATTGACGGAGGTGTGGACATAAACAATTATAAAAAACTGATTGAAAAAGGTGCGAATGTTCTTGTTGCAGGAAACACTGTTTTTTCATCTCCTGATCCGGCGAAAACCATCGCTGAATTAAAAAAAATCTGATCCGGAAGTGTTCAAAAACAAAGCAATCGTCATCGGTTCCGGATTCGCAGGACTCTCTGCTGCAACTACGCTTGCAAATAAAGGATTCGATGTTGCGCTATTAGAAAAAAATGATAGTCCGGGTGGCCGCGCCCGCAAGCTCGAGATCGACGGATTCACATTCGACATGGGTCCAAGCTGGTACTGGATGCCCGATGTATTCGAAAATTACTTTTCACAATTCGGGACCACAGTAAAGCAACATTACGACCTGATCCGCCTCGACCCTTCCTATGCAGTATTCTTCAGCAAAGAGCAAGTTTTCAGGATCCCTGCAAACCTCAATGATGTATATGCTCTCTTTGAAAAGCAGGAACCCGGCAGCGCAAATCAGTTAAAACAATTTCTTAAAGAAGCTCATTATAAATACGATGTGAGCATGAGTGATTTTGTTCACAAACCAAGTCTTTCTGTTTTGGAATTCATTGACTTCCGAATCCTTAAAGCAGCATTAAGAATGGATCTTTTTAAATCGATCAGCTCTTATATCAGGAAACATTTTAAAGATCAAAAACTCATTCAGTTACTGGAATTCCCTGTTTTATTTCTGGGCGCTAAACCCAATGAAACACCTGCCC
>JALYRR010000212.1 GCA_030855265.1 Bacteroidota bacterium | reverse complement strand
TCCTTGAGAACACAGGAAGCAACATACCTGCAGTGAGGAAGGCGATCATATTGGTAGCATCCAGTAAACGAAAAGCCTGTGCATAAAGTCCGGACTGAACATCCCCATCCGGCAATAAACGCTCGATCATTACCGAATCGATACGGTTATAGAAGGACATGAGTAAGGTCAGGATCGCAAATGGCAAACTCTTTTTAAGGATCATCAGCGAAAAGGGAAAGTTCCATTGAAAACGGAAGGAATGGGTTTTCCGGAGAATGATAAAAAATGCTGTGGCTGCACTGATGGAATAAGCGATTGTTTGTGCATAAACAAAGTACATGATTCCGTCGCCGTCAGGATCCTTGAGAATATCACTCTTTAACAACCCGATACACAGAATGATCAGGATGGAACGATCCAGAACCGAAACGATCGCGTCTGTTTTAAAAAGATGAAGGCCTGCAAGATTGGAACGAAGGTAATTGATAAAAAAAAGCAGGAACATGTTAAAGCCCTGCACGAGCAAGAGTTTCATTAGACGGGTATCATAACCAATCAGCAAACCCACCATCACAACTACGATGATATAGATGACTGCCAATACGATCTTCAGCGTAAAAAGTCCTGAAAAATGCTTGGTCAGCAGGTGATTATTCTGAGCGATGTTCTTATTATTGAAATTCGTGATACCGAAATCAAGGATAATGGTGAGGATGAAGGAGAAGTTAAATATCGCAAAATAGATTCCGTAGCTTGCTGCTCCAACTTCATTTTGAACAGCACGGTCCACACCCAGAATGTAAACGGATTTGATCAGTAGATTGAGGACAAGCAAGAAGGCCAGGTTGGCTACAAACTTTTTTTGCATGCGCTAAATTAAGGTTTTATTGCGGGAGGAAGATAAAGTTCTGTGTGACATGCTTCCGGGAATCATACTCTACTCTTGATCCTTCCAGTATCACATAGGTTCTGTATTCAAATTCCTTAAAAAGCCGGAAACAACTTTCACGATTCTCATTTTCCCAAAGTTCTGCATACACAACCGGTTTGTTTTTCTTTATGAGTTCTCTGGCTCCATCCAGAACAAAAAATTCAAAATTCTCCACATCGATCTTGATCGCACTGATCCGCTGAGAACTGTTCATCAACTCAGGCATCGAATCCAATTTCTTCAATGGAACTTTAAAATATTCTCCAGCATTATTTTCCGGAATAGAATCATGAACCACATGGCTCAGTCCCTGCATTCTCACATTTGATATCACGGGCATTACCATCTCTGCTTCCCCTTCCTTATTGCCTAATGCCACTTCAAACAAATGAACATTCTTTAAACAAAAATGACGGATGATCCGGTTAAATGCTTCTATGTTAGTTGGCATGGGTTCAAAACTGAACACACGGAGATTTTTTTCTGAACGGGCAAGATGAACGGTCATGATACCAATATTCGCCCCGATATCAAGTACCGATGTACCGGCGGGTATGAGCTCCATGAATTTAAAAAAATCTCTTTCGTTCCTGTCCGACTTCAGCGTTCTGATCTTGTACAAAGAAAACAGGAACAAATAGTTCTTGAAGCCCAGCAGCTTATGAAGGAGATATTTAATGGCGTTTTTCATCCGGGTTGTAAAAGTAGTTTTTTTATGGGATTTATCTGTATTTTCGTTCCATATATGGAGATCGTTGTAAATACCCGTTTGCTGATCAAGAACAGGCTGGAAGGCATGGGATGGTTCAGTTATGAAACGTTAAAAAGGATCACCCGGGATCATCCTGAGGATCATTTCATTTTTTTGTTCGATCGCGATTTTGATGAAGAGTTTGTTTTTTCGGAGAATGTAACCCCACTTGTTTTATCCCCACAGGCAAGGCATCCCTTCCTTTTTTACTGGTGGTTCGAGGTCTCTGTCGCCAATTTCCTGAACAGGTTCAAGCCTGATCTCTTTCTTTCTCCCGACGGTTATATGTCGCTGAACGGAAAATGTAAACAGCTTGCAGTGATCCACGATCTCAGCTTTGCACATTACCCGAAAGATGTTTCATGGATTGTCAGGAAGTACTACAACTATTTTTTTCCAAAGTTTGCAAAGAAGGCAACACGTATCGCTACTGTTTCTGAATTTTCGAAGCAGGATCTTATCACAACATATGGAATTGCATCTTCGAATATCGATCTGGTATTCAATGGTTGTAACCCCATATACGAACCCATTTCTGAAGATCTCAAAACAATAACGCGTCAATCTTTTACAGAAGGAGCTCCCTACTTTTTATTTGTTGGCGCATTACACCCACGAAAAAACATCAGCCGTCTGTTTGAAGCCTTCGATCAATTCAAAGCAGCATCTTCCTCTGATTTAAAACTGGTTATTGTAGGAGAAAAATACCGGTGGACCAGCGAAATCAAGCATACTTATTTAGGGATGAAAAACCGAAAGGATGTGGTTTTCACCGGAAGGCTTTCTGCAGAGGAATTAAAAAATGTGCTCGGCTCCGCACTCGCGCTCACGTATGTTCCCTATTTCGAAGGGTTCGGAATTCCTATCCTGGAAGCAATGAATTGTGACACACCTGTTATTACAAGCAATGTTACTTCTATGCCGGAAGTTGCCGGAGATGCTGCATTGTTGTGCGATCCTTTTTCAGTGGAATCAATTTCTGCAGCCATGCTGAGTATTTATTCAGACCTGGAACTTCGCAATGAACTGATCCGTAAAGGACGGAAACGCAAACTGGATTTCAGTTGGGATGCTTCGGCGAAAGCGTTGTGGACTTCAATTGAGAAAGCAGTTAACAACTGATACTTTTTTGTCAGTTACTGCAAATGGAGTAAACCAGCAGGAAACAGGTGATCGACTGATTGAGAAGATCTTTCAGATCGATGTGTTTCGTATAAAGCCGGAATCGTTTTTTGTCTTCCAGAATTCTTACTGCAACTAGGAGCTGAGTTCCGGGAGCCCGGAAAACTTCTACAAATACTCCATTTAATCCGTAAAGCGAAACCTTTAAACCGTAAGCGGTGATTTCGCAAATAAACTTGCCTTCATCTTCGAGGATCTCTACCTTTTCTTTGATGGGTAAGTACTTAAAATTGTCATGAGTTTTCATTTTTATGTTATTTATTCCTGTAAAGTTACGCCCGGAAAACCCCTGCGAACAGGGATTTTCGTTGAGCGAATTATTGGAATAGCCATAAAAATTTCAGCCGGCAAATAAATTGCCGAAGAAGGATGAAAGAAAGCCGAGCGCCTGAATTAACGCAACACTACTTTCCGGGTTTCCGTTCCTTTTTCGGAGCGGAGACTCATGTAATACATTCCGGAAGGATTTCCTTTCAGATCTAAATTCATCAGCGAAGACGCGCCCCGTTGAATTTTTTCTGAGTAAATGCTTTGTCCTAAATTGTTAAAAACTGTCAGCTCAAGTGGCGATGAAACTTCACCCAGGTTAATGTTGATGAGTCCTTCTGTTGGATTCGGATATGGATCAAAGGATTCATTTGCATATTCTTCAATTGCTACAGGGCCGAGTGTTCCCATGCTGTTCAGCTTGAGGAAGAAGGTCTGATTTCGCGAACTATAACTTTTTGTTTTACCTATTGCAATGTATCCTCCATCGGTCATTTGCCTAACAGAATAACAATGTTCATGATCTCCTCCTCCGTAATTGCGGCTCCACAATGTATCCCCAGAAGCGTTCAGTTTAAGGATCCACATATCCGGCTGCACCCACCCGAAGCTTCTGCTGATGCAGGCTACAACATATCCTCCGTCAGTTGTCGGCTGGATCATTTTAGGGGTGTCTTTGAGTGTTCCTCCGTAAGTTTTGGTCCAGATCGGAATTCCGGTTGACGTCGTTTTAATAATGGTTACGTCAATATCGCCGGCACCGTAACTGCTGTCACGCACACAAAGGGTATAAGTTCCGTCGGAATTTGTTACGATGGATTTTCCTTCATCGCGGTATGGGCCACCGAATGTTTTGGTCCATGTTGTATCTCCTGAGGAGTTTGTCTTGATCAGCCAGGCATCACAACTTCCTGCTCCATAACTGAATGTTTCCCCGATGATAATATACCCGCCATCAAGACATTGCCTAACAGAATTTCCGCAGTCATAACCGGAACCCCCATAATTTTTGGACCAGATAATATTTCCGGAAGGATCGATCTTCGTTAAAAAACAATTGTAATTGGAAGGAGTCGGACTATCAGTAAAACCAGTGATTACATAATTTCCATCAGCTGTCGGGATTACTTCACGACCTTCTTCATTTCCCCAACTTCCGTAGGTTTTGGTCCAGATAGTATCTCCCATAGGATTTACTTTAAGCAGCCAGGTATCATAATCACCACCTCCGAAACTTTGGGAGAAACCAATAATAAAATAATTCCCATCGGTTGTTTTTACAATTGAATTTGCGAACTCGGGTTCGGGACCGCCATAAGATTTTGTCCAAACCGTATCCCCAAGGGCATCGGTCTTTACAATAAGGATATCGGCATCGTCCAGTAAATTAGTTGTCGTATAGCCCGCGATCATGTATCCGCCATCAGTGGTTGGTAGCACATCGAGGCCTTCCTGTTCATAGAGGCTTGGGTAGTTTTTCTGGAAAGTGGTTTGGGCTGTCGCTGATAATAAAGAAGAGAGCACCAATATAGAAGAGTAGAATATTTTCATAGTTATCAGATTAAAGTTCCAAGCAAAATTAACCCATGAAAAATCCTTGAAATTAAAAAGTCGATAGAATGGATTTTTACATAGCCAAAAGGGGAGAAAACTAATCCGGTTTCTGTGAATAACTATTTAGAGTAGTTCGCTTTTTAACATTTAAATTTGTTCTACAAAATGCTGAAAAAATACTTAGATAAAATACTCGTTGAAGCAGGCTGCGATGAAGCAGGCAGAGGTTGCCTTGCAGGGGACGTGTATGCGGCTGCAGTGATACTTCCGAAGAATTTTAAGCATGCCTTATTAAATGATTCCAAAAAATTAAACGATAAACAGCGAAAATATCTTCGTCCGCTTATTGAAGACAAGGCGATCTCTCATGCGGTTGGCATTGTTTCCGTAGCCGAAATCGATACAATTAATATATTGAATGCTTCTTTCCTGGCCATGCACCGGGCCATTGATCAGCTGAAGGTGATCCCGGAAAGTTTACTCATTGATGGAAACCGCTTCAATAAATACCAGAATATTACTCATCACTGCATCATTGAAGGGGATGGAAAATACATGAGCATTGCTGCAGCTTCCGTTTTGGCTAAAACCTATCGTGATGATTACATGGATCTGTTGCATGAGGAATTTCCCCACTACGACTGGAACACCAATAGGGCGTATGCGACACTCAAGCACCGTTCTGCAATTGAGAAGTATGGCCTTACGGATCATCATAGAAAAAGCTTCCGTCAACTTGCCGATCAGCCGGAATTCTCCTTCCTGGAAGATGAATCAATGAAGTAGTATTCTCTTTAACACTTTCTCTGTTAGTAAAATCCTTTTCTTTCTATAAATTCAAGCCTTTACAAGCGTAATTTCGTGTATGTGGAAAAAAGTTTCTTTCGGAATTTTTATTGCCTTTTGCCTGGCCGGTGGGATCTACTGGTTTGCCTATATCCGCGAAGTCAAAACCCCGGTGAACGATGCGATGAGCGCCATTCCATTAAATGCGACAATCGTTATTGAAAGCCGCCAATCTGCAGTGGCCTGGAAAAAATTATCCCAGACAAATATCATGTGGGAAGAACTTCTGGGCACTGAAGTGATTACAAAAATCGATTTACAGGGAAACTACCTGGATTCTCTGTTTATGCTTCATCCTTCTGTTTCTCCTTTGCTGGAAGGGCATCCGGTTATCATCTCCCTGCATCCAGGTAAAAATGAAACAACTGAACTTTTATACTTATACAGTCTTCCTAATCTGACTCACCACGAGGAACTTGAAGAGCTTATTCTTTCAGCGAACAATGGTCGAACGCCCTTGACAAGAAACTTTGAAGGTCAGGACATCTTAACGATCCGGCCGGAAGGAAGGTCTGACTTTCATTATTGCCTCTCCAAAGGAATACTCATTATGAGTTCATCATCCATATTGCTGGAATCAGCCATTCGGCAGGCTTCTGCTCCACAATCACTACTCAGTGATACTAATTTTCTGAAGATCAGAGATGCAGCAGGAAAAAAAGTAGATGCCACTATCTATGTAAATTACAAATACCTCTCTGCTCTTGTAAACCCACTTTTAAATCCGCGTGGAAAAGCCTGGATCAATGAACTAAGTACTTTTGCTGAGCATTCTGGATGGGATGTTACCATCAGGCCGAATGCCTTACTGA
>JALYRR010000211.1 GCA_030855265.1 Bacteroidota bacterium | reverse complement strand
ATGTTACACAATCGGATTTAAATCACTCGGACTTGTTGGCATTACAGGCTTCATTATGGGCCTGGTGTTAACAATGCAGTCTGGTCCAACGATGGCGGAGTTCGGAGCAGAAGCATGGATCCCGGGAATGGTAGCAGTTTCCCTGATCAGAGAGATCGCGCCTGTGATCACAGCTTTGATATGTGCAGGAAAAGTTTCATCCGGAATCGGAGCAGAGTTGGGTTCCATGAAAGTAACCGAACAAATCGATGCGATGGAAGTATCCGGTACAAACCCTTTTAAGTATCTGGTAGCAAGTCGTATTCTTGCAACTACACTGATGGTTCCTCTATTGGTGATCTTTTCTGATTTTGTTGGTTTGTGTGGTTCGTTTATCGGAGTAAATATTTCAGGAGATGTAAGTTTCCGATTGTTCTTCACTCAGGTGTTTGCTTCCCTCGATTTTATTGATCTCTATCCTGCCATCATTAAAACCATTTTTTTTGGATTTGTCATTGGAATGGTCGGTTGTTATAAAGGTTATAATTCCGACAAAGGCACAGAGGGAGTTGGAAAAGCAGCAAACACTGCTGTTGTTGTCGCTTCATTACTTGTATTCATTATAGATATGATCGCAGTTCAACTCACAAGCATATTCATGTAATTTATGGAAGCCGCAGAAACAAAAACAGATAATTCAGCAGAACAGGAATTGGTGGTTCAGATTGCCAACATGAAAAAATCTTTTGGAGAAAATCATGTGTTGAAAGATGTAACCATCAATGTGAAAAAAGGTGAGAATGTTGTTGTCCTGGGAAAATCAGGAACGGGGAAATCTGTCCTTATCAAATGCCTTGTAGGACTCATTTATCCCGATGGAGGAAAAATGGAAGTTCTTGGAAAGAACATTCCGGATCTGAATGACAAAGGAATGAATGAGATCAGAACAAAGATCGGATTTCTATTTCAGAGCGGCGCCCTGTATGATTCAATGACGGTTAGGGAAAATCTTGAATTTCCCATCAGAAGACAAATGCGTTCGAAAACAAAAGAGGAAGTAAATGCCCTCGTGATGGAAGCATTGGAAAATGTTGGTTTGGCTGATGCCATTGATAAAATGCCATCAGAACTTTCAGGCGGTATGCGGAAGAGGATAAGTCTTGCCCGTACATTGATCCTGAAACCTGCTCTCATGTTGTATGATGAGCCTACTACAGGATTAGATACAATTACTTCAAAAGAGATCAGTGAATTGATTCTCTCTGTTCAGAGTAAATATAAAACATCCTCTATAATTATCACTCATGATATGGAGTGTGCAAGAATCACGGCTAACAGGATTGTAATTCTGAAAGAGGGAAAGTTTATTGCAGAGGGAACTTACGATGAATTAAAGAATTCAGAAAAAGAAGAGATAAGAGCATTTTTTATTTAATTTTAAACTTAATCCAATGAAAAAGAACATACGCAATACTGTAAGCTTAGGTGTATTTGTAACACTCGGAATCTTTTTATTAATCGCAGGAATTTATTTTATCGGCCAAAAGCAACGTCTTTTCAGCGATGTGTTTCGGGTAAGCGGAGTCTTTAATACTGTAAATGGCCTGCAGGTTGGAAATAATATTCGTTTTTCCGGGATCAATGTAGGCACAGTTGAAAACATTGAGATCATTTCGGATACCTCTGTGCGAGTTGATATGATGATTGATAAAGATGTTCAGAAATTCATTAAAAAGGACGCAAAGGCGATCATTGGATCTGAAGGGCTAATGGGAAACAAGACGATTAATATTGCTCCCGGAACAATGAATTTTCCGATGATAGAAGATCAGGCAGTGATGGGCACCAGCGAGCCTGTTGACTTTGATGCAATTCTTGCTCAATTGAAAACCACCAGTGAAAATGCGGCTCTTATTACTACGGATCTTTCAACCATAACTTCTACTGTGAGTTCAGGTAAAGGAACGATTGGAAGGCTGTTAATGGATTCCACACTTGCAGATAACCTTGGTAAGACACTGGTCAACCTGAGACAAGGCACACAGGGGTTTGAAGAAAACATGAACGCTGCTCAGAACAGTTTTTTATTAAGAGGTGCATTTAAAAAGCAACAAAAGGAAAAGGACAAAGAGAAAGAAAAAACGAATAATAAAAAGGACGAAAAACAAGGTGAACCTAATGAAGAAGAGAAAAAGAAAAAGGGCTGGTTCAATCGTAAAGGAAAGTAAACCATAAATCAATATATAATGAAAAATTTAGGAATTGTTTTAATTGTTATCGGGATCATCATGATGATCATCACAGGATTTAATTTTGTATCACAAGAAAAAGTAGTTGACATCGGTCCAATCGAAGTTAACAGAGAAAAAAATCATCCTGTACAGTGGTCTCCAATCATTGGTGGAATACTACTTGTAGGTGGAGTTGTTCTTGTTGCTGTTAACAGAAAGAAATAACAAATGAATTCTCCCGGATTGAATCCGGATGGGAAGATATCTGCCGGGGATCATACCACATTTTGGTTTGATGCCCGGCCTTTATTTAAAAACTATCCAAGCCTTACATCGGATCATGATACTGATGTAGTGATTGTGGGTGCCGGACTCGCAGGGTTAAGCATTGCTTATTGTCTGAGCCAGTCAGGGAAAAAAGTGATCGTTGTGGAGGATGGTTTTCCGGGAAGTGGCGAAAGCGGACGGACCACTGCTCAGCTGGTTACAGCGCTGGAAGACCGATATTATAATATGGAGCGGATCTTCGGTGAGAAAGAAAATCAACTCATTGCTGAAAGTCACTTACAGGCAATTGATTTTGTAGAACGAGTTGTAGAAAAGGAAAAGATCGATTGTGATTTTGAAAGGGTAAACGGGTATCTTTTTTTGCACCAGACAGACAAGCAAGAATCGCTTCAGAAAGAATATGAGTCTGCACGCAAATGTGGACTGGACGTGGAGTTAATGGAGCAGGTGCCCGGGGTTCCTTCCGAAGGAAAATGTTTGCGATTCCCGTCTCAGGCTCAATTTCATCCATTGAAGTACATGGCAGGTTTGTGCAGATGCATTGAAGAAAAAGGAGGTGTTATTTTTACACTCACGCATGCAACTGAAATTTCAGATAAAGGAGTGAAAACCGAAAACGGAAATTTTATTTCAGCGAAACATGTTGTTGTTGCAACTAATGCGCCTGTCAACGACAAATATGCAATGATGCTGAAACAATGGGCTTACCGCAGTTATGTAAGTTGTTTTCCTGTTTTAAAAAATGCACTACCGCGCGCATTCTGGTGGGATACAGGGGATCAGGAAAAAGAGGCATCTGCTTATCATTATGTTCGTACCGCTCCTTATAATGATACGCATGATCTGTTGATCGTTGGTGGCGAAGATCATATCGCAGGAAAAACAACTGATACAGCTGTTGCAGAACCAGACAGATATACATTGCTGGAAGAATGGGCCAGGAGCAGGTTTCCTGTGAGAGAGGTGGTTCATCGCTGGTCGGGTGAAGTGCTGGTGCCAATGGATACGATCGCCTTTATAGGACGCAATCCCTGGGATAAAGACAATGTATATATCGCAACCGGAGATTCAGGAATAGGAATGACGTATTGCACCATCGCGGGAATTCTTATTTCTGATCTGATCAATGGAAAAGAAAATAAATGGGAGAAGTTGTATGACCCTTCCAGATTTTCGATTAAATCGAGTGCTCCATTTTTCAGAATGTTGAAAGGGGATGTGGTAGAAGTCCTGAAAAAATGGTTCTTTACTGGTATTGTTGAGTTGGAAGAAATTGCAAGGGGAGATGCAAAGATCGTGAAGATTGATCAGGAAAAATGTGGCGCCTATCGCGATGAAGAAGGACAGCTACATATCGTTTCCGCAGAATGCACTCATTTGAAATGCATGGTGAGCTGGAATGCGGATGAGAAGAGCTGGGATTGCCCCTGTCATGGCAGCCGTTTCTCATATACAGGGAAAGTCATCAATGGCCCTGCCAATACAGATCTGCCGGCCTATAGCGAAAAAGGAAAAATCAAGAAGTAATCAAACCTTACTTTCCGGAATGTTCCGCAATGATCGCTTTTAACCATTTTAACATGGAAAAGATTGCGATGGCTGCAATCGTTAGCAAGATAAAATTCACAAGGAAGTACAACATCTTATTGTCATAGTTATCCCACATCGTTGCAAGGATCCCTGATAATTTATTTCCAATTGATGTGGAAAGAAACCATCCACCCATCATAAGCGCAGTGAGTCGCGGCGGACTTAGCTTCGACACAAATGATAAACCGATCGGACTCAAAAATAATTCACCTACCGTTACAACTCCATAGGAAGCGATGAGCCACCAGGCAGAAGCCTTCGATTCTCCATTCCCGCAGAAATATACAGCAGCGACCATTACAAGTGTTGATAGAGCACTGATTACCAATCCCCAGGCGATCTTAGCAGGAGTGGAAGGCTCTCTGCCTCGTCTCCTGAGAAAGGTGAAAAATAAAACCACCAAAGGTGTAAGGAGAATTACCCAGCCGGGATTTATGGATTGAAAAAGGTTGGTCGACACAAGACTAACACTCTCTTTTTCTGTTGAGGGAATTTTCGAAGGCAATTCATTCTTAAAATAATTATTTTGACCAAGGCCTTTGATCGGTTGGCCGGCTTCATCTTTTATTTTTCTGAATTGATCATCGGTTAAAAAAATGGTGTCCGTTTTTCCTGAAATCTCCTCCGACATTTGTAGTTTTTTTGCAGAAGGAGCAACAGCGGCAGGCATTGTACGATCCGTATACAATTCAGCCCAGGTCGTAAGCGCTGTTCCGTTTTGCTTAAATACTGCCCAGAAAACAATTACAACTGCAAACACTGAAAGCATTGCAGCGATAGGACGTTTGTCGGTTGTGTTGGCTTTTTTATAAAGGCTGAAATAGAACCACGCCACTGGCATTGCTCCAAAAATAAAGGCATCCGTTGAATCACTTCCAAAAATGTTTTTTGGAATCAACCATCCAAGAAGTCCGGCAACAAGAGCCGGTAAAATGGTAACACCGAAAATTTTCCCCAGAGAATCATCTTCCGGCTGAACGGGCTTTAAAACATCCACATGCTTATAATGTTTCACACCGATCCAGAAAATAATCACACCTATGAACATCCCTATTCCGGCACCCATAAAAGCTTGTCCCCAACCATAATTGATCAGGAGGTAAGCACCGAAGAAGTTACAAACGAAAGCCCCGATGTTGATCCCCATATAGAAAATATTGTAGCCATCATCTTTTTTATCTTTGTACTGTTCTTCGCTATAAAGATTACCAAGCAAAGTGGAAATATTTGGTTTAAAAAACCCATTTCCAAGTATAATAAGGGCAAGTGAAGTATAGAAATAGAAATCACCTGGAATACCGAGCATGCAATAACCAATACCCATCATTATTCCTCCGATAGTGATGGAGGTGCGGTAACCCAGTTTTCTGTCAGCAAGCAATCCACCTAAGAAAGGCGTAAGGAAAACGAGTGCAATGAAAGTCCCGAATATATCGGAAGCATTGGCGCGCTCCATACCCATTCCTCCGGCAGCTTTATCTCCGATCATATACAGCAGGAAAATACCGATCATCAGGTAATAGCCGAAGCGTTCCCACATTTCTGCAAAAAATAAAAAATAAAGTCCTTTCGGATGTTTGCCTGATTTGCTCATAGATGAATGAAATTGGATCTTTCAAAGATAAAAAAATATCATCGCGAAAGGAGTTACAGGCCTCCCGCTTTCCTTATTTATTTAAAATACTTGAAGCAGCGCCGGATTTTTACCTTATTTTTGCATTCGGTTAAAAAAATCCCCTATGAAATTTCTACGTTTTTATATTATTTACCGTTTACCAATCAGTATCCTGTTAATCATTCTGGGTGTGTTGTCGCATATTTACGATGACGCCATCCTGGCCTGGATCTGTTACATCATTGCATTTATCTCCTTGTTGCTATATTTTATGATGGGCACCATGAGAATTGTTCAGGAAGCCATCAGCGATGGAGATGTAGAGCTGGCCTCCCGTTATCTGAAAATGATAAAATTTCCACGCTTGTTGTTCAAGCCTATTCGTTCAGGTTATTATATGCTTCAGAGTAATCTGGCATTAGCATCTGATGACCTTACTTCGGCAGAAGCAAACATCAGAAAGAGTCTGAATACAAAGTCGACCATTGTAGGAGATGTGAAAGGCACCAACCTGATGCAGCTTGGTTTTATTCATCTGAGAAAGGGAAATAATAAAGAAGCGCGACTTACACTTGTAGATGCTGTGAAAGCCGGAATACCAGACAAAGAGAATCTTGCAGCAGTCTATATG
>JALYRR010000038.1 GCA_030855265.1 Bacteroidota bacterium | reverse complement strand
GTGTAGGATATTTAGTTTTTGTTGAGTGGTTGTTCCGTTTGCATTGATCTTAACTACATACGAACCTGTTGCATACAAAGAAGTATTGATGGTCTCTGACATCTTTCCAACCTGGTCTTTTTTGTCAGCAACTACAGCAACGTGGCGCCCTGTAACATCATACAGATCAACCTTTACATCAGAATGGGATTTCAGTTCAAATACAACCTTCACTTCAGAATTGGCAGGATTTGGAAAAACATTCAGCGCTGAAATCAACTGATTGTTTTCGTTTATACCGGTACCGTTCAGGAAGTTTCTGATATCTCCTGCCATGTTCACTGTATCTCCGGCAACAAATCCAACATACGGAGCACCAAGAACAGAATGACTTGTTCCACCTCCAAGGATCACAATGGTAGGCATTCCCATTCCACCGTAATATGCAACCTGGGCTCCTCCGCTATCTGCAGGGATGGAAGTAATTCCATTATTTGTCACCCATGTATTAATAGTTGAACAAGAATATGAATTGGAGAAACCGAATGCATATGCTTTGATCATTCCCGGATATTCTGCCATCAGGTCTGATTTCATTAATTCAAGGGTTTGTCCTGCTGTAATGCATGGACTGCAGCTTGTCATAAAAAACTCGATGATCACAGCTTTACCGGCATCCAGATCCGCAAAAATACTTTGGGAGTTTCCTGCACAGTCGGTGAAATCATAATTCATAGCTGTTGTTTGTGCTTTTGAAGTGCCTGCAGCTGTAACGAATGCCGTGGCAAGTATAAGTGAGAATAATTTTGCTTTCATGTGAATAGATTTATTTAGTTAATGATTATTTTCTTTGATACGGATCTGTCGTCAATGGTGAGTGTCACATAATAAACTCCTTTGCCAAGATCACTTTTAAGTTCCATTTGTTCCTTGTGTTGTCCTTTTGATCTGCGGATGTTCATAGGTTTTGCAACTTCCCTGGCAAGGTTATCATATACTTTCAAACCTACCTTTTTATCTTTCTTCAGGAGATAGTTGAGTGTAACCTGATTGCTTTCCTGATCATAAAACACATTCACACTTTCCTCATCAACAAATTCACTGATCGATAATCCGGAAAAGGGACGGATCTTAAATGAGTTATTAAAAATAGCATCTCCGGAGGAAGCATTGTTATTGTTGGTGCTGTTGGTAGCATAATAAAAAGTAATTACACCTTCATTAACCGGAGGTGCTATCCAATCAAAAGTCCATTCATTGAACCCGGGAGAAAGTTCTGCAGTACCTGCTAAACGGTGCGTTGCGGATGTTCTGGACTGACCGGCAACTGTATGAGTTAACGCCTGAGTCCTGATATTATCAGTGATAACCAGGGTTCCGATCTCGGTACTTGTAAGATCTTTTATCGGTTGAAGCTCAAAACCAAAACGCTGAACACCGGGATTATTCGTTCTTACGGTGATGGTATAGGTTTGTCCGGGAACATAGGTAGAATCAGGGGAAGAAAAGATCAACTGATTGACTGAAGTATCATTGAGTGTGATTGGAGTTCCAACGTGGCAACCGGATTTTGCGCAGGTATTATCAAGCGGAGCTGCTGTGCTTCCGGGATGTGCACCTGCTGATTTTTTATAGGTGAACTCTCCAAACAACAGTGGAAAGGATAGAATGCCTGTAAGTATAATTGTTTTCTTAAGTTTCATTTTCAGTTAGGATCTTAATTAGTAATGACCAAAGAAGTTGTGTATACAAAGTCGCCATCATCGGTGGTGTCATCGTTTGCTGACACACCTGCTGCAAAAAAGGAAACGGGGCCGGCAGCTGTAGCCGGGGCTGTCCAGTTTACACTCCATACACTTGCACCCGGTGAAGTGATATCAGTTCCCTGGAAAGAATATGTCACGTATTGACGGTCGGTCAGCATCAGGTGATTTTTTACTAATTGAGTCCGGGCAGGATCCGCTATAGAGAAAGTCCCTGCATTCATTGAGGTGTTATCCAGAGCAACAAGTTGGAACCCAAAACGGTTTACACCCGGATCCGTAATTTTAACGTTGATCACATAAGTTTGTCCGGGTACATAATTCGTTACTGTGCCTGCATCGATAGTAAGAGAAGCTGTTCCGGAGTTGGTTGAGTTATCATCGTGACAGCCGGAAGCCGCACAGGATTCTTCTCCGGGAGCCCCTGCGTGTGAAGGAGGCGCACCTGAACTGGAACGTTCCGGCGAGGCGGCAATGATCAAACCTGCAACAAGGACAAGTCCGCTTAAAATAATTTTATTCTTCATGTTCAAATTGTATTTTATAAATATACGAAATTCAATCTTTAATTACAATTATTTGCCCGCATCAGTTCCTACTTAAACAAATACCCATATAGGTCATCAGGCAATTCCTTTTAAACTTTTTATGAATCGGCCGCAACTCAGGATTGCGTAATATTACTCTTCGTTTTTCTCTTATTTAATTGATCATTTAACCTTGCTGATGTATTTTTAATTTAAATTCTCACTAACCAAAAATACCCTCTCAGCTTTTAAATCTGCTGCAAATTACTTTCTAAATCATAAATTCTCTTACATAATTTTATGTTTTAGAAAATATGAACGATAAATATTAGGTTTCGATCACTGTGTTTAATTAACTTTGCAATAATGAAAAAGAGTCTTCACTTACTTTTTACATTTTATTTCTTCATTGCTTCAGCAGGTATTGTGTTTGGAACACACTATTGCGGTAAGAAGAAATCACATACTGTATGGGGAGTTTCCTTTTCTGATTCCAATGCCTGTAAGTGCAGCGGAAAGCATCCTGCTAAAACGAAAAGTTGCTGCAAAAACGAGGCGGAATGGATTAAAGCCGATATAGATGATTCAAAAGTTCATTCAAGCAATATTCAATTCAACAAAGGTGCTCATGTAATTGAGATCAACCTATCCGGAGTATTTTCACAATTATACTTCAGCCGCACGACTCCTCTTTTGTCCTACAAAGTTAGTCACCCACCTCCCATTTACGAACAACCTCTTTTTCTCCGGATCCGCTCCCTGCTTATTTAATAAATAACCAGACGATTTTCTATGTCTTTTACAGACATGATTCTGCTATTTATTAATTAAACTTTAAGAGATGCCCCACTCGGTATTTATCACAGGCATGGACTCCAATCATTCCATTCAAGTGATCAGGCAGTTATTTATAGATTTCAATATCGTTCCCCAGGATGTCCTTCCGGGAGAAGTGATCGTAGAAAGTGAGTTGACTTCGGAAGAAATCTACCTAATAGATAAGGAGCTGCAAAAATCCGGCTTCAAAGTTATCCACCATAACCGGTTGAAGATTGCAACAAAAATCAAATCACTTTTGATTGACCTTATTGAAACTGATACCTTTGATCTGAAATTGAAATTAAGCGGATATATTTCCAGCAAACTGAATTATGAATATCATTATTTAAGCAGCTTGTTCTCTGAGATGGAAGGTACAACTATTGAAAAATATTTTATCCGGCTTAAAATAGAAAGAGTGATGAAGCTCATTGATGCTGGAAACGATGGTTTGGCTGAGATAGCTGATAAACTAGGTTATAGCAGCCAGGCACATTTAACCAACCAGTTCAAAACCATTACCGGCTTCACCCCTACTCATTATAAATCCCTGAAAACAAAAGGGAATGAGTGAAGGATTAACAAGACACATTTTTTTATAAACCCTACTAAATAAATACAAAACAAGATGAAATTCTATAAACTAATTGCATTATTCTCAGCCATTCTTCTAACACAGGCTTGCGGCGAAAACAAAGCTTCAGAAACAACCAATAAAACCACAGAAACTTTTAAAGTCTGGGGAAATTGTGACATGTGTAAGGAAACAATTGAAGGTTCCCTTAAAGTGGATGGAATCAGTAAGGCAGACTGGAACTCCGACACGGATATCATGACTGTTAACTTTGATTCAGATAAGATTTCTATAGATCAGATTCATTCCAAGATTGCAGCAGTTGGATATGATACCGACAAGCACAAAGCTGACGACAAGGTCTACAGCGGTTTACCGGAATGCTGCCAGTACGAAAGAAAATAAAGCATGAACATTCTTTATGTAAAAAACATGGTTTGCAACCGCTGCATTATGGTTGTTGAACAAATTTTCAGGAGCGAAGGTTGTGAGCCGGAGAAAGTACTTCTGGGAGAGGTTCATTTTTCTTCAGGTATTTCCACTGAGCAATTGAATTTGCTCCAGCAAAAGCTTACAGCGGTAGGATTCAGTATTATCGATGATAAAAAAGCACAACTGATCAGTCAGGTAAAAGCAGAAGTTGTTCTTTGGATTCAGGAATCAAACTTCCAAACCACTCCTCTTAAATTTTCCAATTACATTGAAGAAAAAATTAAAAAGGATTATACATATTTGAGTAATTTGTTTTCTGAAGTAGAAGGTCAAAAGATAGAACAGTATATGATTCTTCAGAGGATAGAAAAGGTAAAAGAACTTTTAGTATACGATGAATTAAATCTGAATGAAATTGCAGAAAAGACAGGGTTTAGCAGTTCCGCTCATTTAAGCGGACAATTCAAAAAAGTAACCGGTTTGACTCCCTCACACTTTAAAAAGATCAAAGAAAATAAAAGAATGCCGATCGATGAACTGTAAATTATATAAAACCAAGTGCGTTGAATATAACAGCCGTACATGCCGTGTAAGATACCTTTGTGCCATTATAAACCATAAACATTTTTAAAATGACACATACTTATAATGTAACAGGAATGACCTGCACAAGCTGTGAAGCCAAAGTAAAAAAATTACTTTCCAATGTGGATGGAGTACAATCCGTTGAAATCAATCTCACAAACGGGGATACAAGTGTAACAATGAGTAAACATATTGATACACAAACATTGAAAAATGCTTTAAAGGATCATCCCAAATATCAGCTTAACGATAAAGAGCCAGTAAAGCCTAAGATGGCTCCCATGGTTTTTGAAGAAGAACAAAAAAGCTGGCTGGCTACCTACCGCCCCATTTTACTCATTTTTGGGTACATTCTGGGCATCACAATTCTTATTCAATATCTGAATGGTCAGTTTAACTGGATGAGCTGGATGAACCATTTTATGGCGGGATTCTTTCTGATCTTCTCTTTCTTTAAATTATTAAACCTGAAAGGATTTGCAGAGAGTTATGCGATGTATGACATCATCGCAAAAAGATGGTCGGGATACGGATACTTGTATGCTTTCATAGAACTGGCACTTGGAATTGCCTTCCTGACAGGCTTTGAACCTATTCTTATAAATGCTGTTACTTTAGTGGTCATGAGTATTAGCATTATCGGCGTGCTTCAAAGTGTACTTGATAATAAGAAAATTAAATGTGCCTGTCTGGGTGATGTTTTTAATTTACCCATGAGCACCATTACCATTATTGAAGATGCCTTAATGATAGGAATGAGCCTGGTGATGCTCATAAAAATGATATAATTAAAGAACCATGTACAGTAATTTATTAATGAGATCAATTTCAATCACGCTGTTAGCTTTTTTGTTTGTAATAGAATTACAGGGTCAGACTGTACTTTCAGAACAAGAGATCCTGGAAAAGGCTCTCCTAAACAGCCCTAATCTGAAAGCGGCAGACCTTAGTGTTCAACAAGCCCGGCATCTTCAAAAAGGATCGTTTAACCTGAGCAACCCCGAGATCACAATTGAAAGTCCAACCGGGGAATTTATGACAATGGGCATTCAGCAGTCCATAAACTTTCCTACTGTTTATATCAAACAGAATCAATTGTTGAAACAACAAACCGTTCTGGCGGAAAATGAAAAACTCATTAGTACAAATGATGTAAAGTACCAGGTAAGATCACTTTATCTGCAACTTCAGTTTTATTCATTACAGAAAGTCTATTTAAAAAAACAAGACAGTATTTATGAACTGATCCAGCTTTCTTCCGGACGCAGTTATGAGGCAGGTCAGATCGATTTTCTTCAGAAGACTTTTGCCGAAAGTCAATATGGAGAAATTCATTCCGCCTATCTTCAATCGGAGGCAGATCTGAACATTACCGAGAAACAACTTCGACTGATAACTGCCATGAAAGACAGTATCGTAGCGCAAAGCCTGACGAGAACAATTTTGGCGCAATTGAGCATAACAGACACGTCAGGGATCACCTCAAACCCGATCATACTTTATTACCGCCAGCAACAGTCCATCAGTGAGCCGATGTTATCACTTGAACGACATAAAATGTTACCGGGATTATCCTTCGGATACATCAACCAGGGACCACTAAATACACCCACACATTTGCGATTTCGCTATGGAGTTAGCATTCCTTTGTGGTTCTGGCAATATACAGGTTCCATCAAAGCTGCTAAAAAAGGTGTTGAACTCATGCAACAAAGGACACTCGCCCAGCAGCAGCAAGTGAATATTCAACTGATACAGGCCGCAAGTGATGTTTCAAAAAATGCACAGCTGCTGCTCTATTATGAAAGCAAAGGAAATAAACAAAGCGAAGATCTGATCAGCTCAGCAACACGCTTTTTTGAGAGTGGAAAATATGACTTATACTCCTATTTGCGCACTCTGAATGATGCATATACTTTCCGGATGAAATACATCGAGGCATTAAAATCCTATAATCAGTCGGTATTAACAGTAAACTATTTAAACGGTTCATTATGATAAAGCAATTTCTAAAAGCAACAGTCTTTTATCTGACGCTACTTTTGCCTTCCATACTAATGGCGCATGGAGGAGAGGATCATGAACATGATGCGGGGAAAAAATCTTCCTTTGCGCCAAAAACTTATTTCACTTCGGTTGCCAATTCGGAGCTTTATGAAGTGCTGTTGAAATATAAGCACATGGAATCCGGTGAAGAAAGTGAAATGCAATTGTTCATCAGTGATTATCATACCAATGCTCCGATCAGTAAAGCAACTATTACGATCACCTCTCCCGGTAATGCCAATTTGGTTTTTAAAGCGGAACCTACAGGAGAATCAGGGATCTACCGAATATTAACTTCCTTTCCGGAAAAAAAATCCTATGACCTTCAGGTTAAAATAAATTCTTCACTTGGCCCGGATCTCATGGTTCTGAAAAATATAGAAACCGAAAAAGAATTGCCTAAAGACGAAGAAGAAAAAGAGAAAGATGCCGGGATCAATCCTTACCTGATGCTTGGACTTGGAATTCTTGGCGGGATCATTATCATGGTGATCATCAATAAAGCTTTTCGTAAAAAGTCGGCTGCCAGCCTGATGATCATTCTACTTATTTTGGGGCCTCAACCTATTCCGAACAGTCTGCATGCTCATGAGGATCACAATGCTGCATCAACCAAAGAAGTCAGCCTCTCTAACGATCTTCTTGTTCCAAAAGAAACACAATTCTTATTTGAAGTATTAACAAAAGAAATTGCAAATGGAGATTTTACTGAAAGCACCAAACTATTAGGAACAGTTGTCCCTGCTTCAAACGGACAGGCAATCATCACCGTCCCAACCAATGGAAAAATAATTTCACTTAGTTCTTCCGTTGGTAAAATGGTAAAAAAGGGAGAGCAATTAGGCGTCATTGAAATGAATCTAGATGCATCTTCACAGGTGAGTTATCTCACGGAGAAAAATAACATTGAAGCTGAATACAATGCGGCAAAATCAGATTATGAAAGTCTGAATAAAATCGCGGATATCGCATCCAAAAAGGAATTATCTGAAGCTAAATCCCGCTTCGAAAGCGCTTCACAGAATAAAAAACTGTTTGATTCCGGATCGGGCAAGACCATAATCCTGCGCTCTCCGATAGACGGTGTGCTCGGAAACTACACCTATACTACCGGTTCAACTGTAAATGCAAATGAAACAATATTTACAGTTACTGACCTATCAAAAGTGTATGTTGAAGCGCAGGTTTTTGATAAAGACGCTGATAAAATCAAGAACAGTGTAAAATATTCTGTGGAATGCACCAACGATAATCACAAGACGGCAAATGTAAGGCTGTTGTCAATGGCCCAAAGTATCAATCAAAGCAACCAGTCACAACGCGTTCTTTTTGAAATGGAAAATCCGGAAGGAGAATTCAAGATCGGTGAATTTGTGAATGTGCGTGTGTTTGCAGAAAAAGATCAGCGGAAGATTTATGTTCCTAACTCTTCTATTAGCGAGATCAACGGAAAACCAGTTGTATTCATAAAAGAAGGACCCGAAGACTACAGTATCAGCTATGTTTCAACCGGGGAGAACAACGGCTCATTCACAGTCATCAACAAAGGCATTGAACAAAATGAACGGGTCGTTGTCAACGGTTCCTACCAATTAAAAATGATGTATTTAAACCAATAATAAAATAAACCAATGAAGACCATCCTGAAATTAACTGCGATCATCCCGGCATTTATGCTGTTTTCCTGTGGAGGAAATGAAAACAAAAACGAATCTACTGATCAGCATTCGCATACAGATAGCACTGAGCATGTGCATTCCTACATATGCCCGATGAATTGTGAAAATGGAAAAACGTATTCAGAACCCGGCAAATGTCCGAAATGCGGAATGAACCTGGAGCACAATGATGAAGCGGCAACCAAGAATACCAATACTTACATCATGAACTTTAAAAGTTCAGGAGAACTGGAAGCAGGAAAAGAAGCAACATTATTTTTTACACCTGCAATCAAAGGAAAAGATAATGAAGAAGTTCCATTGGATGTTCATCATGATAAAAAGATCCACCTGATCATCGCATCCAACGACCTTTCCTATTTCGAGCATATTCACCCGGAGTACCAGGCAGATGGATCTTACCAGATCAATATTCTTCCTAAAGGAAAAGAGTTTGCAAAAGGCCGCGGGCACAATGAAACTAAATTCGAAAATGGTGGTAATTACCAGCTGTTTGCTGATTACGCTCCATCAGGAGGAACGCACCAGCTGGAAAAAATTCCGGTAACCGTAAAAGGAACTTCAGCGAAGGAAGTTGTTTATACAAAGGAGAAACTCAGCTCAACCGTTGACGGATTTACGGTGTCTTTAGAAGCTGATGGCGAAAAATGGCTTACAAATCAACCTATGCACATTAAAGCCATTATAAAGAAGGACAATAAAGTGCTGGATGCAAATACCCTTGAGAATTATTTAAGTGCGAAAGCTCACATGGTTGTTTTGAAAACAGAAACATTCGAATACCTGCATGTTCATCCGGAAGTTGAAAACGGAACGCTTGATCTTCATACCTCATTTGAAAATCCGGGTGTATACAGAGGATGGATTCAGTTCCAGACGGAAGGAAAAGTTCATACGGCTGATTTCGTTATTAAAGTTGAACAGGGTGAAAAAAATGCAAATACTGAAGCGGCTCATTCTGACCACAAACATTAATCAATTATGCTCAACAGGTTAATCAGGTTTTCTTTACAGAACAGATTATTCGTAATTGCTATTGCGGTTCTGTTAATGATATACGGTGTTTTTACGGCAGTTAAATTACCTGTTGATGTATTGCCGGATCTCAACCGTCCGCGTGTTACCATCTTCCTCGAGGCCAATGGCATGGCGCCGGAAGAAATTGAAACGCAGATTTGTCTGCCTGTAGAAACCGCTTTGAATGGTGCTCCCGGTGTTGAAATTGTCAGAAGCAGTTCTTCCATCGGAATAGGAATGGTGTTCGTGGAGTTTGACTGGGATACGGATATTTTTCAGGCCCGGCAACTTGTCGCTGAAAGATTACAAACCATCCCTCTTCCGGAAAACATCATTCCTGTGATGGGGCCGATCAGCTCTGTAATGGGACAGATCATGCTGGTAGGCATCAGTTCAGATACAACCAGCTCAGCAGAATTGAGAACATTGGCCGACTTCACCATCCGGAGAAGGCTGATGAGCATAAAAGGTATTTCCCAGGTCATTCCTATCGGAGGAGAAAGAAAACAATACCAGGTATTGATCACCAGTACCAAATTGAAACAATTCAATCTGACGATCGATGATATTGACAATGCATTAAAACTCTCCAACAGAAATACAACCGGAGGATTCTTTGATCAGTTTGGATCCGAAGTTTTAATACGAAATGTTGCACGCGCAGAAAATCTGGATGACCTTAAAAACACAGTTGTAGCCAACAAAGAAGGATTGCCTGTGCTTTTATCCCAGGTGGCGGAAGTTAGATTCGGAGCAGCAACCAAACGTGGAGATGCAAGCATCAACGGAAAGCCTGCCGTGATCCTGACAATCGAAAAACAGCCGGGAGAAAGCACCATCGACCTCACGGATAAAGTAGAATCCGCACTCAAGGATCTTCAGACGACTTTGCCTGAAGATGTGAAGATCAATCCACACATCTTTCAGCAAAAAAACTTCATACAAAATTCTTTAACAAATGTTGAACATGCTTTAAGAGATGGATTTATTCTGGTGGTTTTGATTCTTCTTTTATTCCTGATGAATATCAGAACAACTCTTATCACTTTAACAGCGATCCCACTTTCACTTGTTATCACCGCCATTATCTTTAAAGCTTTTGACATTTCAATCAATACCTTAACACTTGGAGGACTCGCAATAGCAATCGGTGAACTTGTAGATGATGCGATTGTGGATGTTGAAAATGTTTTCCGGCGCTTACGTGAAAATAAAAGTTCGGCAAGCCCTCAGCCTATGCTCAAGGTAATATATGCAGCCAGCTCCGAAGTCCGGAACAGCATTGTATATGCAACCATAATTGTAGTGCTGGTTTTTATCCCTTTGTTCTTTATGCAGGGAATGGAAGGAAGAATTTTTGCTCCGCTTGGAATCGCTTACATCACTTCAATCCTTGCTTCACTTATTGTTTCCCTCACTGTAACTCCCGTCCTTTGCAGCTTTCTGTTAAAAAAACTAGGGAAAGATCATAACTCGGATACAAAACTTGTAAAGTTTCTAAAAGTAAAAGACACATCACTTTTAAACTGGGGATTGATGCATCCAAAAGTCATCATCGGTTCAGGCATTATATTAATTGTTGCTGCCGCCAGCATTGTTCCTTTTTTCGGGACAGAATTCCTCCCTCCTTTTAATGAAGGTTCATTTACGATCAATCTAGCAACTCCTCCGGGAACCTCACTGGAAGAAAGTAATAAGATTGGAACCATGGCTGAAAAATTAATGATGAAAGTTCCTGAAGTAGAATTTGTAAGCCGTAGAACAGGAAGAGCAGAATTGGATGAACACGTGGAACCCGTAAGTAATTCAGAGATAGAAGTTGAATTAAAAAAAGACTTAAGCCGCAGCAGGGATGAAATTGTTGCAGATCTGCGTGCTCAACTAAGTATCCTTAAAGGTGTTTCCGTGAATGTCGGACAACCCATCTCCCATCGTCTGGATCATTTGCTTTCAGGAGTGCGTGCACAGGTGGCCGTCAAGCTTTTCGGAAACGATCTTACTGATCTTCGGTTACAGGCATCGAGAATTAAAGAGACCATCAGCCAGGTAGAAGGAGCAGTGGATGTTCAGGTAGAGAAACAAGTTCTGGTGCCGCAGCTAATTATAAAAGTGAACAGGGAAGCATTACAGCGGTATGGAATACAGGCAGGAAAAATTGCAGAGGATCTCGAAATCTTTTACAATGGAAAAGTAGAAGGACAAGTGATCGACGGTCAGAAAACATTTGACATTTTGCTTCGCACCACGGATGAAGACCGGAAAGATATTTCGAAAATCAGGAACACACTTGTGCACAATATCAATGGTGACCTGATTCCTTTACAACAGATCGCAAAGATAGAAAACACGAATGCCATCAATACAATTACACATGAAAACACCCAGCGAAGAATCGTTATAAGCTGCAATGTGGAAGGAAGAGATCTGGGAAGTACGGTAGAAGAAATTCAGGAGAAGATCAATACATCCATTAAACCCGGTTTACCTCAGGGATATTTTATTGAATATGGCGGGCAATTCGAAAGTCAGAAATCAGCAAGCAGCCTCATATTAATATTGAGTATGTTTTCTATAGCAGGAATTTTCCTGGTTCTGTATTCACATTTCAGATCATCAGTAATTTCCCTGCAGATCATGCTCAATATTCCGCTCGCGCTGATCGGAAGCATTATTGCGGTGATCCTCACAGGTGGCACATTCAGTATCGCCACATTGGTTGGATTTATAACTCTCACAGGAATTGCATCAAGAAATGGCATCATGATGATCTCTCATTATATACATCTGATCGAACATGAAGGAGAAAAATTCGGAAAGGAAATGATCATCAGAGGATCCTTGGAAAGGCTTGTTCCCGTATTAATGACCGCACTAGTAGCTGCACTCGCTCTCATTCCGCTTACGATGGATGCACAGGCTTCCGGGAAAGAAATTCTGTATCCGGTTGCGACAGTGATCCTTGGCGGATTGATAAGTTCGACATTGTTGGATATAGTAGTTACACCCGTTGTGTTTTACATGTTCGGAGAAAAAGCTCTGAAAAAATATTTTGAAAGTAAAGAAACTGATAAAGATTTTTAAAAATGGAAGATAAAAAACAACATTGGGAAACTGTATTTGCAACGAAGTCGGAATCAGAAGTAAGTTGGTTCCAAACATATCCGAAGACCTCTGTAGGATTTCTGGAATTATTCAATTTACCATTGAATGCATCAATCATTGATGTGGGAGGTGGCGACAGTCATTTCGTAGATGCACTTCTGGATCTTGGGTTTTCAAACATTCATGTGCTTGACATTTCTGCAAATGCAATTGAACGGGCAAAAAAAAGATTAGGAAAAAAAGCTGAGTTAATCAATTGGATAACGAGTGACATCACTGAATTTCAAACGACTAAACAATTTGATTTCTGGCATGACAGGGCTGCTTTTCATTTCCTTACTACCGAAGAGCATATTAATAAATATGTTTCTATAGCTGAGAAAGCGATATCAAAAAATGGTTTCCTGATTCTGGGAACATTTTCAGAATCCGGACCAAAAAAATGCAGCGGACTGGAGATAAAACAATACAATGAAACATCAATGTCTTCCCGTTTCGAAACTGCATTTGAAAGAATAAAATGCATTACGGAAGATCATGAAACTCCATTTAATACTAAACAAAATTTTCTGTTTTGCAGTTTTAAGAAGTTCTGATTACCTGGTCTATTTTCCCGTCCGTTCTTTTTCCAGATAAGAATGCACAACCTCAATGGCATTGTCGATTACATCGCTTAATGCTACAATAAAAGAACCCGGCTTGGCGATGCTGAATGCATGATTCAGGGCATCTACTTCTTTTGGAACGTACTCAAAAGTTTTCTTTGGATTCACCTGTTCAATTCCTTCCACGAGTAAATTAACGATCTCTTCTGCTTGTCTTCCTCTCAAAAATTTATCCTGACGAATGATGATGTGATCGAACATTTCTGCAGAGATCCTTCCCATGTTTCTGATATCATCATCCCTCCTATCACCTGTTCCGGTGATGATTCCTATTTTACAACTTGAATTTACCGAAGAAAGGAATTCTTTTATTCCCTTGAAGCCATCTGCATTGTGAGCAAAATCGATCATCACCTTGTACTCTTTGAACTCAAAAATGTTCATTCGTCCCGGTGTTTGTGCGGCAGAAGGAATAAACGTTTCAAGGCTTCTTGCAATGTCTTCGATTGAGAATCCATAAACGTACGTTGCAAGTGTGGCAGCAAGTACATTCTGGATCATAAAGGAAACACGTCCACCAAACGTTAGAGGAATAGTAGTTACTTTTTCCACTCTGAATTTCCAGTCGCCTTTCTTTATCGTGATAAATCCGTTTTCATAAATGGCTGCAATTCCGCCATGTTTACAATGTTCTTTCACAACAGGATTGTTTTCATCCATGCTGAAATAAGCAACATTGCAGCGGGCTTTCTCCGCGATGCCAACGCAGTTTTTGTCATCCGCATTTACAACTGCATATCCGTCTCTCTTCACACTTTCAACAACAACACCTTTCACTTTGGCCATGTCTTTCAGCGTATGAATATCTGAAAGTCCCATATGATCCTCTTGTACATTTGTAACAACAGCTACATCACATCTGCCGAAACCTAAACCGGAACGCAGGATTCCGCCACGGGCTGTTTCAAGAACAGCAAACTCGACAGTGGGATCTTTTAAAATGAATTCAGCGCTTACAGGTCCTGTTGTATCGCCCTTCGTTAGCATTGAGTTTCCTACATAAATTCCATCGCTGGTTGTAAAGCCGACTTTAAATCCGTTATTTTTTACAATGTGTGCAATCAGCCTGGTGGTGGTAGTTTTACCATTCGTACCGGTGATGGCAATGATCGGAATCCGGCAATCTTTTCCTGCGGGATATAACATGTCGATAACCGGAGCAGCAACATTCCTTGGTAATCCGTTTGCGGGAGCAAGATGCATTCTGAATCCGGGAGCGGCATTTACTTCAAGTACAACACCACCTGTGATTTCCAATGGTTCACTCAGGTTGGAAGCCATGATATCAATTCCACAAATGTCTAATCCGATGACACGGGAGATGCGTTCACAAATGAAAATATTATGCGGATGAACAATATCTGTAATATCTGTAGAAGTGCCGCCGGTGCTTAGATTAGCAGTTCCTTTCAGCCAGCAGATCTCATCTTTTTTTAATACTGTATCAAGTCCGTAATTAACCTTCTTCAGCTGATCCATTGTTTCGCGATCGACGCTGATTTCTGTCAGCACATTTTCGTGTCCGTATCCCCGGCGCGGATCTGAATTTTCCTTATCGATGAGTTGCTGAATGGTTTGTTTACCATCACCTTTTACATGTGCAGGCTCTCTTAATGCCGCTGCAACAAACTTGTTGTTAATGACCAGGATTCTGAAATCATATCCCGTGATAAATTTTTCTATGATGATCCTTCTTGAGTATTTTTTCGCATGTTCAAAAGCAAGCACAGAATCTTCCATCGTTTTCACATTAATGGAAGCCCCTTTACCGTGATTTCCATCCAGAGGTTTAAACACAAGGGGAAACCCAACATCTTTTACTGCTTGTTCAAGATCGTCAGGTGAAGAAATACAAACACCTTTCGCTACCGGAATGGCTGATTCCTTTAACAAACGCTTTGTTTCATCTTTATTGCTTGCAAGATCAACAGCGATGGAACTGGTTCTGTCGGTCATGGTAGCTCTGAAACGAACCTGATTTTTCCCGTAACCGAGTTGAACCAATGACTGAGAATTGACACGTATAAAAGGAATATCCCTTGCAATGGCTTCATCCACAATGGATCCGGTACTCGGCCCGAAACGTACGCTTTCACGAAGTTCGCGCATGGTACGGATATCATTTTCAAGATCATACGGCTCACCGCTGATCAGACTTTCAGCAATTTTTACAGCAGCTTTCGCGGAATATACGCCGACCTGTTCTTCCATATAGGAGAAGACCACATTGTAAACGCCAACAGTACTGGTACTTCTGGTTCTTCCGAAACCACATTCCATTCCTGCCAGTGACTGGATCTCAAGAGCAATGTGTTCAATTACATGCCCCATCCAGGTTCCTTCTTTGATCCTCGAGAAAAATCCGCCATCCACTCCTTCCGAACAACGATGATCATACATACTAGGGATCAACGCCTTGATTCTTTCTTCAAATCCATCGATTTTATTGGTGGGAAGCTGCTCCAATCCTTCGATATCGAGCTTCATCACAATCAGTTTCTTTCTGTTAATGGACCAGAAATTTGGTCCGCGCATCACTTTTATTTCTATAATTTTCATATTCGGGAATGTAATTTTCTATTTTTTTAAATATAAGCTTTCTTTCAGCACAAACAATTTTCTTTAAAAAAATAACTTAAATTGCATCAATTCATCCTCTATGTACTCAATGTCTTTTCGCACGACAAAGAAGCTGCTTTATCTGCTCTTCTTTTTTCTTTCTTTGAATCCTGCTTTTGGCCAAAACTCCCATAAAGTAGACAGCGTACTCAGTATAATTGGAAAACCGGGAGACTCCTTATATGTTCAATATACTATGGCTCTGGCACATATTTATATTGATGAAAACAATATAAGCAAAGGTTTTAATTATATGGATTCCGCTCTTTCAGGAGCTAAAAAAATCAAAAGCCTGAAACTTGAGGCATTTGTTTATAATAATAAGGGAAACTTTTATAATTACCTGAACGATATAAATAAAGCACTTGAAAATTTTGATAAAGCTTACAAAATATACGTCTCCTTAAATTACGTAGCCGGATTGAGAAGCGTATCACTAAATCAAGGCAATACATATTTCGTGAACGGAGACCTTGTTAAAGCAGAAAGCAGCTATAACAATGCATTGAATATGCACAGGAAAATGTCGAAGGATCCGAACATTCTGGCGGACCTATATAATAACCTGGGAAGTGTTTGCGGTGCTCAGGAAAAATATGCGGAAGCAGGTTCTTTTTTCAATAACGCATTGGACATTTATAAACAGCTGAAGGATTCTTCCGGAATGGCCTACTCATATAATAACCTTGGAATTCTTCAACAAGCCCAACTCAATCATATTGCCGCTTTGCCACTTTTCGAAAAAGCGCTTGCAATAAAATTACGATTTGGGACAACCGCAAATAAAGCTGAAGGATACCGTGCTCTCGCTGTTGCATATTCTAATCTCAAGAAGTATGATCTTGTTTTGGAAAACCTCAGTAAAAGCCTTTCATATACCGACACGAGCGCTTACAATGATCATTTATTAAATTTATATGGCTTAATGGCCATTACTTATGAAAGGACGAATGATCTTTCAAAGTCGGTTTTATATTACAAAAAACTACAGGAAATAAACCTGGAAGTACAAAAAAAAGAAGTGAAATCGCAGATAGAACAAAAAGATTTAATGATAAATTTTTCGAGATTGCATCTGAGTGACAGTCTTTCACAGGTTAGCCGCATTCAACAGCAGGAATCTGCTATAAAGAGGAGTGACACCATCAGGTATTCTCTATTACTTGTGGTCGGCCTTGTGATCATTTTCTTATTGATAATTTTTCAACGTTTTAAAGTTGCGCAAAAACAAAAGAAAGAAATTTCTCTTCAGAAAAACCTGGTGGATGAAAAACAAAAAGAAATTCTTGATTCCATTAATTATGCAAAAAAAATTCAACAGACATTATTAAATGAGGATCACCTGAGCGAATACTTTCCTGAACATTTTATTTTATTCAGGCCTAAGGATATTGTCAGCGGTGATTTCTATTGGTCAGCAAAAATATCCGGAAAAGAAGATCTTTTTTTCCTGGCTGTTTGCGACAGTACCGGGCATGGCGTCCCTGGAGCGTTTATGAGTCTTCTAAATATGAATTTCCTCAATGAAGCGATCAATGAAAAGCATATTTATGAACCCCATCTGGTTTTGGAATACACACGAAAGAGGTTGGTAGAATCGATCAGTAAAGAGAATCAGAAAGACGGTTTCGACGGAATCCTGTTATGTATAAATAAAACTACAGGAGAAATCACTTATGCGGCTGCGAATAATTATCCTGTGCTGATTTCGAAAAATGAACTCGTCAATCTCCCTTTCGACAGAATGCCTGTGGGAAAAGGATTGAAACAGGAAAAGTTCAGATTATATACAATTGATTTAAAAAAAGGAGATTTAATCTATTTAACAACTGATGGGTTTGCGGATCAATTTGGGGGAGAAAAAGGGAAAAAATATCTATCAAAAAGCATGAAACAATTCTTTTTTAGCATTAGAGAATTACCTATGCATTCTCAAAGGGAAGAACTTGTCAGAGAATTTGTTTCCTGGCAAGGAAAGAATGAACAAGTGGATGATGTAACGATCATTTCAATAAAAATCTGAGAGGCTATTTCAGAAGTTTTTCAAGGGTAATGTTTTCGAGATAAACTTCTAACCTGTCTTTATCAGAAAGAACACGGATATCGTCAATTTTATTATATGGCAATTCATAGAACACCTCAACAAAAAACCCATCCAGAGCATACAGTGAAATTTCAAGGGAATCGAGTTCCACCCCGGCAATAAAATCACCTTCCATATAAAGGATGTTTACCTTATCATCTAAGGTAAGCAAATCATAATATTCCGGGTCTATCATTCTCTTAGGTTAATTTTTACGCCACCTTTCTGATGGCTGCAATCGGATATAGTTTAAGCCGTGAATTGTCTTCTACCACACGTATATCCTCTATCTGATTATCTTTAACAGAGTAAAACATTTCTACAAACAGTCCATCAATTGCATACAAAGAAACATCGTAATCCCTGTATTCAATTGCTTCGATAAACTCTCCCTTGCTCCACAAAATCTCTGCTTTATGGTTTACTGGTAATGATTTATAATCGGTAATCGTTTTCATTATTTCTAAGCTTTCTAAATAAGTTAAACCTTTGCTAACACAAAATTACAATGGATTGAAAAGAAGTTTCCGGATTTTCGGTTAAACGGGAAATAAGATAGCCGAGCAGAGATTTCTCCTGTATTTTAGTTGGGTAAATACGGTGTTATTTCTAAAAAAAACTATTCGTCTAATGATGGTAAATCTGTGAATGAGAAGTGGTAGTACAGGGATTTTTTCTGAAAGGACTTCCTTATGAAGAATTCGAAACTTCAATTATCCAATTATTTTAAAAAATGCCTTGCCGGCGATTTTTCTTAATACCGGATAATCTCCCCATTTTTTAGAATAAGAGAAAATAGTTCCTCAGTCAAAACTCCTGAAAGCCTTTGAAATCGCTTGGCACAGACTTTGAATTCTTTAAGTATGTCCATTAATAATTAATAAATTAAAACTCCGAAAAAATGAAAAAAATTGCAATCAGCCTAATATTAGCATCAGCGATACAATTTGCAAATGCTCAATCAACGACACCTCTTCATGATAACATGCAACAAGATACTACGTTGAATGGAACCAAATCAAAAGACAACTCTAATCAAAAGAATAAGCAGGGATCCGGAACTTATGAAGACGGGATGAACCATGATAATAAAAACCATCCGAATGACCATAATAATCCGCAGAACGACTCATTGAACAAAGGTAACCGGAACAATCCGAACGGGACAAATAAGAACAATCCTAACAATACTCCCAACAAAGACAATAAAGGGACTAAAACTCAGCCTAAAGATAAAATAGGAAAAGACAGTATAAAAAGCGGACATACGCCTAAGTAGAATCCTTTAAATTTTAAATGAACGCCTCGGAAAACCGGGGCGTTTTTTTTTGTTAATTAACCGCATCCTTTTGCTGAGATAATTTGCCTATAACCCCTGATATAGCGACCTATTTGTCTGTTTATTAACATTTTCCAAGATTTGTTAATAAGTAGATTTAACACGTCGTGCAACTTTTATATATTTAATACATCTTAATTTACCGGATACTAATTATACTTATTACCCATCACTAATCTACTCTTTACCTGTATTTATGAGAAAAATGCTACTCGTTATCTTCCTGTGCGCAGCCACCAGTGCCTTAAATGCGCAAACAACTCCTCTAGATCCTCGGATCAGTAAACATTATACACCTCAGCAAATCGAGGAAATGTCTGCATCCAACCCTTTAAAAATTAAGTATTTAACAGTTTATTATTCTTCTTCCTACCTTATTCATAATAATGCCGGAACAGAGTTGGATCCATTAACAGTGGATGTAACGCCTTTTGAACACTTACGTCAGCAAGACAAACGTGTAAGTGCCGGTTATTCCCGTCAGGGCCATGTAATTGAACTTTTATCCAAAAACGAGCTAGAGGCTCTGTACAAAAAAATCAACTAAATTTTCTTTTTTCATTATCAACCCAACGTATGAAAAAGATCTACTCCGTCCTTTTTTCTGTCATTTTAAGTCTTTCCAGTGTAAGCTCCTTTGCCCAGGGTGGTGCTACATGTGCTGCAGCTGCTGCTGCTCCCATAACTCTTCCCTTTAGCGGAGCAGGACTCACCAATTGCGGTTCCGTTGACAATTACACTTCAGCAAATACTGTTGCTTGTGGTAGTAATCTATATGTAGGTGGTGAGGACATGTTATATGCATTTACACCAACCACAAGCGGTCCGATCACCATTAATATGACCTCCACCTCTTCCTGGGCGGGAATGTTTTTATATGCAGGTTGTCCTACTACAGGTACCTGCGTGGGAAACATCACAGGATCAAGTGGGAGCCCAAGTTTGACTGCTACAGTTACAGCGGGAGTTACGTATTATCTAATGATTGATTCATGGCCGGCACCCTCTTGCCATCCTTCCTATAGTTTGAGTATTTCTGCTCCGGGGGTAGCACCACCGCCGCCGGTTGTTGCGAGTGATTGCTCTTCAGCTGTCAATATATGCAGCAACGCCTCATTTACTGTAGATCCGAATGGTTTTGGTACAACCAATGAATTGACTTCAGGAACTGTAAGTAATCCGAGTATTAATCCACAGGGGGTAAATTCCGGATGCTTGTTGTCAGGAGAATTAAACAGTACCTGGATGGTAGTCAATATTGCCTCCAACGGAAATTTGCAGTTCTCGATCGGAGCCCCTGGAACAGGTTGTCTTGACTGGATCATGTTTCCGTATACTACATCCACATGCGGTCAGATCCTTAGCAATTCAATCTCTCCAGTAAGTTGTAACTGGAATGGCGCGTGTAACGGATTTACAGGTATGGCATCCCCACTGCCAGCAGGCGGTGACATAAGTAATTTTCAACCACCTATCAATGTAACGTGTGGTCAACAATATTTAATCTGTCTTTCCAACTACAGTTCCCTTAGCACAACTTTACCTTTAAACTTTTTTGGAACAGCAACCGTAAGCTGTGTAATCGTTTCACCAACAACTGTAAACAATGCAACCATTTGTGCAGGACAGTCGGCTACACTTACTGCAAGCGCAACCGGTGCCACATCGTATTCATGGTCTCCGGCAACAGGACTGAGCTCAACTACCGGTGCAACTGTTACTGCAAGCCCACTTACATCAACAACCTACACAGTAACTTCTACCGGAGCATGCGGTTCCTCAACAGCCACTTCCACTGTAACTGTTAACACCGTAGCAACCCTAACTATTAATTCACCAACTATTTGTGCAGGACAAACTGCAACCCTTACTGCAACTCCATCCGTGGGAGGGGGAACTTTTTTATGGTCTCCTGGCGGACAAACTACAGCTTCGATCAGCGTTGCTCCTGGAGTAACTACTAATTATTCATGTACGTACACCTTATCCGGATGCACCGGGACCGCAACTGGAACAGTAACAGTTAATC
>JALYRR010000341.1 GCA_030855265.1 Bacteroidota bacterium | reverse complement strand
CTGCCATTGTGAGCGATTGCATCTCGGCAAGGGTTTCTTTCAGTCTTTTCGTCGAATATTTTTTCCCTTTCTCTCCTCCAAACTGATCTACATATCCATCCGTAAACAGATAGAACGTATCCCCTTTTTTTAATTGAAATGAATGATTTGTAAAATGATAATCATCTTCCATTTCCAAACCACCTATGGATTGCTTATCGGCTTTCACCTCTGAAAAAACTCCTTCTGAAAAACAAAATAACGATCTCTTCGCGCCTGAATATTGCAGTGTATTTGTGCCTGTATCAATCACTGCCAAAGCCAGATCCATCCCGTCTTTTGATTCATAGGAATTGCGATCCTGCTTCAATGCTTTACGAACCCCTTTGTGAAGCGATTTTAAAATGCCGGCAGCATCATGCGGACCCTTTTTACTGATGATTTCATTCAGCAATGAATTCCCGATCATGCTCATAAAAGCTCCAGGAACCCCATGTCCGGTGCAATCTACTGCAGCGATATAAATCCTTTCCTCTTTTCTGTTGAACCAGTAAAAATCTCCGCTGACTACATCCCTGGGCTTGAATAAAACAAAAGATTGAGGCAATGCCCTCTTTATCTCATCCTCCAATGGAAGGATCGCATCCTGGATTTTTTTCGCATAATTGATACTGTCACGGATATCATTAAAGGCAACAGAAAGCTTATCATTCGCACCCTTCAACTCAACTGTCCGCTCCGTCACTTTTTCTTCAAGGATCTTCTTCTCTTTCGCCAACTTTGAGGTGCGGTAGTTGATGAATGCATAAACAGCCACAAGGATCAGCAACACAGCAAGCGTATAGAACCACCATGTTTGCCACCAGGGCGGGGCCACACTGAATGAAAAACTGACCACTTCGTTACTCCAGACACCATTGCTGTTCACTGCCTTCACTTTGAATGTATAACTTCTACCCGGATTGATATTACTAAATACAGCCTGTGTATTCGTTGTCATTGGAGACCATTCCTCGTCCTGGCCTTCAAGGATAAATGTATACTGAACATTATCTGCTGTGAGTGCCTGAAAATGAAAGGTCAGATTATTATTCCTGTGAGAAAGATTAAGTGAAACCGGAAGATTATTCCTCGGATCGACTTCTTCCGTATAATTTTTCCAGTCGACATTCTGATAAAACAATTGGATGTTGTTGAGATGTAATTTAGGAGCTGTAGTATTCGGAGAATCAAACGCACGATTGTATTTTGAAAGTCCATTGATCGTTCCCAGCCATAAATAGCCGTTATCATCCAGCAATATTCCATTCTGGTTCACTTCAATGCCTTTAAATCCTTCTTGTTCGGAATAAAGGCGAATGGAAGCGATATCAAAATTATCTTTGAGTTTTACTTTGTTAATGCCGTTGTTGGTTCCCAGCCAAAGGCAATCCTCAACCGGATCCCATGTCAAGGCAGGAATGTAATTAGAACACAATCCATCGGCAATTCCAAGATTTCGGAATTTTTTTTCATCAAAACAACTCAGTCCGCCTTCACCGGTTCCGAAGTAAAGATTCCCTTTTTTATCACCAGAAATTGACCATACCGATTTATTCGCCAGGCCTTCTTTTTCTGACCAGGCGGTGAATTTTTCATTTTCAAATTTCAATACGCCTGCATCAATGGTACCGATCCAAAGCCGATCCTTTACATCACAATACAGGGTCAGTAAATTATTCGTGCCCAGCCCTTTTTCCGAAGTATAATGGGTGACTTTTTCGCCTTCCAACCGGAACAACCCGGCGCTAAAGGTTGCGATCCACACGGATCCTTTTTTATCCTGAATGATCCTAACAGCGGCAAGGATATCCACACCGTTCAACTCTTTGATGTGTCGTTTCAGCGAATAAGTGTCCCCTTTTTTCTCCAATACAAACACCCCATCAAATTGAGTACCTACCCAGAGATCAGATCTCTCGTCGGTCATGAGCGAAAGAATATTGCTCTGCAGTAATTGCGGTACGGTAGTCAGATGTTTAAATTCACCTTTTGAGAAAATATTTATTCCGGCGCTCAATGTTCCTATCACATACGTAC
>JALYRR010000340.1 GCA_030855265.1 Bacteroidota bacterium | reverse complement strand
CTGCTGAACAGTTCCTTCGAAATCGATCTGTTGAGCGATCATTTTCATCAAGGTACTTTTGCCTTCACCGTTTCTTCCCACCAAAGCAATCTTCTCGCCTTTTGTAAGGATAAAATTAGCATCCTTAAAAATCCGTTTCTCGCCGTACATTTTCCCCGCATTCTCTACAGTCAGAACAATTTTTCCGGAGTGAGCTGGTGGAGGAAAACGGAAGCTAAGTGTTGAAGTATCACTTTCGTCAACTTCCACAATTTCCATCCGGTCTAGTTTTTTAATAAGAGATTGTGCAAAGGCAGCTTTACTTGCTTTTGCGCGATACTTATCAATAAGCGCCTCCGTCTGATCAATAACTTTCTGCTGATTTTTTGCAGCGGATTCCTGCTGTTCTTTGCGTTCCTGACGAAGGATCAGGTAACGGGAATAATTTGTTTTATAATCGTAAATTTTCTGATTGGAAATCTCGATTGTACGTGTTGTCACATTATCGAGGAATTGTTTATCATGGCTGATCAACATAACAGAACCACTGAATGTGCCCATGGTATCTTCAAGCCATTGAATGGATTCAATATCAAGGTGATTGGTTGGCTCATCCAGTAAAAGGATATCCGGCTTCTGCAAAAGGATCTTGGCAAGCTCAATCCTCATTCTCCAACCTCCACTAAATTCAGCCGTCTGGCGATGGAAATCGTTGCGTTCAAATCCTAATCCCTTTAATATTTTTTCGATCTCTTCCTCTCTGTTAGCAGCACCAATTACATCCAGCCTTGTGTTGATGTCGGTGAGCTCATTAATGAGATTCATATACGCATCACTTTCGTAATCCGTTCTTGTTTCCAGCTCATGGGTCACAATATCCAGTCTCTTTTCAAGCTTTTGGATTTCCTCAAATGCGGTAGCTGTTTCTTCAAAAACAGTTCTTCCCTGCTGATGGATCATATCCTGAGGAAGGTATCCGATACGGAAGTCGTTCGGTTTAGAGATCTCTCCTTTGGTCGGATTCTGATCACCCGCCAGAAGCTTAAGCATAGTGGATTTTCCCGCGCCGTTTTTTCCGGCAAGGCCAATTCTATCTTTGGGATTTACGAGGAAGCTTACGTTATCAAAAAGATCATACCCGCCAAACGATACTGTTACTGAATTTACTGAAATCATTCTTCAAATTTTAAGGCTGCAAAGGTACAAAAAAAATAGAGCAATTACTGAAAGAAAACCGATAAAAACGAAGCCCTGCCTCCTATTCAGGTTATGAGGCGGAGTTTTTTGAGATTGCACAGAAATTGTAATCAACTCCACCCCATCTCTTGCCTGAAGATTATAGTAACTTTGTACCGATTGATACAAAATGGAATTTCAAAGCACCAAACTTTTTAGCGTACTTAAGAACAAGTGTCCTCATTGTCACAAAGGGAACTTCTTTGTCACAGACAACCCTTACAATCTCAATAAATTTTCAGAAATGAATGCTAAATGCGGGATCTGTAGGGAAGACTTTCGGAAAGAGCCTGGCTATTATTTCGGGGCTTCTTATGTGAGTTATGGGATTACTGTTGCATTCGGGATCCTGTTGTATGTATTGCTGTGTGTGATCGGGACAATGGACACACTTCCCTTCATCATTAGCTTCAGCGTTCTGCTCATTGTCCTAATGCCCATTCTTTACAGGTTGTCCAGACTTATCTGGATCAACATGTTTGTAAGCTATAGTAAAAACGCTTCCTGAATTTTACAATCCCAATTGCTGAAGGCGATCCGATTCAAAGACCTTTACTTTATCCAAATCCTGCTTCGAAAGTTGAATCATTGCCCTGGCAACAGTTTTAGCTTCTATCGCTTTGTATTTTTTCAGCTTCCCGATAAACAGGAAACCCAATCCTTTCATCACGCCCTTCGCAATCACTTCTGCCAACCTGAATTCACTGCGATTTCCTAATAACATGGAAGGCCGGACAATCACGAGGTGATTAAAACGAAGATTCTCAAGGCCAAGCTCAAGTTCGCCTTTCACTTTTAAATAGAAATTCGAGGATTTGTAATCAGCACCAATGGAGGAAATGAGAAT
>JALYRR010000210.1 GCA_030855265.1 Bacteroidota bacterium | reverse complement strand
CTTCTGTATCTGTATCACTCAGGAAAACATGTCCGCGTTTTTTTAATTCTTCTTTCAGCGGTCCGTAATTTTCAATGATCCCGTTATGGATCATCACAAGATTTTTGGAAGCTGAATAATGAGGATGTGCATTTACATCATTGGGAACTCCGTGAGTTGCCCAGCGTGTATGCCCGATTCCGATGGTTCCGGAAGTATCCTGGTCTCCTACAAAAGCGTGAAGATCGGCCACTTTACCTTTGCATTTATATACTTTGAGATCCTTGTTGAGCAGCGCCACACCGGCACTGTCATAACCTCTGTATTCCAAACGTTGTAAACCCTTCATCAAAAAAGGGTAGGCTTGTTTATCGCCTATGTATGCAACAATTCCACACATGCGTTAATGTATTTTTGTGTAAGTAACTATAAGTTTCATTTGAAATGCACCGGTCGGATCACCACCGCCAATCACCACTCTGTTGGCAATGCTTGCGGCACTGCTTCCAAAAATCAGGTTTGAGCCATTGGATGCCTGCAGAAACAAAGGACGATTTTCTCTTTGTCCGTCAGTCACCTGCTGAATATATCTTGCAATATTAAAACGGTATTCATTTTTATCTTTATCAAATCTACCTCCGACATAGCTGGATCCTTCACTATAATCAGGAGTTACGGGACGAGTTGTTCCGTCATCATTGATCTGATAAAGTACAAGTGCCGGCGGTGCTTCATAAATATCCTTCTGATACATTGCATCTGTATCCAGTTTTACAACAAGCTCTGCTTTGTTAATTCCTAATCTTCCGGAATCCGACCAGTTAACCAGATACGGAATTTCAACACGGGTCTTTAGTCCTGCCATGGCCTGGATGAATGTGGTTGTGTTCTGCATCGGCGGTGCGATTCCTAACTGTGTGGCAAGTGCAGGTGTAATGACGCTGTAATTATGTGTGAAATGCGAAAAACGTGCAACTCCGCTCAATGAAACATCGAATCTTTTTATAGTACCTGTTCCGGTATCATTGTGATAATAAATCGATAGGACCGACTCCTGCATTTTCATCAGCATGATGTTTCCTTCACCGGAAGGAATGCTTGTGTTTTCAGTGGTAACGTACAATCCTTTTAACAGCGATTGAAAATTAGTATTGTTCGCCAGCGATCCTGTGCTTTGATTGTTCAGAATTGTTTGTCCGAATAAGGAATTCAGGGGAATCCGCAATAGTGGCTTGAAACGGGCACCATCGATGGTAATGCTGTCGTTTGGTTTTGGTCCGAAAATATATCCTCCGGCAAGGTCAGTGGACATCAAAGAAAGAGTGGTGTCGGAATAAAAACTGCTTGTTGCAGGAATATCATCATTCACCTGATACACATTTACTTTTTGAGGGAAACGACTTCTGTTGCCAACCATGTTTGTGCGACCGTATGTTTGAGGATGGTAAGCCAGTGAAAGTACAACAGAATCACACGTAGCACCTGTTCCAAAAACGGGGGAGTTCGCGAATAAACGCAGCTGGGTATAAAATGAAGCAGTGGATGTTCCGAATATCGGATCTACATATTTCCCCAGGAGGATATTGTCATCAAAGATGAGTGATTCGTCCGTACGCAAAGAATCTTCAAGTATGGTTCTTGTCCAGAGGGTAGCAGTGTCTTTGATCTCAACATTCAGAAGATCATCTTCCGGTTGAACATCAAGTCCGACAACACTGGATTCATCGCAGGATGAAAATAACAAGGCGATGACAGGTATCAATAAAAAAAATTTTGCCCCGGAAGCCCGGAGCAAAATCTTAGGTGTTCGTATCATATAGTTCATAAAAATAGGTTAGTCAACGAGTTCCGCCACTTCTTCAAGTACGGCGTCATAAAACTCAGAGTAAGCATCAATGTACTCATCTGCGTTCTTAAACTCAAGAACCGGCTTACCGGATTTCTTAATGTATTTTTCCACATCAGAGTTGATCTTTGGACTTGATTTAATGATCGCGTCACACAGGTCAATAGCTGCTTTACTTACGTTAACAAATGTAGGGTTTTTATAATATTCCACATCCGTTTTTTCAATTCCTTCGTGCATTACTTTTTTCGCGAAGTCCTTATTCAAAGCCCCCGGGAATTCATCGTCATACACTGAATAGATAATTTTGGTATCAGCAAATAATGGATTGTCTTTGAAAGATTTTTTCAAATACAAAGCAGTAAGGCTTGTCATCCATCCGTGAAGATGCACGATATCAGGTGACCAGCCTAATTTTTTTACTGTTTCGATCACGCCTCTGCAAAAGAAGATTGCGCGCTCGTCATTGTCAGCAAAATGATCGCCTTTCTTATCGGTAAGGATGTGTTTGCGTTCAAAATATTCCTGATTATCAATGAAATAAACCTGCATGCGTGCAGATTGAATAGAAGCTACTTTAATGATCAGTGGATGATCGTTATTGTCGATTATAAGGTTCATTCCTGATAAGCGGATGACTTCATGAAGCTGATTCCTTCTCTCGTTAATGATTCCGAACTTTGGCATAAAGGTTCGGATCTCTTTCCCCCGTTCTTGTATTCCTTGTGGTAATTTTCTTCCGATGACACTCATTGGTGTTTCATCTAAGTACGGGGTAACTTCTTGCGATACAAAAAGGACTCTAGCTTTCTTCTTCATTGAGGTCGAATTAGGTTAGACTGTTTTAAAAACTATACAAAAGTAAGCAAAAATATCCGATATTTCAAAGGATTAATAATACATTTGCCGACTTTGGTCGAAATGGAAGCCCTGTTAATGTTGATTTTGTTGGTTATTAACACTTTTTTTGATGTATGATTATTTGTAGCACCCTCTCGGAACTTCAAAAACACCTTAAAAGTGTGAGGGAGTTAAAGCTGAAAATCGGCTTTGTTCCCACGATGGGAGCGCTTCATCCGGGTCACATGAGTCTCATACAGGCTGCCAAGAAGGAATGTGATGTGGTGGTTTGTAGTATTTTCGTCAATCCCACACAATTCAATGATCCCCGCGATCTGGAAAAATACCCAAGAACTCTTGAAAAGGATGCTCAACTGCTTCAGGCTGCCGGTTGCGACCTTATTTTTGCTCCCGAAGTGACAGAAATGTATTCTCCTGCCGAAATAGAGCAAAAAAGACTGAATCTGGAGGATAAAACCTGGACAGAAGGACTCCATGTAGATTTCGGATCTCTGGATAAGGTGATGGAAGGCGCTCATCGTCAGGGCCATTTCAACGGAGTGGCTCAGGTGGTGAGTAAATTATTCCGGATGGTGAAACCTCATAAATCCTATTTCGGGCAAAAGGACTTTCAGCAGCTTGCCATCATAAAAAGCATGGTAAAACAACTCGGGCTTGATACAGAAGTCGTTTCCTGCCCGATCATGAGAGAAGCCGATGGATTGGCCATGAGTTCCAGAAATACTCGCCTAAGTCCTGCAGAGAGAGAAAAAGCTCCTGTTATTTACAAGATACTTCATGAAGCTTCTAAAATGCAGGATTCTGCTTCTGCAGAAGAGATCCGCGCCTTTGTTGATTCCCAATTTAAGCTTCATCCGGAGTTTAATTTGGAATATTTTGAAATTTCGGATGCCGAAACATTACTTCCGCTCAAAGATCTCAAGAGCGCAAAAAGCGCAGTGGCCTGTATTGCCGTGAAACTCGGAGAGCTGCGACTGATCGATAACATCCTTTTATACTCATAAAGCAGTCGCCCGTCTAAAACCTCCTTCCCAATTGAATTTATTTAATTAGTTTTGTTACGTTATGCAAATAGAAATTTTAAAATCGAAGATCCATCGTGTGAGTGTAACACAAGCCGACATTGATTATATCGGCAGTGTGACCATTGATGAGGATCTTATGGAAGCCGCCAATCTGATCGAGAATGAGAAGGTGGATATATTTAATTACAATAACGGTGAGCGTTTTACAACCTATGTGATCAAAGGAGAAAGAGGATCCGGTGTTATTTGCCTGAACGGACCAGCTTCGCTGAAAGTGAGTGTTGGACATCAGATCATTATTGTTTCCTATGCGACAATGGATTTTGAACTGGCTAAAAAACATCAGCCGATTGTTGTGTTTCCGGATACCAAAACGAATAAACTGAGATAAGGCCTGAAATCAATTCATTCAGGTAATTAAATTCATAGTACGAATTCAGATCGGGAAAAAGTAGAACTTATTTCATTGCCTCTTGAAAAAGAACTCACTCACCATTCTTAAGTTCCTCTTCTTCCTCAGTATTGGTGTGTTGCTGATCTGGCTGGTGATCAAAGACAAAACAGACGAAGAGATCAGCAATATCACTCAGTCCCTGCGCCGCGCAGATTATTCCTGGATCCTGCTTTCTGTTGTTATTAGCGCCGTCAGTCACTATTTGCGAGCACTTCGCTGGAAGATCCTGCTCGAACCACTGAACCATTTCCCAAAAACATCCACTACTTTTTTTGCTGTTATGGTGGGCTATCTTGCCAATTGCGCGGTTCCTCGATTAGGTGAAGTTACCCGTTGCGGTATACTCACCAGGTATTCAAAAGTGCCTTTTATTCAGGGATTCGGTTCCGTCATTGGCGAAAGAGCCCTTGATGTCATTTGCCTGATCCTTATTTTTTTCCTCATGCTTGCACTTGAGTTCAGCAGAATTTCAGGCATCGCAGATCAGCTAATCTTTTCATTTTTCTCCGGAAAGGCAGATCTGTTGGTTCAGAATCGTACTGTTCTGATCATCGGAATCATTACGCTTCTATTAATGGCGGGTATTATTTATTATTTCAGAAAAAAGATCAGCGCATTGCTTTCCGGAAAAGTAAAAGGATTTTTGAAAGGTTTATGGGATGGTTTGAAAAGCATCAAGGACGTCCATAAGCCACGCACATTTATTCTTTACACAATATTGATCTGGCTCATGTACATCCTGCAGGTGTATGTTTGTTTCTTCGCTTTGGCGGAAACTTCCCATTTAAGTTTTGGTGTTGCTGTGGTGATCACCGTTTTTGGAAGCATTGGAATTGCAGTGGTGCCGGGTGGAACAGGCGCATACCAGTATATCGTCATTCTGATTCTCACGAGTGTTTATCTGATTGCAGAGCCACCTGCTTTTGCTTTTGCATGGTCTGTATGGGCATCACAAATTTCCCTCATCCTCGTGTTGGGATTGGTGTCGCTGATACTGCTTCCCTTGATGAATAAAGAAATCCCGGCTTCAGTTCCGGATAAAAAATAAACATGGTCCCATTTACAAAAAAGCTCAACGCACTTGATGTCCTTCAAGCAAAGATCCTCACAAACGAAACCATGATCAAACCGCTGATCGTTTGGAAATTTAAAGGTGAAAAAATTGTTTTTACGAATGGTTGTTTCGATATCATACACCGCGGGCATGTCGACTACCTTGCAAAATCCAGCGATCTTGGGGGAAAGCTTGTTGTGGGGATTAACAGTGATGCCTCAGTAAAACGTCTGGGGAAAAGTGTATCGCGACCTCTGCAGGATGAAATGACCCGGGCTATGGTCCTTGCATCTTTTCATTTCGTTGATGCCGTTGTGATATTTGATGAAGATACTCCTTATGAACTTATCCATGCAGTGGATCCCGATGTACTTGTCAAAGGCGCCGACTATGATGAAAACGAAAACGATCAGAAAAGCAAAAAGTACATAGTAGGATCTGACATTGTGAAATCAAACGGAGGGCAGGTCTTTACCATTCCTTTCCTTGAAGGGTTTTCCACTACAAAGATAGAAACGAAAATAAAGAATTCTTTATAAAGATTTACTGATTACTCCAGGTGACAATCTTCCAGATTATTGTAAGCATCTTCATTAGCCTTACAGGACTTTTCCACGGTTTCTTTCATTAAAGGTCCGGCCCGGAATTCATCTCCGTATGTTTTTTCTCCGGTAGTTGAATCTGTACAAACACATATATAATCTTTTTTACAGGACGATAAACAAGTAACAAAGACAAGGGCAAGGAAGATTATTCTCATGGGTATAATTGTTTTTTAAAAAAGTAATTGGATCTTTTTTATTCCTTTTCTGATTTATTGAAAAGATCAAATTTTCCTGCGATTCCGAATTCAAAATAAACGCCTCCCATATCCCAGGTTGCACCATCTGCTTCAGTGTAGATTTTTCCTCCGGACTCCTGAGCTTCCACCTGATTGTATAAATGTTTATTGTAACCGAGGCTCACAAACATTCCAATGTATTTTCCAAAATAAAAATGCGGAGAAACATGAATATTCAGGATGCCGCCTTTTGCATAGAGATGTTCTGTGGTAGAAAGATCCGCTTTGAAATTGCTGAATCCATAGCCTATTCCGATAGGCAAATCAAATTTATCGCTTTTGTTTGCAAGGTGAAAGTTAGCGCTAATAGCAAAATCATT
>JALYRR010000209.1 GCA_030855265.1 Bacteroidota bacterium | reverse complement strand
AAAGACAAAATAAAAGAAGCGTTTTCGCTCAACTCTATTCAGCTTGTTTCAAAAGGCGTGAGTCCTGCGGAACTGAATGAACTGTCCATAGTAACCGAAGCAACCTATCTCGCCCGTACTTTGGTGAATGAGCCGGTAAACTTCCTTACTGCGACTCAGCTTTCGAAAGAGTTCCAGAAGATGGGGAAAGAAGCCGGTTTTCGTGTAGAGGTTTTCAACAAGGAAAAAATCAAAGCATTGAAAATGGGTGGTTTGCTTTCCGTAAATCTCGGAAGTATTGAGCCGCCTACATTCAGCATAATGGAATACAAACACAGCCGTGCTAAAAATAAAAAACCGGTGATCCTCGTAGGAAAAGGTGTTGTGTATGATACCGGAGGTTTGAGCCTGAAGCCTACTCCAAACAGCATGGACATGATGAAATGCGATATGGCCGGCAGCGCTGCTGTTGCCGGAGCTATCTATGCCATTGCGAAAGCGAAATTACCTATTCATGTGATCGGGTTGGTTCCTGCCACGGATAATCGTCCGGGCGAAAATGCCTATGTACCAGGTGATGTGATCACTATGTATAACGGGATGACTGTTGAAATGCTGAATGCTGATGCAGAAGGACGAATGATCCTTGCCGATGCACTTGCCTATGCGAAGAAATATGATCCTTCACTGGTGATCGACCTGGCGACACTTACAGGTGCGGCAGTGGCGGCAATTGGAACTTCCGGGATTGTATCCATGGGAACAGCGGATGACAGAACAAAGAATAAGTTGAAAGCAAGCGGAAATAATGTGTTCGAAAGATTAGCAGAAATGCCGTTCTGGGATGATTATGATGAAATGATCAAATCCGATATTGCTGATATGAAGAACCTGGGCGGACCTTATGCCGGAGCAATCACCGCAGGAAAATTCCTTGCCAGATATATTGATTACCCATGGATGCATTTTGATATTGCCGGTCCTGCTTATTTAACCGTGAAGGATGGTTACAGACCGAAGGGCGGTACAGGTGTTGGTGTGCGACTTCTGTTTGATTTTCTGAAAAATTACTGATCTGCTTTTTGATGAAATTCCTTCGCTATATTATTTTTTTGCTCTTTGCTGTTTTGGGAATGGCTTTTCTGCCAACGCAGAAAAAAGTTTCTTTGCTGGTTGCTGAGTATGACGATAATGTTTCTAAAAATCATTTGCAGCATCTTGTCAATTATGTTTTTGTTGATGGTGCAATGGTGTCTAAGGAAGTTCTGCTTTCTGTGCCCACACAAAAGGAAGGTGTCAAAGGAAATTATGTTCGCTTTGACCTTGGTAAAAACACCATTTACCGCAACCGTTACATCATTACAGGTATCGGAAATGTGATCGATATTAAAACAAAAAAATTACTTGTTTCGGAAAGAGCAGAATTTGTTTCAGCGAGTGGTGACAGTCTTATCTTTTTTACCAATGATATTTTTAAAGGAAAATATTACTCAGTGTTGAATGTCGCAACCGGAAATTATGGCAAAGTAGAAAACCCAAATTATGCTCCGGTAAAACGACCGGATGTTGAGGTGGATGAAACAACAAAACCCTATTCTATTTCTGCCTACCATGTTTCAGGGAAAAAAGATCTGCTTGTGAAAGATGCAGGTTATGGCGAAGCGCAGCCTCTTCTTGGTGATGACATCAAACGGAAGTTCCCGATTTTCTGGATCGACAATTCTAATTTTCTTTTTGCAAATTTCAGCAAGGATCAGCATTCTGTCAGCATCGTAAAAGTGAATCTCAATAAAACATCCGAGAAGGTGGCAGAAATACACGAAATTCCTGCAACGGCTCAAAGCACCAGTTTTGAATGGGCTACAGACGGATCCATAATTTATTCCTGTGGTAAAGGAAGGTTCCTCATTGATGTAAAAAAGAAACTGGCAACGAAACTGATATTCGAACCGCTTGGAAATAATTTTTTTGTTGAATCGGATGAAAATCCCAAATACGGCAGAACAATCAAATACGAAGCAAATGAGGCGGGAAAAAAATGGTGCAAAATTGAAAATTCAAAAACCACAAATGGATATGCAGCGGTTCAGAATGATATGGTGATTGGAGGAGAGCGTTATCCGCAGGGTGTAGCAGTATGGAATTCAGGAACGAAGAAGTGGACATCACTGGAGGTGAATTCACTGGCTGAGATTGTTGGATGGGTGGAAGAATAATGACAAAAAGTGCTCCGGAGGAGCAAACTGTTTATAAACAACGGCAAGAAATACAAATCAGCTCCGTAGGAGCGACCTGTTATGGGATTTACAAATGGTACGAAATAATCTCATGAGAAAAAGTGCTCCGGAGGAACAAACTATTTATAGACTACGCAAATGATCTCATGAGAAAAAGTGCTCCGGAGGAGCAGACTGTATATAGACAATGGCAAGAAATACAAATCAGCTCCGTAGGAGCGACCTGTAGGGGATTTACCAAACGGAACGCAAATAATCTTAAGTCAAAAATGCTCCGCAGGAGCAAACTATTAATAGATTCAAAAAGTTCAAGGAAAATTAAAGAATGGAAGAAAAAATTATTGTTGGAATTTCGCAAGGAGATATAAACGGAATCGGGTTGGAAGTGATCATAAAAACATTTCTTGATCCGCAAATGCTGGAGATTTGTACTCCTGTATTATTCAGCTCCGCTAAAACAGCATCGTTTCACAGAAAATCACTTAACATAGAAGATTTCAGTTTCAACCCGATCAAGGATTTTTCCGAGATCAATCACAAGCGTGCCAACCTCATCAACGTATATGAAGAGGAGATCAATATTGAATTGGGGAAACAAACGGAATCCGGTGGAACCTATGCGTTTAAATCTCTTGAAGCTGCTGCTTATGCACTTGCTCAGGGAAAGGTGCATGTTCTGGTTACAGCTCCAATCAACAAGGAAAATATTCAATCACCGGAATTTAACTTTCCGGGACACACTGAATATCTCGAAGATAAATTCGGCAGCGGAAACAGTTTGATGTTTCTTGTCAGCGATTCATTAAAAGTTGCTGTTGTTACCGGACACATTCCTGTCACACAAGTGGCACAAGCTCTCAGCACCGAAAAAATAAGCAAGAAGCTTCAGTCGCTCAACAAATCACTCATTCAGGATTTTGAAATTCGTAAGCCGAAGATCGCTGTGCTTGGATTAAATCCGCATGCCGGAGATAATGGCGTGATCGGGAACGAAGAGAATGACATCATCATCCCGGCCATCAATAAAGCCAAAGAAGAAGGCATGCTTGTTTACGGGCCGTATCCTGCCGATGGGTTTTTTGGGAACGGTGCGTACAAAAACTTTGATGCGGTTCTTGCCATGTATCATGATCAGGGACTCATTCCTTTCAAAACAATTGCGTTTAATTCAGGTGTTAATTTTACGGCCGGACTTCCTGTCGTGAGAACTTCTCCGGATCATGGAACCGCCTACGATATCGCAGGGAAAAATCAAGCTTCGGAAGAATCCTTCCGCAGAGCCGTTTATGCTGCTATCGATATCTATAAAAGAAGAAAGTTTTATCAGGAGATCAGCGCAAATCCTCTAAAGATCAATCCGATCAGAAGGGAACGATAGCATTTCGCTTCGCTCGCACTATGCATCTTTAAAATCATATCGCCTTGAATTCTCCATTACACTAACAATATGATTCCTGCCGATAAGCTCGAATGTTACGTTTTTGATCTTAAGCAGCAATAACGGAAAATGTTCGGATGCGAATTTTTATCGCAAAATAAAAAATAATGGTTAAGGGAAATAATGGGAGAATAACTATGCCGAACATTTAACCGCGATTCTGGCGAGCGCGAGCAGAGGCAGGAATTGCCTTTTAAGATCAAAAGGCTTTCCTGCCTGCCGGCAGGCAGGTTGTTACTTTTTGGCCGCCAAAAAGTAAAGGAAAAATAAAAAGGAATTCTTTTTACTTCTTTACTTTTTGTCTTGAACACAAAAAGTAACAAAAAAGTCAAGACCAGGCGATCGCTTCCCGCCTCTCTTGATTTTTTTGAAGATCTAAATTGCGAGGACTAAAGCTCTCATTAAGATCTTCTAAAAAAATCAGGTTCACCCCAACTCGGCATCGCGCCTGGCCAAACCTCCCCGCGGCTTCGTAATGTTTTAAATGCCAAGGTTTTCATCCATGGTTCTAATGATTAAGCTTCGGCCGCACTATGTATTTTTTAAATCCAAATTGCCTTGGATATTACATAAACATGAAAATACAATTCCTGACAATACAGTTCCATTGTTACGTTTTTGATCTTAAGCAGCGATAGCGGGAAATGTTCGGCTGCGATAGTATTATCGCAAAACAAAAAATTATGGTTAGGGAAATGCTGGGAGAATAAATATGCCGAACATTTAACCGCGGTTGAAGCGAGCGACAGCGGAGCTTCAAATCGCCTTTTAAGATCAAAAGGTTTTCCTGCCTGCCTGCCGGCAGGTTGATACTTTTGGGCCGCCAAAAAGTAAAAGAAAAAAGAAAAGGTTTAATCATTATTCTGCTGTCAGTTCGAGCGAAGTAGAGAACTATGAATAAAATAGAGATACCATAGTGGTTCTCGACTCCCTCCCTGCCGGCAGGCTGGCGCTCGAACTGACATGCTAAGATTAACTCTGCCAGCGAAGTTCAAAATGAGATTCCGGATCATTCCGAAATGACGAGGCCATTGCCTTTCCCGTAATTTTTAATTAGATTTGTTCATAGGACCCTCTAATTATATTTCCATGAAAAAACTCTTCCTTTTTCTCATTCTCCTTCAGGGGATAAACTCATTCGCCCAGAAAGAAAAATATTCCCGGATAAAAATTTTCACCGATGAAAAAGGGATCAGTCAATTGGCATCCGCCGGACTTTCCATGGAACACGGTGAAATGAAAAAAGGATTCTGGTTCATCTCCGATTTTTCTGAAACAGAAATGGCTATCGTAAAACAGCAAGGTTTCAGCATGGAAATCCTCATCGATGATGTGAAGAAATTTTATAAAGAGCAGAATCTTAATCAAACTTCCAAAAGTGAAGATCCCGGCGTTTCTCCTTTATCAATTGGCTGTAAAACGCCGCCTGTTTATCCCACTCCAACTAATTTTTCTTTAGGAAGCATGGGTGGTTTTTTTACTTACTCAGAAATTATGTGGCACATGGATAACCTCGCCACCCTTTTTCCATCTATTGTAAAAGCAAAATCAACAATCGGAGTTCCCACCATAGAAGGCCGTCCGATGTACTGGATGAAAATATCTGACAACCCTCTCACGGATGAAACAGAGCCGGAAGTTTTTTATAATTCAGCGCATCATGCCCGCGAGCCCGCATCCGTTTCACAGTTGATCCTATATATGTATTATTTATGTGAGAACTATGCAGGAAATCCTGAAGTGCAATACCTCGTGAACAATTCCGAAATGTATTTTATGCCGCTTACGAATCCTGACGGTTATGTTTACAATGAAACCACGGATCCTGCCGGTGGCGGAATGTGGAGAAAAAACAGGCGCGACAACGGAGGAGGAAGTTTCGGTGTTGACATCAACCGAAACTACGGATATAACTGGGCGTATGATAATGTTGGTTCCTCTCCCAGCAAATGGTCGGAAACTTACAGAGGCACCGCTGCATTCTCCGAAGCTGAATCACAGAACATCAGGGATTTTTCGAATGCTCATACCTTTCGTTTAAGTTTGAACAACCATACCTACGGTAATTTGCTGATCTATTCTTATGGATACGCGCCCGCATTTATGCCCGACTCCGCTCAGTTTTATGAATATGGCTCCCATCTCACTACTTATAATAAGTATTCCTTTGGTACGGCTCCTCAAACAGTGTTGTATCCGACCAATGGTTCGGTTGACGACTGGCAGTATGGTGAACAGATCTCCAAACCGAAGATCTTTGGGATGACTCCGGAAGCAGGAAGGTCTGACGAAGGTTTCTGGCCGCCTTCTTCGCGGATAGTGGATATCTGCAAAGAGAACATCTGGCAGAACCTGCACCTCGTTCATCTTGCCTTGAAATATGCCGCAGCATCGGATGATGAACCGAACTACATTCCAACCACCAGCGGATTCCTCAATTATAAATTGCAGCGCCTCGGAATGGAAGATCCTGCAACGTATACGGTTTCCATTGTTCCGATAGGGCCGGAAATTGCAAGTGTGGGAGCTCCAAAATCATATTCAACACTCAATATGCTTGATGAAGTAAGCGATTCCATATCCTTTACATTGAATCCCATTGTCCCGGGAACAGTGATCCGATATATGATTACGGTTGATAATGGCTTGTATACTTTTTCCGATACCATCGTTAAGAAGTTTGGAAATCCGGTGATTATTTTTGCTTCGGATGGTAACTCAATGACAGGCTGGTCGAGTCCGAACTGGGACATCAGCAATTCCACTTT
>JALYRR010000208.1 GCA_030855265.1 Bacteroidota bacterium | reverse complement strand
GTATTATTGCTTAAGCCTTCCTTTTCGGTATAATGCGTAAAGGATTTTCCATCGTATTTACTTACACCTCCGCCATTAGTACCGAACCAAAGGTTTCCATTTCTATCTTCTATGATTGACCAGACGGTATTATTGCCTAACCCTTCTTTATCAGTATAATGCGTAAAGGTTTTTCCATCGTATTTACTTGCGCCTCCGCCATCTGTACCGAACCAAAGGTTTCCGCTTTTATCTTCTAAGATTGACCTAACGTAAGAGGAATTCATTCCCTGATCAACATCAAGGTATTGTATGTTGCAGGTGGCGCCATCTTTCATTCGCAACGGTAAAGAAAGAATGGGTTTGGGCTGTTTTGCAATAAAAGGGCTGTCGGTGGCGGGTATGACTTTCGGCAGAGAAAAAGTATCGGTGCCAGGTGTAATAATTTTGGGTTTGTCAACCAAAACAACTTTATGTATTTCGGCAAGGTGTACGTTTAAATTAGTGGGCAGACCTTTTGGTATGCCGGCATTTATTTTTTTGAGTTTACTTTCATCAACCGCAACGACCTTTGGCTCAGCCACGCTGTCTTTGGGTACTAGGTAACCATTGGCTTGTGTTACCTTTGGAACAAAAGAAACTTCCCGCTTATTATCTTTGTTGTTGCAAGAGAATAAAAAGAGAAACAAAAGCACGGTGACAATTTTATTCATACGTTAAATATAAATAATAATTTTAAATGAGAAATGGCCATTTAACAAGCATAAAACAAAGTGTATTGCGACAACTCCACCATTTTCAAATTGGACTAATTGCTAAAGTAATCACATTAAGATTGAATAAAATTAAAATAGATAATCCAAACAAAACAAATTCGTTGGCATTAATGACTTTTATTATAACGTATGTTACCCCCCCCTTCTTTCCTATCTACTTTCTAGTAGCAATCCGAATTTCATTAGCTTTGAGGATCGTTAAATTCTAATCAAATGAAATTTATTCTCCGGCTTTTTCCTATTCTTCTTTTATTTGCTTGTCAGACTGCTGATAAAAATCAGACTATTCTCCAGAAAAAATCTGACCTCAGCCGCAGCAATCTTAATGGTCCCATTACTGAACTCCGACAGGATTATTATAAAGCGGAAGAAAAAGAAGGAAAGATCGTTCAGGGAGAAAAATCCGGGAATGACGAAAATAATTTTCTGATCAGGTATAATGAGCAGGGAGATATGATCGAGAAGAACGCTTTTTATCGTGATGGGACTTTGTTGTATAAACTCACATTCAGCTACGACAAGGAAGGAAAGCTGACAGAAGAAAATCGCTTCAATTCTGATGGAACTACCAATTACAAAAAGAAATATACATACTCCGGAAATATCCGCGAAGTGACTTCCTATAAAGCAGATGGTGAAATGTACAGCAAGGATACTGTGTTCACGGATCAGAACGGAAATGATATAGCCATCCGAAATTACAATCAGAATAATACGCTGACATTGAAAGTGGATTATAAATATGACAGCAAAAGGAATGTTATCGAAAAGATTCACAATGGAGAAGGCACTTACACTGTGATCAATTCTACATATGATGAAAAGGGGAATTCTCTTCAGGACAGCTTATATTCACATCTGTTTTCGGCGGCATTTACTGATACTACCAGGGTGAAACGTTCATTAAAATATGATACTCAGAACAACACAACCGAAATTGTTTATTTCTATCCTAAAGCAAAATACACGAATGATCAGAAAACTTCTACCACAGAAACGTTTAAGTATGTGTACGATGAAAAGAACAATTGGATCAGCAAAACATGTTTCGAGGATGGCAAACCCACCTACCTTGCCCTACGAAAGATCATTTATAAATAAGACTTAACAGAGCCTGCTACGGCATTGAATGATGAGTGAAGAAAAGAAAACAACAGAAGATCCAAAGAAAACAATGCTTGAGCTGGCTGGTGTCAGTGTATTACTTGATTCGTATGATGATATTTTCTCATCCTTTGACCCCAGTGACTATGACCAAAAAACATTGTCGGATGATTTTATAACCCAGGCTCAAAACATCCTGAAAAGCAAATCGGAACACAAAATGGTTTTGAATCTTCTGTTGCCGGAAAAAAAGAGAGATAAAGAAATTGAAAAAGTAATCGTCAAAAGATTGCATTCTTATTTTCAGGACATCTATCAACAAATGAAACTGGATTTAAAAAAACGCAATCAACGTGGCTGGATCCTATCCACAATCGGGGTTCTGATTATGGCCGTAGCAAGTTATATTTCCTTTATAAAACCGAATTCTTATCCGGTGCATTTTTTACTTGTGATATGTGAACCGGCAGGATGGTTTTTGTTATGGGCCGGGTTGGATTACTTGGTCTGGTCGTCCAAAGAAACCAAAAAGGACCTAGCATTTAATTTGCGGATGTCGGAATCTGAAATTAAATTTAATACTTATTAAACAGATTTGATCGTTTCATTTTTTTCAGAATATATTTGTGACCCAAGTTAAACAGACGAATGCCTTACACCCAGGATCAACACTTCAGTAAAACAGATTACGCAAAGATTCCTTTTCCGAAAGGCGAATATGAGAATTGCCGTTTTACATCCTGTGAATTTTCAGGAACGGACCTTTCCGGAATTATCTTCAGTGGTTGCGAATTCATTGGCTGTAATATCAGTCTTGCCAATCTTAATAAATCAGCATTCCGCGAAGTCAAATTCAACGAATGCAAAATGCTGGGGCTGCGCTTCGAAGATTGTAATGGCATTGGGCTTTCATTCAGCTTCGATGGTTGCAACCTCGAACATTCCTCCTTCTTCCGGAACAAAATCAAAAACACAAAATTTAAAAACTGCTCGCTGAAAGAAGTCAATTTTTCCGACTGTGATCTCAGCCTCTCTCTTTTCGATAACTGTGATTTAAGCTATGCTGTTTTCGACAATACCATCCTCGAGAAAGCCGACTTCAAAACATCCTTCAACTTTTCCATCGACCCGGAGGGTAACAAGATCAGGAAGGCAAAATTTTCCTCGGCAGGACTTTCAGGATTGTTGACTAAATACGAGTTGGAGATCTCTTAATAAAACCCTAATCACCATGAATTATAATTACTACCAATATTATAATTCAGTACCAACTCCCAAAACCCGTCAGTTCGAGTGTTTTTTCTTTTTCAGAAAAAATGTATCGAGAACAAGGGACTCATTAACTAAAAATCATCCTATGGGACAAACTCTAATACCTCTGCGGTCCTCCTTCTTTTTCTCCCTTTTCTCTGCGGTAAAAAAATAAAGTGAAAAGTCAACTTGAGATTGCCAAGGTCACGAAAGACTCCCTCGCAATGACGGCTCCGCAATCATTCCCACTTCAACTCAGGCACAATCACTCGTACAGGCACTTTAAACTCATACAGTTTCCTTCCGATATCCCTCAGCTCACGCGGAGAAGCAACCAATCGGCTGCTTTCAATTTTTCCTTTGTCGTAATAATAAAGTTCCATCGCATACACATTAACCGATCCTGAATCACTCGGGATTTCTTCTTTACTCATCTCGGCTTTTACAACATGATCGAAGCTCAGGATCCTGAGAGGTGAAAAATATGTTGATACCAGATAGCGAAGCACCACAGCATTGCTGCAGATGATGATCTTCCGCATTCTCAGGTTGAGAATAATCCCTGCAACAACTGTGAAAGTCGTGATAAGCACCATACTCGTCCCGCGGTTGTCCTTTTCTGCCTCAAAGTATAAAAAGATTTCCAGAGCTAAAAAACCAATGAGAATTACCAGCGGCAGGAAATTATAAGTGGTGCTCAGCAATTCTTTTTCCGGCACAATGTTGTACTCACTCATCAAATTACCACGGCAGCCAATTCCGGAATTGTGTTGCATTGGATCCTGGTTGAGCAGGATGCAGGTGTGTCTGTACAATACCGGCAGTTGTGCTTTGAAGATGGCAGGATTTTCAAAAAAGTGTTCGGCGGTAACTGCAAAGAACTCATTCATATTGCTCCCGGCATATTCCCTGAAAATTGTTGTTTCCGTTTTATCTCTGACTTTTTTAAATTCGTCCTGCGCAATCATCGACCACTTCGAAAAATAATCCGCGAAGAACTGATCATAATCTCCTTTGAACTGATCGAAACGAAGCGCATGCGCCATCTCATGAAGCCCCAGGTTGAGATTGTCCTGCTTGCGGAATCCCGCTTCGAAATCGGGCCAGGAAAGTACGATGATCCCTCCAAGATTGACCTCTCCTTTATGATACTTTCCGGTCACTTTTGATTTGTAAGCCTGGGGATAAAAAATGATCTTCTGAAAATTGTCCATCAGAAAATCATCCAGTCCCATCGTTATCTGAATTGCCACTGCGCTGGTGAGTACGCGCATCTCCTGCGTGACAACCTGTTCCTTTCTGCCTTCAAAGGTTTTATCATTCATGTAAATTCTGAGGCGCTTGCGGAAAACAACCTGGTGATGTGCATCCAGCTTCCGGTAATAGCTGGAGCGTTCGGAGAGAATGGATTCAAGGTCTGCCCCCTTATCTTTCAGAAAAAGCAGGCTCTTTCCTGAGAACAGTTTATAGCCTGATTGAATGAGCCAGGCGAGGAAAAACAGGAAAGCAAGCGGACCAAGGATTACGAGTATAAATAGGATGACATCCATCTTGAGAAAATGGCTTAGAGAAAATCCTCTTTTTTCAACCCGAGCCATTCCAGCGCGGCGCCATTCAGAAGTAATTCTTTTACATCACGTTCATACGGCATTTCACGGATGAGTTTTCCCGGCTCCAGTTCCCCGAGCGGGAAAGGATAATCCGTACCGAGTGCAACACGGTTGGCCCCGAACATTCCGACAACATAATCCAGCATAGCATCATCATGAACAAGACTGTCGATCCAGAACCTTCCGAGATATTCACGGGGATTAACAGGATTGTCGACAGCAACAAGATCGGGGCGACAATTAAATCCATGCTCGATCCTGCCAATCGTTGCAGGAAATGATCCTCCGCCATGCGCGAAAGCAACACGAAGTTCCGGCAGTTTTTCAAATACGCCACCGAAGATCATCGAACAAATAGCCAATGACGTTTCTGCAGGCATTCCAACAAGCCAGGGCAGCCAGTATTTCTGCATCTTATCTTGTCCCATCATGTCCCAGGGATGAACAAACACAGCCATTCCCAGCTTTTCACATTCTTGGAAAACAGGAAAGAGATTCGGATCATTCAGGTTCCAGTCGTTCACATGCGAACCAATCTGAACTCCGGCAAGGCCGATTTCCTTGCATCTGCGCAACTCTTTTATGGCCAGCTCCGGTGATTGCAGCGGTAGAGTTCCGAGACCGATAAAACGCTTCGGATATCTTTTTACTATATCAGCAATATGATCATTCAGAAAAACGGAAACTTCGAGACAGTCTTCAGGTTTTGCCCAATAGCTGAACATAACGGGAACGGTAGATAATACCTGCACATCCACGTGATGCAGATCGCATTCTTCCATGCGTCTTTCAGCGCTCCAGCAATTGTCTTCGATCTGACGGAAGAATTTTCCATCATCGAGAATCATATTTGCGCAACAGGAATTATTGTGTTTTACGTCAGCGAGATGTTCCAGCTGAACAAAACCTCCGTAGCCGAATTTTTCTTTCCAGTTCGGAATGTTTTCAGGAAGGATGTGGGTGTGAATGTCTATTGTAAGATATTTTGCCATAATTATCCTGCCTGAGTTGCGCTTTCTTTTAAAAATTCCATGACCACTTTTTCTGCTTCATCAAAAGCATGTTCGAGTGTATCGTTGAGAACGATGGCATCAAAATTCGTGGCGGTTTTTAATTCTACTTCGGCTTTGCCAAGGCGGCGGGCGATACTTTCAGGGGTTTCTGTTTCGCGACTTTTTAATCTGCGTTCCAGGTGTTCGATGCTTGGCGGCATCACGAAAACTGAGAGTGCCTGGTCGCCGAATTGTTTTTTGAGATTGAGTCCGCCTACCACGTCCATATCGAAAATGATATGATGTCCTTTCTTCCAGATCCGTTCGATCTCCGCTTTTAATGTTCCGTAAAAATTATCGGTATACACTTCTTCCCATTCTGCAAATTCTTCATTTATAATTTTTGCTTTGAACTCATCCACAGATATGAAATAATAATCCACGCCATGTGTTTCTTCCTTGCGCTTGGAACGGCTGCAGGCAGAAACGGAAAACTCCAGTTTGGGAATTTTCTTCAGGAGGTATTGCACGATGGTGGTCTTACCTGCGCCTGATGGTGCTGAAAATATGACGAGTTTTCCTTTGTGCATTTGTTTTTAAAAATTCAATCTTCAATAAATTTTGATATCCTACCGCTCCCCTTCAAAGGGTGAAGGGCTCCGAAATAACGAATTGATTTACTATTGCTGCCCTCGTTCTCGATACGATTTTGTGAAAAACAAAATCACTCGAACTGACCCAACCCTCACAACTTGT
>JALYRR010000037.1 GCA_030855265.1 Bacteroidota bacterium | reverse complement strand
CCTGTAATCAGCAGCACAACAACTTATTATGTTGAAGAATCCGATACATACACCGGAGCCATCAACGCAACAGGTCAATTGAATCACACCGGAACAAGTCTTTACAGCACAGGTGTTACCAATAGCGGTGTTGATTTCGATGTTCTTGCGCCATGCACATTGAACACAGTGAAGGTTTATACTGTTACGGCAGGAACACGTACCATTCAACTGAAAAACTCTACCGGAACGGTGATCAACAGCCTTACTATCAATGTACCTGCTGATACTACAATCCTTACGCTTAACTTCCCTCTAACTCCGGGAACAGGTTACCAGTTAACTACTGACGGAGCGCTTAATACAACTAATTTTGGAACAACCAACCCTAAGTTCCAGAGAAGCAGTTCTGGTGTAAGCTACCCATACACGATCCCGGGAATGATCTCTTTAACAGGATCTGATCAGGGACCTAGCTATTATTATTATTTCTATGACTGGAAAGTTCAGGCGCCATCTTACAACTGTATCAGCGCAAGAACACCGGTTACAGCAACTGTAACAAGTTCTGTTGGAATCAATACTTTCGATTCAGACAACATTGTATCTGTTTATCCAAATCCAGCAAGTGACCTTGTGAACATATTGTTTGGATCAGCGGTGAATGCATCAGCAGTAATTGAAATGACGGATCTTACAGGAAGAGTTGTTGGATCATGGTCAGTTGAAAATGCTTTACAAGGCCAAACAAAACAATTGAATGTTGCAGCTATGTCAGCAGGAACTTATTTTGTAACTGTGAAAACAGGAACTGATAAAATGATCCAGAAGCTGATCTTAACGAAATAGAATTTTTTTTGAAATTGAAGAAGCGCTCCGTGAATGGAGCGCTTTTTTTGTTTTTATTGAAGGGTCAGTCCGGTATGAATTGCTCGTTGCGCTGTCAGTCCGGACCTGATCCGGAATCTCATTTTTTGAACCTCTCATTATTTGAGACTCTGGGTCAAGCAAAGAGTGACACTGAGGTTTGCAAGCTCGCTGCACCGTCATTCCGACCGCAGCGGAGGAATCTTTAAATTTACGGAGTCGCACCCTATATCAGTACAGTTCTAACATCTACTGCACAACAATCTTCATTCAAAAAGTTCAAAGCTTATCTCGGCTTTGAACTTTTTGTTTTTAGCTGGATCTGAGCAATTTTTTATTCCGTTTAATTCCTTTATTTTTATGCTCCACAATTAACCCTGTTTCATGAAGATTTTAAAGAAAATTGGCAAATGGCTCCTGATCATCCTGGTGCTAATAAACCTCGCGATCATAATCAGTGGACGCACCTACATTTACAAGGGACTTGGGAACACCTACCTGAAAGGACGCTCCGGGCCGGGTGTGGATGAATATGATATTTTTGATAACAGGACAGTCGAAGCCGGAACACATCAACCCTGGGAAAAAGCGGAAGGCTATAATTCAAAACAGATCCCTGAATCACAAACCGGGAATTTCGAAACGATGCAAACCATCGCGTTTGTTGTTATAAAAGACGGTGCTCTTCTACATGAACAATACTGGGATGGCTTTAATGCTGATTCGAAAATAAATTCGTTTTCCATGGCCAAAACATTTGTCGGGATCCTGATTGGTGCAGCCATCGAAGAAGGAAAGATCAAGAGCCTGGATCAGCCTGCCGGCGACTTTCTCCCCGAATTTAAAGAAGGTGATAACTCAAAACTTACTATCCGTCATCTGCTCACCATGTCCTCCGGCATCAACTTCGATGAAGATTATGTGAGTCCGCTCGCCTACCCTGCACAAGCCTTTTATGGAAGCGATCTCCAGAAATTAACCTTCGGATATAAAGTAACAGAAGAGCCGGGAAAAGTTTTCAAATACCTGAGCGGGAACACGGAGCTATTAGGTTTTATCCTTGAAAAAGCAACAGGAAAAAAGCTAAGCGAATATGCTTCTGAAAAATTATGGAAACCGCTGGGCGCGAAGAATGACGCACTGTGGAGCCTTGATCATGAAAACGGAATGGAAAAAGCCTATTGCTGCTTCAACTCCAATGCTCCTGATTTCGCACGTTTCGGACAGCTTTATCTGGATTCCGGAAAATGGAACGGTCAGCAGCTGATCCCAGCAAATTTTGTTGAAGAGTCGGTGAACCCTGCACCTTTATTAGACATCAACGGGAAGCCGAATGAGCTTTACGGCTATGCATGGTGGCTGATCCCCGATTATAAAGGGCATAAAATATTCTACGCAAGAGGGATCCTCGGGCAATACATTATTTGTATCCCTGATGAAAAAATGGTGATTGTACGAATGGGAAGAAAAAGAGAAAAAAGAGCAGGAAATGAGCATCCGCTGGATATGTTCTATTATATGGATGCCGCGCTGGAAATGTACGGGGGGAAGTAGTCGGTAGTTGGTAGTTGGTAGTTGGTAGTTAGTAGTTAGTAGTTAGTAGTGGTTGAAAGTAGAAAGCAATTTTGCTGAGAAAAATGGGTAAGGATTAAAGTAGATTAAAAATAGTTTACGCTGAACTTTGAAATGAAAAAAGACATTACTCCTCCCGAGGTTACAGACATAGCAGTTGCAGTGATCCGCGAAAAAAACGAAACAGGTGAATATGAATGGAATGCCTGGCTCGTGAATATGAAAAACGAAAAGATAGAAGGTGTCCTGATTACTTCTCAAGGCTACGGAAATTTTGACGGGCAAGATGTAAAAACCTCGACTCTGCGGCATTTTCTTGATGAGCTGGAGCCGAAGTCCTTCCGGAAGATCGAACCCGTTACAGAAGATGTTTTCGGATTGAACAATGAGTTCTGGCTGAGTTTTTACATCAACAAAGTGATGTACGATAAAAAATACATATTTTTGCCGGAGACCATCAAAGAAGAAAATTTTATTCTCGTTCCGCTGGTCAATAAAAAAGGTGTGATGATCCGGTAAATCAAACAGGTTTTCTCATAGACGAAAGATCGCAATGTGGGCAAGGTCAGTTCGAGTGATTTCGTTTTTCACGAAATTGTATCGAGAACGCGGGAAGGCTCATCATTCAAATTTTGAAATTCATTATCATCAACAAAAAACATTTGTTCCGTTACTCCCCGAACAAGTATAATCAGCATCATCTAATAAAAAATTATGCTTGAAACAATCAAACTTTCTAATGTGCTGTTCCTTGATGTGGAAACGGTTCCATTAACTTACGATTACAAAAAGCTCCCGAAACGATTTAAAGAATTATGGGATTTTAAATTCCGCTTCAGCACCACCGAAACTCCGGAACAGCAATACAAGAAATCCGGGATTTTTGCGGAGTTCGCGAAAGTCATTTGTATCTCTGTGGGAATTTTCAATGATGGAAATTTCCGCATTAAATCATTTTATGGAGACGATGAGCAGCAGGTCCTCAAAGAATTCGCGGAGCTTCTGAACAAACATTACAATCGTAAAGAACATTTGCTTTGCGCGCACAATGGCAAAGAATTCGATTTTCCGTTCCTCTGCCGCCGGATGCTGATCAATGGGATCAAGCTGCCGAAAACACTTAACATCGCCGGAAAAAAACCCTGGGAGATTCCACACCTTGATACAATGGAACTCTGGAAATTCGGTGATTATAAAAATTACACTTCCCTTAATTTACTCGCTGCCGTTTTTAATATTCCAACGCCGAAAGATGATATCGATGGCAGTGATGTGGCCCGTGTTTACTGGGAGGAAAAGAACCTCCCCCGGATTGTTGTTTACTGCCAGAAAGATGTTCTTACCGTAGCGCAGCTTTTATTGAAGTTTAAAGGCGAATCTCTCCTTGATCCAAAAAATATTATTCTCACTTAACGACCGGCCTTCCCTTCTTTTCTTACTATCTTTGAATTGTAAAAACCTTGTACCATGTTCTCAAAATCAACCCTCCTTGTTACCGTAATATGCATGATCCTGTTTTTTGCAGCCTGTGGTCCGGACAAGTCGGGCATGTCGGAATACGGACCGGTAGTTGAAAAAGTTTTTCGTGAAGAATCCGGTGCTTTCCGTGGCTTCAACCTCGGTGATAAAATGGATTCTGTTCAGGCAGGGGAACTATCTCAGCCTATCGAAGTGGATGACGGTTATCTTTATTATGAATACAAGATTGATGATACAACAGGAAGCTACAACATCAGTTATGATTTTGATGAAAACGGTTTGAATGAAATCCAGTCGGATATATACATTACCAATCCTGCAAATACTGAAGCCGTTTTTAACTCCTTTAAAATCTATCTTGATGAGCACTATGGCAGCAGTGAAACAGCCATGGGGTATTTTGTCTGGAGCATTCATTCTGAAAATTTCGGAGATATTAAAATCAATCTGAAGGATGAAAGTGTAGAGTTGACGGTTGATGGTGGTCCAGGGAAAATTGCGTTGTGGATTTATCCTGATAAAAAATAAAAGACCTCACCGCTTACCCATCAAGCAGATTCAAAAGGTTTCTCGCAGAGGCGCAGAGCACGCAGAGCCGGGTTATTCACGGAGCGTCACATCGTGCTGGTTCTGTAAACTCACAGACCTCACCCCTTGCCCCCTCTCCAAAGGAGAGGGGTAAAGAAAATTCCGCTTCGGTCTTGCAGGGTGTTTTTTCGTAATCTAGCTTCGTAATACTTTGTAATTTCAGGAGCAATATCTCCATGAATTCAAATCCGGATAAATTATAAAATTTAAAACGATACTGTTCAAATGTTACGTTTTTGATCTTAGGCAGCGATAACGGGAAATGATCGCCTGCGATATTAATATCGCAAATCAAAAATTATTGGCTAAGGAAAATGCTGGGAGAATAAGAATGGCGAGCTTTTAACCGTGATGGCAACGAGCGATAGCGGAGTTGCGAATCGCCTTTTAAGATCAAAAGGTTTTTTGTTACTTTTTGGGCGCCAAAAAGTAAAAGGAAAGGAAATTTCCATAACTTTTGGTGCTTTCCATGCGCCTACACTGAAGCTTCAGCGAAAGAGTAAAAAAACGGAATACAAACATTTCTATTCCGTTTCCCCATTCGTCGCCCATAAAACGCATCTATCGCTTGCCCTTGCATATTTCCTCAACAAACAGTACTTTTAGCTCTCTTGAAAAATCCTGTCCTGATGGCAAAAGAAACTTTACTGGAACTCAAAAACCTTGTTACGGAATTTCGTTCGGAAGACGAAACAGTGAAAGCCGTAAATGATATTTCTTTTACCTTATCGCGTGGTGAAACCATCGGTATTGTTGGTGAATCCGGCTCCGGTAAATCGGTGACCTCTCTTTCTGTTATGCGGCTGATCCCAAACCCTCCGGGTAAGATCACCGGCGGACAGATCATCTATCACAGCAAAACCCGCGGCCCCATTGATCTTGTTAAGCTCCCTGAAAAAGAAATGCGTGAGCTTCGTGGAAACGAGATCGCCATGATCTTCCAGGAACCGATGACATCTTTGAATCCCGTATATACATGTGGCGACCAAGTGATGGAAGCCATCCTTCTTCATCAGAAAGTTACAAAGAAGCAAGCAAAAGAAAAAACCCTGGAACTTTTCAGGGAAGTTCAGCTTCCCCGTCCGGAAGCCATATTCGACAGCTATCCTCACCAGATCTCAGGAGGACAAAAACAACGTGTGATGATCGCGATGGCGATGAGCTGCAAGCCGAACATCCTGATTGCAGATGAGCCTACAACTGCGTTAGACGTAACGGTTCAGGCTACCATTCTTGACCTGATGCTGAAACTGCAGCGGGAACATGATATGGGAATTATGTTTATTACACATGATCTTGGAGTTATTGCAGAGCTTGCAGATAAAGTGGTGGTGATGTACAAAGGAAAGATCGTAGAGCAGGGAACTGTCCTTGAAATTTTCGGAAACCCGCAACATCCATATACAAAAGGTCTTTTAGCTTGTCGTCCTCCATTGAACAAACGTCTTCAGTGGTTACCGACAGTAGGCGATTTTATGAAGACCGACGACAATGGTGAAATGCTTGAGAGCACTCAGACGGTACTTGAAGTAACCAACAGATTGATAGTAACATCAGAAGACCGCAAAAAATCACATGACATTTTGTATGCAAAACAACCTGTTCTGCAGATCAAAAATTTAAAGACTTATTTCCCGATCAAGAAAGGGATTTTCGGTAAACCAAAAGATTTTGTACGTGCTGTGGATGATGTCAGTTTTGATGTTTACCCGGGCGAAACACTTGGCCTTGTTGGGGAATCGGGATGCGGCAAAACCACTCTCGGAAGAACGGTGTTGAGACTAATAGAGCCGACATCCGGCCAGGTGATCTTTGAAGGAAAAGACATTACGCATGTTGGCGCAAAAGAGCTGCGTGAAATGCGCAAGGATATCCAGATCATTTTTCAGGATCCGTATTCATCTCTGAATCCGCGGATCACAATCGGACAGGCAATCATGGAGCCTATGCAGGTTCATGGAATCCTGGGAAGCGACAAAGCCCGCATGGAACGTGTGGTGGAATTGCTTCACAGGGTGAATATGAATGAGTCGCATTTCTACCGTTACCCGCATGAATTTTCCGGCGGACAGCGTCAACGTATCTGCATCGCAAGAGCGCTTGCCCTTAAGCCTAAATTCATCATTTGCGACGAGTCTGTTTCGGCTTTGGATGTTTCCGTTCAGGCGCAGGTTCTGAACCTCCTCAATGAGCTGAAACGCGAATTCGACTTTACGTATATTTTCATTTCACATGATCTTTCCGTAGTGAAATTTATGAGTGACCGCATGGTGGTGATGAACAAAGGGAAAGTGGAAGAAATGGGCGATGCGGATGACATTTACAATAACCCGCAGACAGAATATACACGCAAGTTGATCAGTGCTATTCCGAAAGGTCAGCTGGAAGACATTAAGGCTTCAATAGAGAAGAAAAAACAACTTACCGCATCAATATGAAACACTTATTTCTAGTGGTTTTATTAATTGGGATTCTTTCATCCTGCAAAAATAAAAACGCAGCGACTGAACTTGTTTTCACGAACGACGCCGAGCCGAAGGAATGGATAGGAAATATGACCATAAAAGATTCTCCTTTTGCTCATTCTGGTGTTTCAGCTTCCATTACCGACAGCCTTCACCCCTACAGTCTTGGGTTAAGAAAACAGCTCAAAGAAATCAATGGTGGTAAAGTAACCAAAGCAACCTTTTCTTTTTGGGTATATTTTAAAACACCGAATTGCAGTGCTAATTGCGTATTAAGTATTGACGGTCAGGAGAAAAATTATTTTTGGATTGGAACTACCTTGAATCAGAAAGTCCGTGAATATAATAAGTGGATTGAAGTCGTTGAAACTTTCCTACTACCCACCAACACCGACCCTTCACACACCCTCTCTCTTTATGTGTGGAACGTTTCAAAAGAAGAGGTTTTGGTGGATGATCTGAAAATTTCCTTTAATTAAATTCCAAATGGGCAGGAAAAAGAACTGGCCTCGCATCATTAACTGGTTGTTGATTGGTGTTGTTATCTGCACAAATTTTAACAACAGGTTTTGGGACCAGAAGGAAAAAATAATTGCCTGGGATGTAGTCTCCTATTATGGATATCTTCCTTCCGCATTTATTTACAATGACCTTAAACTTGATTTTATTTTTCCTGCTCCCCCTGGTGTTGATATTTGGTTTCGGAGCACACCTGAAGGCGGAAGAGTGTTTCAGTTTACCTGCGGGCTTGCCATCATGTATTCTCCTTTCTTTTTTGCTTCGCATGCTTACGCCAGTTCTTGTGATGTCCCAAATGGGTATTCCGCACCATATAAATTTGGTCTGATCGCCTCCAGTATTTTTTACCTTGGATTTGCCTTGCTTTTTATTCGCAAAACCCTTCAACGGTATTTTCCAGATAAAATCTTAAGTCTAACCTGTATTGTGCTTGTTCTCGGAACAAATCTTTTTTATTATTCTACCGTGGAGCCAGCAATGAGTCATACTTATAGTTTCTTTCTCATTGCTGCCTTTGTTTATTATTCTATCAGGTGGCACGAAAATCCGTCAGTCCGCTTGTGCGTCTTACTGGGACTGCTGGCAGGTCTTATATCGTTGACAAGACCTTCTAATATCATTATTGTACTTTTTTTCGTATTGTGGGGTGTTCGAACTTTCGAGGACTTTAAAAAAAGGGCATCATTCCTCATTTATCATTACCGTCAAATTTCATTAATGATCGCCTTGTGTATTCTTGTATGGGTTCCACAGTTCGTTTACTGGAAATACGTTACAGGTCACTTTCTGTATTATTCATATGGATCTGAAGAGAAATTCTTTTTTAATGACCCAAAAATCCTCGACGGGCTTTTTAGCTATAGGAAAGGCTGGTTGCTCTATACGCCCGTAATGGGATTTGCTCTTCTGGGAATTTTTCTTTTAAAAAATAAACTTCGCTCTTTTTTTTTACCTATTCTAGTTTTTCTTCCTGTGAATTTTTACATCATTTTTTCCTGGTGGTGCTGGTGGTACGGAGGGTGTTTCGGCATGCGGCCGATGATCGATTGCTATCCACTTCTTGCGGTACCACTAGCCGCTTTCTTTTATTATGCCTCGCAGAAAAAGCTGGTAGTTAAAATATCTTTGATCACAATCCTTTTCGGTCTTATTCTTTTAAACCAATTTCAAATGCTGCAGGTTCAACGGGCCTCAATACATTGGGATGCTATGAGTAAAGATTTATACTGGAAAGGCTTTGGAAAACTGGATCCTATCCCGGAATATTATCAGTTATTGGATACAATAAATTATAAAAATGCACAAAAGGGATTTCGATGATGTTATTCTATTCTCTGAAAAACAAACACTTCGTAATTGTCTCCTAACACCATGAATGGCTCCATTGGCCGAAACTCTTTCAATTTTTTAAAGTTCTTGTTCCCTGAAAGTCGTTCGAGTGGCAAACCTCCTTCGTTGGGTCCGAAATGCGCATCCCATAACACTAAACACCCAACGGGGATTCCTTGTTCGGGACGAAGAGGAAAAGGCAATCTTTCTTGTACTTTTTCTGCATTATAAGGATCAAGGTCCAGAACATGCACAAAATATGGATCATAATAATAGATCTTTGAGTTTTTAAATTCGGAATTCTTCAGCCATTCAGCGGCTTCCAGCACCACCTCTTCCGGCCCGAAGAGGAACTGGCATTGCAGTAGAAGATATGGTCATTTTTACAAAAAAGAAAACCAAGACGGCGGTTAACCCTCTCTTTAACCAGTGGTTAAATTGAAACTTTCTTTGGATAAAATTCCAGCCCTTGAGACCTGTGATGGCCACCAAGGGCATAATTCCGGCCAACACCCTGACGAGTCCCAGTGATCCCCCCGCCCTTTTCCACCACAAAAATGAATGAAAGAAAACGTACAAAAAAACTGGTGAGAAAATCAATAGCAATTCCGTTATATTGTCATTTTTTGTTTTGTCTAATGGCTTCATTACTTCATTCTCATACCTCAGATTCAGCAATCCTGAACGAAAGAAAACCCGCTGAAAATTCGGTAAGGAGATTGAAAAACTTTGTTCCGTTGAATCCGAATTGCGAAAAAGGAGGACTTAAAAGGGTAAACAGTGGTTTCCCCAGTGATCAAGAAAAAGTTCTGGGTAGCGGAATGCGTAGCGTGAAATTCGGTAGCGGCAATAATTATCGGCTTCACCAAGTGCACCAGGAGAAATAAAAGAAACATAACAAAACGGAAGCAGCAGCAAACCAATGACGAGCAAAGCAAACTTGTTTTCATTATTTGAAAACATTATCTAAACATATTGTATTTCAGAATACACCACATGGCCCGAAATCCGTCTTTCCAACCGATTTTTTTTCCTTCTTCATAGGTTCTTCCGTAATAAGAGATCCCCACTTCGTAGATCCTGATATTGGGTACACGGCTGATCTTTGCGGTTACTTCCGGCTCAAAGCCGAAGCGCTTCTCTTTTAGCTTCAACGACTGGATGGTTTTTGTGTTGAACATTTTATAGCAGGTTTCCATATCCGAAAGATTCAGGTTGGTGAACATGTTAGAAAGGAATGTAAGAAATTTATTCCCGATCGTGTGCCAGAAGAACAGGATCCTGTGTGGCCTGCCACCCATGAATCGGGAGCCGTAAACAACATCAGCAAATCCATCAATGATCGGCTTCAATAAAATATTGTATTCGTTTGGGTCGTATTCAAGATCCGCATCCTGGATGACCAGATATTCCCCGGTTGCTAAAGAAATGCCTTTGTGTAATGCTGCACCTTTTCCCTGATTAACTTCCTGATTGAATAAACGGATATTCAAATCTGAGTTTTGCAGAATATATTCTTCAATCGCTTCTTTTGTCCCGTCTTTGGAACAATCATTCACAATGATGATCTCTTTTTCGATCGCATTCATTAACTGAACCGATTTAATCTTGTTTAGAATGAGGTGGATTGTTCTCGCCTCATTGTAGGCAGGGATTACGATCGAAAGTTTTGTGATGTTGCTCATGGTATAAATCTACGGCAATTTACTGTTTGTTTTTATCACTACAAGGGGCGAATACTTTTCCGGATAAATTTTTCTCAGATGCTCTGCAAGGTTATTTGCAATTGTCTGTCGGCCAACTTGCATATAATGTTCCGTAGTCCAGTTCTGATCGATGTAAAGCTTTCCATCCACGAGCTCAAGATTGTCCACAACCGTTACATCATCTTTATTATAACGGGCCATCAACAAATCCCGGTTCTGATGAATAAGGTAAACAAGATCTTTTCCTACAAGTGAATCCGCATATTGAACATTCTCCGCCATCAGGTTGAATACAAGATTCAGATTTTTTTCCTTGCAGATCTTTACAATTCTATCGAAATCCTTAATCCTTGGATTTGTCAATGTATCTATCTGGAAAGCATACGTTTTTACATAGCTGCAGGCGAGTTCAATCTTCGGCATGTCCCATGTACCATCAGTTTTCAGGTAAGTTCCATTGCCCATGGCACGGTCCCACTCAATGATGCTACTGTATTGAAATGGATAAGGGAACATCAGCTGGTCCTTCCTCCATTGTTCCATCAAATCCTCGTCCCGTTGTTTTTCTGATCTGTTATCATATGCATTCAGCGACATCAGAAAGCGGCTTAGGACGGCCGGGCGCTGCTCATAAGCAAGGTTGGCTCGCATAAGTGGAGTTTCGAGCTTAGAGTGGATCCAGTTCGCATTAAAAGATCGAAGGTTAAGCGTAACGACAATTGTTTTTACCCTTGCTCCCTTTCTTATTCTTTTGATCAGGGGAACATACACTCCCGCATGAATGGCTCCTTTCTGTACAGAACGAAATACAAGTCCGGGATAATATTCGGAAGTGAACTCACTGATGCTTTTTTTAATCGTATCCTTTTCGTGCGTGGACCAGTTGGAAGATTCCGCAAAATAGATCACATCGGCAGAATCCTGCGCATGGATGATCTGCTCCAGCAATTCCGCACCGGTCGTTTTCAGGTCTTCTTTCCATAAGGTTTTTCTGTATGCGAAATTGCACAGGAAAACAACGACGGTCAGCAACAGAATTCTGGAAATAATTTTATACAACACCTTCATCAAAATTGAAAATAAATAAATGGAATGTTCTCCATGCCTGCAAGGGCCAGAACACAAAAAATCAAAATTGTATATACGCTCCAACGCAACACCATCGGCTTATTCCCAAAATAAACATCAAACCGTTTGTTGGCCAATAGCACATCCAGCAAGATAAATGCCGCCAGCAAATACCACACTTTCGGATCTGCTTTTAATTCATCCGCGACTTCCGCATTATTGAAAAGTGAGCTTATCATGACTTGAGCTTTCTCAAATGTTTCCGCCCGGAAAAATATCCAGATGAAACTAACGATGATGAATGTTTTAATAATCCGCAGGACATTCAGAATCGGATTGTTATTAAGCTCGTTTATACGAAACAACTTGTTGAATGCCCGCTCTCCTAAATATACCAAACCATGCAAGCCTCCCCAGATCACAAAGTTCCAGCTCGGTCCATGCCATAATCCGCTGATGAGAAACACAATAAGAATATTAACCGTCCATCGTGCCAGTTTCACCTTATTTCCTCCCAATGGAATATACAGGTAGTCGCGGAACCAGGTAGTAAGTGAAATGTGCCAGCGCTTCCAGAACTCAACAATGTTCTTTGCAAGGTAAGGGCTTTTGAAGTTTTCCATCAACTCCACACCCATCAACTTAGCGGCACCCATCGCAATAAGCGAGTAACCATAAAAATCTGCGTAAATCTGAAAGGAAAAAAGCACTATAGCTATAGCAATGTTCTCTGAACTGTGAATCGACGGATCTTTGTACACTTCATTCACAAAGGGGGCAAGATTATCTGCAATGCACATCTTTGCAAAAAAACCAAGGAGCATCAAGCGGAAACCATTGGCAAAGTTCTCATAAAGGAATACCTTCACTTTCTTTAGCTGATTGCCAAGTCTCTCGTAACGCTCAATTGGGCCTGCCACCATCTGCGGAAAGAAGAGTACATAATTGGCAAAATAACCTAAGTGCCGTTCTGCTTTCTGATTGCCACGGTACACTTCAATGGTATACGCCATCGACTGAAACGTATGGAAGGAAAGCCCGATCGGTAGAATAATGTTGAGGCTGCTCACCGGATTCTCTTTTCCCATCACCCCGAGGAGCCAGGTGAAATTTTCATTGGCGAAATTAAAATACTTGAAGAACGCAAGAATTCCGAGGTTGGCAATCACGCTGCCGATCAGAAGTACTTTTCGCTTTTTCCCGCTTGCGGACTCAATGAGCAAAGCCACCGAATAGTCCACTACAATTATAAAAAACAGGATGAGAATATAAACAGGAACAAGCGCCATGTAAAAATAACAGCTGGCTACAAAAATCAGCATCCAGCGAAAGCGCTGCGGAATAAGGTAGTACAACGCAATGACAACCGGGAGAAAAAATAAAAAATGCAGGGAATTAAATAACATATTTATTTACTGTAGGAGATCCATTCCATTTGCATGTCATCTGCAAACACCTCTTGTTTATCGGGATTCCAAATATAGGATTTTAATTCATCGCCTTGTTTAGCAACGACCGGCACATTGGAGGTGTAAACCACATCCGTCCATTCATCGGTCTTGTTGATATAATCTTTGATCCAGGCTCTTTGCCAACTGATCGTTCCTGAAGAATTCAGAAAAGTGATGATCAGTCCGACATTGCAGTTGCTCAGGTCGGTACTCTTTACCTTGACTTTAAACTGCACCACCGCTGTTTTTTCTTTGGTAATTGAATCATTCAAAATGTATGAAAAACCGGGACTGAACTCAACGTTTCGATCCATAAAAAAATGTTTGCCGGGTAATTCTTCGAAGTCCTGTTTTTTAATGAAACATAGTTTCCCGGTGAAGGCTGGCTTCTTCGGCTTTGCCAGCACATTTCCGGTAAGGGGATATGTTTTAATAACCACAATGGAATCAGATAGAAGTTTTGCATCGGAAGGCAACAGGTATAAAAAATCATACATCGGATCCTTCTGGTCACTGCGAACAGTGGCGTTTAACCAGGTAAGATCATTTATATCGCGGTAATAATTTATTCCCGTCTCAAACCAGAATGGCACGCCAATGCTCATTGATCTTCGACCCGGAAGAATCTGTTTTTCTTTTTCAAGATCCGCCAGCATTGTTCTGGTGTCGGCATCAAATTTCCACTCCAGCACATACGTCAAATTGAATGAAAGGAAGAAGTGCACCAATAGTGTGGTAGCAGAAAAGTAGCCGATCAGAGCTGCATTCTTTTTTATGAGCGAAATTTCCCTGATCAAAAAAACAAGAACCAGCGTAAATAATACCACAAGAAATAGGGCTGTGCGGTCAATTAAGTAAAGTGTTCCGAATAGATGATGTTGAAGCACTGTTGAAAGTCCGCTCAGGAATAAAACGATCAACATGTATTGCAGAAATGTTGTTTCGCCTTCCGCCCTTTTTTTGACAAAACGCAAAATGCAAAGCACTGCAGCGTGGATCAATACAAGGATCATAAAGCCCTTTGCAATTCTTTGAAACCAATAACTATATCCCGATTCATAGAAACTGCGGTCGGTAATGGTTCCTATCGTATCTTTCCAGAACCCATTTGATGCGCCAAAGAAAAGAGCTTTTGCTTCTTTAAGTCCCAGAGCAAAAGGGACGATGACGGTTAACAGACAAGCGATAAACAGTATGGGAAAAAACAACTGTGAAATGAAGAATCGCAGCTTGTTGTTGGTTTTCTGATTTTCACTGAAACACCTCATCAGAATGAACCAGCAAATCGCAGCGAAAAGCGCCAGACAAAAATTCAACAGCACGAGATTAGCAAGAACGGATAAACAGGCAACCAAAATGCTTACCGCAGAATCTATTGCTTTTTTTGTGTGGAGAAATCGATAGAAATAATAAATGCTGGTCATCATTAATCCAAGAGACAAGCCGTAGCCTCTCGCCAATGAAAAGAAATCAAGCAGGTAGGGATTGAGATGGATAATAAAATATGATGCGAGGATCAGCCATTTATTGTGAAAATTCAGCAGCAGCTTTGCAGAGAATAACAGGAAGAGTATGTGTCCGAACAAAGCCGGGATGCGAAGAATAAACTCCGAAACGCCCAACCATTTCGTCAGCTGAATGTTGAGGAAAGTGTTGAGCAGATGATTGTTTGCTGACATCTCATCAAACTTGTCAGGAAGGACAACACCGTTGCGGACAAACTCCATGTAGGAATAGGCTTCATCCCAGGTAATGGAGAGCAAACAGGCTCTTGAAAATGTATATACCAAAATTAAAATGCCGGCAACAAGGAGCATTGATCGGGCTATCCTGTTTTCGGCATTTTGTGTTTTAACCTTTATCATCTAAGATCAGTCAATCACCATTTCGGGAATTTCACCTTCAATGATCAGCCGTCCTGCGGTAGCGTTCTTTATTTGTTCCACAGAAATTCCGGGGGCACGCTCCAGAAGCCGGAATCCTTGCGGAGTAACATCCAGCACAGCAAGTTCAGTCACGATCTTTTTAACGCAACCAACACCTGTTAATGGCAATGTACAGCGTGTAAGCAATTTTGACTCATTGGCTTTGTTGATGTGCTGCATGGCAACGATAATGTTCTTTGCAGAAGCTACCAGATCCATTGCGCCACCCATTCCTTTCACCATTTTTCCTGGGATCTTCCAGTTGGCAATGTCTCCGTTATCGGCGACTTCCATCGCACCTAAAATTGTGAGATCCACTTTTCTTGAGCGGATCATTCCGAAGCTCATGGCTGAATCAAAAAATGCAGAACCGGGAACTGTGGTGATGGTTTGTTTTCCTGCATTGATTAGGTCGGGGTCTTCTTCGCCTTCGAAAGGAAAAGGGCCCATACCTAACAAGCCGTTTTCCGACTGCAGGACAACGTTCATTCCAGCGGGAATATAATTGGCTACCAGTGTTGGTATTCCGATCCCTAAATTGACATAATAGCCGTCCTTAATTTCCTTTGCGATGCGTTTTGCGATACCGGTTTTGTCTAACATATTTTATCTACGAATACGAATTTTTACGAATTTACGAATCTGGGTATGGTCTACTTATAAATCTTTGTTTGTTTTGAAATGAATGTCCCGCTTTTTTAGCGCTTCTGCTTTTTAACGAATTTACGAATCTGGGTATTAGTCTACGAATGAATATTTACAACTGAATCGTTGGGGCTTGCTTCTTTGACCAAATTGACCATGCGTTTATAAACAACACCGGTTGGTGAGAAATTAATAAGCAGTGCCAGTTGGTAACCAGTTGTTTTTAAATACTGATTTACCTGATCAATATTTTGCTTGGAAAAACGAGCATCCTTTTTAATTTCTACAATCACTTTCTCCTCAACCAAAAAATCAAAGAACATTTTTCCTACTATTTTATCCTGGAATTTAACTGGGAAATAAAGTTGCTCAGTAAACGCCAGGTTTTTACTTTTTAAAGATTCAGCTAACGCTCTTTGGTAAAATTTTTCCGGGTGGCCAAAGCCAATTTCGTTGAATACATCATAAGCGCAACCAATGATCTGATAACTTAGTTCCGGAAACAATAGGTCCTTTTTATGAACAACAGGTTGCATTTTTTTATTTTTGGTTAGGTAATCAATTACCGTTGTATTATTCAGCTTATTAAGCTTTCACATCGCATTGGAACAAATGCTTTTTCTTTTCTTTCGTTTTAATTAGTATTTATTAAGCTCCACTTTCCGAATTCGTAGATTCGAAAAAATTCGTATTCGTAGATTATTGCTTACTTTCGCTTTAATAAGTGTCAAAAATACCCACTGTCCGTATTCGTACATTCGTAAAAATTCGTATTCGTAGCTTCTTGCTTTCTTTCGCTTTAATTAGTATCAACAATGCCCACTTTACGGATTCGTAGATTCGTAAAAATTCGTATTCGTAGATTATTTTTTCCTCACCGTCCTTTGCTCAATTCTCTTCTCATATTTTTCTCCCTTGAAGATGCGGTGCACAAAAATTCCCGGGGTATGAATATGATCAGGATCAAGTTCGCCGGCAGGAACCAGTTCTTCCACCTCAGCAATCGTGATCTTTCCGGCCATCGCCATCATAGGATTAAAGTTGCGTGCTGTTTCACGATACACTAGATTGCCCTGTGTATCCCCTTTCCAGGCCTTTACGATCGCGAAGTCTGCATCAAAGGCATATTCCATTAGAAATTCCTTTTCGGCTCCCTCAACCATGAATTTCCGCGTTTCTTTTCCTTCTGCCACTTCTGTTCCTACTCCTGCAGGTGTGAATATAGCCGGCATTCCATAGCCGGCAGCCAGGCAACGTGTTGCAAGTGTGCCCTGCGGAATCAGTTCTACCTCAAGTTCTCCGCTTAATAACTGTCGCTCGAACTCCGCATTCTCACCCACATAGGAAGAGATCATCTTTTTCACTTGTCGTGTTTTCAGCATCAGCCCGATCCCGAAATCATCAACTCCCGCATTGTTGGAAATGCATGTAAGTCCTTTCACCCCTTTTTTCACAAGTGCTGCGATGCTGTTTTCGGGAATCCCGCAAAGCCCGAAGCCACCCAGCATCAGTGTTGAATTATCACTGATATCACGAATGGCTTCTTCCGCATTCTTAACTGTTTTATTAATGCTCATAGAAATTGTTTTGTCTGTTAGTCGTATTCTTCGCCGGTTTCAGAGCCAAAATTTTCTTTGTCGTTTTCAAGCTCTTTATCGTATTTGCTGCAATCCATTTCGATCTCGATCTTTTTGGAAGGCTTCTCGAAATCTCCTTTCGAAATTTTTATTGTTTTATCTGCATACACTTTCTGCATATACTTCGCCCAGATCGGAAGCGCCATTTGAGCACCCTGTCCGTTTGCTGTATTGTCGAAATGAACAGCACGATCTTCCGCTCCTGACCAGCACCCTGAAACAAGATCCGGTGTAATTCCCATGAACCAGCCATCGGAATTGTTCTGCGTTGTGCCGGTCTTTCCTGCTATAGGATAATTCAATTTGTATCTGTATCGCAAACGTGTTCCTGTTCCGCTGCTTACAACACCTTTCATCAGCTGAAGCATAATGAACGCTTTCTCTTCACTCATCACCTCTTCGGATTTAGGAAAAAAATCAGCGAGTACTTTTCCGTTTTTGTCTTCAATCCGCGTTACACAAGTTGGTTGGATCCAGGTGCCTTTATTGGCGAAGGTGGAGTTCGCTCCTACCATTTCAAAAACAGAGATTTCCGGTGTACCGAGACAAATCGCGGGAACTGGATCAATTGGTGCGACAATTCCCATTCTTCTTGTAAGGTCAACTGTTGCCTGTGGGCCAAATTGCTTCATCAGGTAAGCAGTGATGTAGTTGACAGAATGGGCGAGTGCCTGCTGCAAGGTCATCATCTTTCCATTTTTCTTATTGTCGGAATTGTTTGGAGTCCATTCTTTTCCATCATAAAGTATTGTCGTAGGTACATTTGGTAAACGATAACAAGGTGAATAACCCTCCTGAATAGCCAATGCATAAATGAAAGGCTTGAAGGTGGAACCCACTTGTCGCGCATGTCCGATCTGCACGTGATCATACTGAAAAAATTTATGGTTGATTCCGCCTACCCATGCTTTAACGTAGCCCGTTTGTGGCTCCATCGACATGAATCCGGTCTGCAGGAAACTTTTATAATACCGCACTGAATCCATTGGAGTCATTACTGTATCAATTTCTCCATTCCAGGAGAAAATGGTCATTTCGGTTTTGGTATTAAAGATCTTTTCGATCTTATCCATGCTCGTTCCTGCCTTTTTCAAAACGCGGTATCTTTCGGAACGCTTCATACCCTGCTTCATGATATCGGCAATTTCATCTTTGGAAACCATCCACGAAAACGGGGCATTCTTTTTCTTTTTTAATTCCTTTTCGAATTCTTTCTGAAGTTCCGGTAAATGCTCCGCAACTGCCTCTTCCGCGTACTTCTGCATCCGCGAGTCGATGGTTGTATAGATCTTTAATCCGTCGCGGTAAATGTCATATTTGCTTCCATCCGGTTTGCGATTCTCTTCGCACCACTTCTTCAGAAAAACATCACGCAGGTATTCACGAAAATAAGGTGCAGGTCCGTCGTTGTGATCTTCCGGACGGAAGCTGAGTTTCAGAGGGATCTTTTGCAAAGAATCTTTTGCAGTGGAAGTGAGATAACCATACTTCTGCATCTGGGCAAGTACCGTATTCCTGCGCCCCTGCGCTCTTTCGTAAAACCTGTTCGGGTTAAAAAGAGCAGGATTCTTCGCCATTCCCACCAGCATGGCTGATTGTTCAATCGTAAGTTTATCGGGTGTTGTATTGAAGTAGATCTGTGCCGCGGATTTAATTCCTACTGCGTTATTCACGAAATCAAATTTATTCAGGTACAGCGCGATGATCTCATCTTTGGTGTATTCTCTTTCCAGCTTCACAGCAATGATCCATTCCTTAATCTTACGGATCACTAGTTCTGGCTTGCTCAGATTTTCACGGGGGAACAACATTTTCGCCAGCTGTTGGGAGATCGTGCTTCCCCCTCCGCTGCTGGAGCTTCCGGTAATTGCTCCGAATATCGCGCGGCCAAGGGCTTTCAGATCGACACCTGAGTGGTCATAAAAGCGTGCATCTTCCGTTGCGATCAAGGCGTTAACGACATTGATAGAAATGTCGCGGAATTTTACATTGGTTCTGTTCTCTGCATAAAATTTACCAAGCACTTTCAGATCGCTGGAATAAACTTCTGTAGCAAGATTTGTTTTGGGATTCTGCAATGTTTCTGTATCCGGCAATTCAGCGAATAAGCGCACACACAGCACCAGCAGCATAAATGAAAGCACAGGCCCGCCGAAGAGGATCCAGAACCACCATACAAATTTTCTGTTGTTGTTCTTTTTGGGTTTTTCCGTTGCCATTTTTATTCTGCTTTTTCTATGCGTAATCCAACATCCATAATGAGTGGAATTAGGTCTGCTCTCATACCATGCCTTATCTCAAAGGTGTAATTACCTGCGAGTGGAAAACGGACATTCCGCTTAAATGGTATCTGGTTATCATAAATATCACCGATCCCTTTTCCAAGCCATTTTCCTTTGTCATCCGCCAGCATACATTCCAGCGTGTCATTGGATTCTTTTCCATTCGGAAATTTGGTGTTAATGAACAGGAATAGATTGCTGTAAGGATAACCATCCGCGTTTCTAACGTTCAGATAAAAATTAGCTGCGGTAGCAGGATCTTTAATGTCGACATTAAAAACGAGTGCTTTGTCGTGACTCCAGCCACTTTCCGGAATGCTCTCATTTTCTTCATAGATCCGCTCATCATCACAGGAGGAGAGCATTGCCATGCAGGCCAATGTAAAAAACAAAGCGGAAAGGATCCTTTTAATTGCTGTTTTGGGCATTCGTTCGTTTATTCTCCCGCAGGAGGCTTGGGATTATTATTGTTATGATTCGGGCGCGGACGATTGTTTTGCCGCGGACGATTGTTTTCAGAACGCTGTCGGTTCGGGTTTGTGTTATTTGGCTTAGGCGTGTTCTGCCTGTTTGGATTCGCGTTAGGATTCGGTTTTGGTTTGTTCGGATTAGGTCCCTGGCGCTGATTTGCGGTTTTCTGTGCGTTGGGGTTTGCGTCTGGATTGGGATTCGGGTTGGGATTCGGCCCTCTTCGTTTGTTGTTGTTCTTTGGTTTTGGCTTTCTTTTCTGATCAAAGCGGGTAAGACTATCCTGTCCGACCACGTTTTCATAATCCGGCTTTTTCTCAACGATCTTCTTTTCAACATGGATAAGCAGGTCATTCGGCTTATTGCCTGCCTTGTTCATCTCCATCACTTCCTTCACACGATCTACAGTAAGCGGAATAAATTTATCCGGTTCATCGGTATAAGAAAAGAACATGGTTCTTCTGAAAATATCTGTCTTCTGATGAAAGGCTCTCCCCTTATCTGTTTCCAGCTTTACATTGTTCACATCCGGAAAATCCTTCAGGGCATCCATGTAACTATCGAGCTCGTAGTTGAGGCAACATTTAAGTTTTCCGCACTGACCGGCAAGCTTAAGTGGATTCAATGACAATTGCTGATAACGCGCCGCGCTGGTAGAAACAGATCTGAAATCTGTGAGCCATGTAGAGCAGCAGAGTTCTCTTCCGCAGGAACCAATGGCTCCGAGACGGCTTGCTTCCTGCCTTGCACCTATTTGTTTCATTTCGATGCGCACCTTGAATTCATCCGCCAGCACTTTGATCAACTCACGGAAATCCACGCGGTCGTCGGCAGTGTAATAGAAAATTGCTTTGGTGCGATCACCCTGGTATTCCACATCACTGATCTTCATGTGAAGCTTCAGTTTAACAGCAATTGTTCTTGCGCGGTACATAGTAGCCTGCTCCAACCCTTGCGCTTCCTGCCATTTTTCAATGTCGGCAGGCTTGGCTTTTCGGTACACTTTTTTGATCTCTTCGGAAGTAGGAAGAACATTTCTTTTTTTCATTTGCAGACGAACGAGTTCACCTGAAATGGAGATCACACCGATATCGTGTCCGGGTGAAGACTCTACCGCAACCACATCTCCAACTTGTAATTGAAGGTTGTTGACATTGCGAAAAAATTCTTTTCTGCTGTTCTTAAATCGGATCTCTACACAATCGAAAGCTGCCTGCCCATTAGGCAATTCCATGTTGGCCAGCCAATCGAACACATTGAGTTTATTACATCCACCGGCTCCGCATGATCCGTTGTTCTTACAACCGCCGGGCAAACCATTGCTGGCTGTGCTGCATCCTCTGCCGGTTGAACATCCGCTACATCCCATAATATTTTATCTCCTATGACCTTTCCCGGAGGAAAGAGAAATTTTCGTTTTTAATGGATCAGTCTTTCTGATCCGCATTTTTGATTTGCAGGCAACCCTGCTTCAAACCTATACAGGCTTCGGTAAATTTAATAATTCATTGAACTTAAAGGCCAGATCCATAAATAAAATTTTAGGATTCGCATTTCGTTCCATGTGAAAATGAGCCTTGTTTAATTCTTCAATAAACCGTTCGATGTTATTTCCATGAATGAAGGGAGAGAACTTTTTTACAAAGTCCTGCTCATCCGCTCCCAGCTTCACCAATCCTTCATCCGCATACGTCATTACCATACTTTCGCGCATGATGTGCAATGC
>JALYRR010000036.1:14934-21722 GCA_030855265.1 Bacteroidota bacterium | reverse complement strand
ATCCCGTCAGATTTACATTAAATCCGGGAACACCAGGTCCACATTGAGAAAAGGCGGCAAAAGAAAAAACACAGAAAAATGATAGAGTAAGTAGCTTGAGCCTCATTTTGTTGTATTTGTTGTCGTTTACGGGAAACGACCTTATAAAGTTGCTTTTAATTTCAGTCCTTCACAAAATAAGTTTTAATCGATCATCAATTGGATCCAGACATCTTGGATCCCGCCGGCTTTTGCTTCTAAGGATTTTTGCGTTGCTTCTTCTTTGGTACTCATTCGCGCAACATACACATAATAATATTGTTTCCCTTCAAAAAACACCATTTTCGCCGATTTAAAACCCTCCCTCCGGTGCCGCTGAACCTCAGCTTCGGCAAAATCACGGTTGACAAATGTACCAACAATAACATAATATCCTTTTTTCGCCGGAAGATTCTTCTCATCTTTAAAATCGGCAGCCTTTCCTGTTGCTATCCACACGCCATTGTTCCTCTCTTTCGCTGTGTTTCCGGCTATCGCAACTGAATTCTCATTTTTATTGGCATTTATTACCTGCTCTTTTTTCTTTGCATTGGCCTGTTTCAGTTTCTCCTGAAGTTCCTTTATCTTCTCTTCATTTGCAGCGATCTTACTTTGTTTAAGATCGAGTTCTGCAGATAAGCTGTCCACCTTTTCATTTGTGGCGAGCGAGGTAGCTTCTGACCCGTCGGTTTCTTTTTCACTTCCTTTTCCAAACCTGAACTGAAGCATGATCTCATGACTCATTCCGTAATACCCGCTATTATTACCCATAACGAAATCGTAGGAATAACCGAACGACAATTGTTTATTGATACAGACTCCAGCATTGGCTGCAACAGCATAATTGCTTTTATAAGTTGCTCCCAGCCAGATGCGATCATTCCATTCAAGATGTAACTGTGCATCGTATTGCAAAGGGGCATTAGGATGGAAACTTACAATTGCCCTCGGACTCAGATAGAGTTCTTTTTCTTTTGAAATCATTATCCGGTAAAAAAGGGTTCCCACGAAATGCCGCGACAATGCGTAATTTGAGTTACCTGTTTCATTGTCCTGAATGTCCACAGCATCACCGAAAAGCTGAGGTACAGCCGCTCCGACCTCAAGATCTTTCCATTTGAACAGGAGGCCAGCATTTCCATCGATGCTGGTTTCTCGTTGAGCACCGCCTGATACAAACGGATCTGATCCATCTTCTAAAACAGCAGTAGAAAAATTCAGTGTATGATCAATAATTCCGGCTGATACTCCAAAGGATAAAGATGAGCTTTCTCCCAAAAGGAGTTTGTGCGAATAGTTCAGGTGGCCTCCTGTTTTTGTACTGATGCCTTTTCTCTCGCTGATCAATCCCAGGCCTATTCCCATTTTTTTATTTTTCAGAGGACCATCCAAAGTAAAAACCGCAAGCCTCGGAGCATTTTTAAAATCTGTCCATTGAATGCGGGTGACAAGAAAAGCGCTGGTGTAATTTTCAAAACCAGTGTAAGCTGGATTAAGTGCCATCGGCTTCTGAAAGGCATGTCCGAAGAAGCCGCTCTGTTGGGCAGAGAGCAGGGCAGGAATCATGAGAATTAATATTGCCAGCCGGATCTTCATTATTTATTTCTTAATATATCAAGAGAACCCTTGAGGACTTTTTCGTTTTCAGTGAAGCGTAGAACAAAATAATAAGTGCCATCAGGAAGCGGTTTTCCATTGTATGTTCCCGCCCAGTCATTCTTATATTCTTTTTGGGAATATACCTGCTGACCGTAAATATTGAAAACTATCACTTCGTTATCTGGATAATTCAGTATTTCCGGAATGAACCAGAATTCATTGATCCCATCGCCATTCGGGGTAAATAAAGTGGTTACCACTCCTGAAAATTCGGGAAGAATAACGGTGATAAGAACAGCATCTGTATTCATACATCCATTTCCATCAGTAACAGTAAGCATGTAATTTGTAGTGATTGATGGCGTCGCAACAGGATTAAAAAGCATCGGATTGTCAAGTCCTGTAGTTGGCGACCAGGAAGGCGTCCCGGATCCTGAACCATTTAATGTTACCGATGCACCCGGGAGCAATGTTGTATCACTACCTGCGGAAACAATCGGGGGAGTTAATACATCGATGGTTGAAAATGCGGATGTATCGGTGGGGCAAACGCCATTTTGCACAACAGCTGCAAACAATGTCGTTTGTAATAATCCGCTGTAAGTTTGGGATGTGGATGTATTAGAAACTGGAGTCCAGGTGATTCCTCCGTTGGTAGATTGAACCCAGCCAGTTACGGAGCCGTTGTGTCCCGAAAGGTTTAATGTTCCGGCATTCGAAAGGTAGCAAACAGTGTCGTCTGCGTTCACCATTCCACCGGCACTTGGAGAGTTTATTATAAATGTTGATTGTGAAGAAGTGTCGGTCGGACACATCGGACCGTTCTGAACCACTGCCCAATAAAGGGTATTGGAAGTAATTGGGGAATAAGGAAGGCTGGTTGTTGTGTCGCTGATGGTCGTCCAGCTGCTTCCACCGTCGGTAGAAAATTGCCAATACAGAACGTTGCCGTTAATTCCGGAAAGCAAGAGCGAATCGGCGGGGGCAGAAACACAAAATGTTCCGCCTCCGGAAATGCTGCCGCCGTTGCTGGGAAGGTAAACAGTAATACAGGAGATGGTTGAGGTGTCGGGAGGAAATGCACCGCTTTGAACAATAGCGCGGTAACAAGTGCTGATTGTGAGATTAAAATAACTTTGTGAGGTAACAGTTGTCCCTGTGCTGGTCCACGTTAAGCCGCCATCATTTGAGGATTCCCAGGTAAGGATAGTGCCGGTATGTCCGGAAAGGGATAAAAATCCTGAATTGATCCCTGAACAATATACAGCCGCTCCCGTTGTAATTCCACCCACAGACTGCGCGTTTAAGCGCACAGCAGACAAGGTGAAAAAAGTCAGTAAAAACAATAACGGCGTAAAAGTTTTTGTCATAAAGTCCGCAAAGCAAGATCAGTAGATAGAATGAAGGAATCCTAAGTACGGAAATTTGAAGGACTTAGTTGCAATTAGTTGGGATTTTCAGAAGATAAAATCTGTTGTAAAAAAGAATAAAATTGTTTAACGAATTTTATATTCTATTACTCAACTCCATCACTCTGATTTACAAATTGATACTTTCGTTAATTGATTGCATTTCTTTTGGGTTTGCTAAAAACACTTGCTATACTGCTTATCAGAAAAACTACGGCATCTATAACCGGTTTCGTTAATGAGATAAAAAGGCAGAACAAAAAACTGCCAGCTAAGGAAAAATAATTTTCCTTGTATCGGAAATCAAATTTCCTGAATACCATCGCTGGATGAAAGCGTTTAAGAACAGAAGGATCTACTTGTGGCTGAATACCATGCTGATGTTCCTTTTCACAGAAATCAAGGAAGCGGTATTCCTGATCGTATGCAGGAATTTCGAATGGGTTTCTTCTATATCCGTACTTCGTGAAGAGCGCCGCATAAAAAACAGTGAACCCGCGAAGAATACCAAGTCCGTAACCTTTCATGAATTGCATCGCCTGCAGCACGTGAAAACCTTCATGAACAATATCGGCTAAACATTGCGCACGGCTTTCATCAAACCGAAACAGATAAATGCTGTATCGGCTGCAGGAATAGAATTGCGGAAGAGCTTGGGCGGTCACATAAGGTGCAATGAAAGGCGTGTACCAAGGAAGCCCTTCATAAAAATCAACACGTGACCAATCCACAGAGGGATATAAATTTTCGAGTAGTTCCCTGGTAGATGGCAGAATTGTTCTTTTTTTAAGAAAAAAATTGTTCTTAATCTCACGGATACTTTTGGAAGGTTTCATATTCTTTGTTTATACTGAATCAGAAAATCATGTGCCACATTCCTCGTCGGTGAACGCTGCTGAAATCAAGGTGTAACGAGGATTCTAAACAGGTAAAACTGCGGGACAAATAGTGTGTAGTGTGAATTCCTTTTAGTGTGTAAAAGGTTGCGGTAATGGAAACCTTAACTTCCTTCTGCCGCTTTCATCTCACTCCTGATTCTCTATTCAATAGATGTAGAAAAATTTGCCCTCGCTTTCTTCTTCTTCATCTTCTAATTGCGAGAAACGAAGCGCGACCTGACTGGCAAGAGTTTTGTCCCTTGAGCCGAATGAAGAAATATTGTTCTCTACTGGCTCTCCTTGCGTTTTCCTCTTTTAACAGTCCTGATGAAATTATGTGTGATAAAGTCGTTTTGTATGAAAAAGCAGATTTTCCTGTCGGTGTTGCGGTTGACATTCAGAAATTAAAAAGTGAAGAACACTACCGCAGTTTAGTGATCTCACAGTTTAACAGGATCACACCGGAGAAAAGTATGAAAGCATCTTTTATACATCCGCAGAAAGAGAGATTCGATTTTTCCGAAACAGATTACCTGATCGATTTCTGCCAGAAGAACAACAAGCGTCTGCATGGCCATACGTTGGTATGGGATAAAGAAAATCCGCGTTGGATGGAACGTTTTAGCGGTGATAAAAATGACTGGGAAAAATTACTGAAGGATCATATTCAAACCATTGTTTACCATTGCAAGGGAAAGATCAAAAGTTGGGATGTACTGAACGAAGCGTTTAATGATGATGGTTCATTGAGAGAAAATATCTGGCTGAAGAATATTGGTGAAAGTTATATTGAAAAGTGTTTTACTTATGCTGCGGAGGCGGATCCTCAGGCAACATTTTTTTACAATGATTTTGATCTGGAATCCCGACCGGAAAAATTGGATGCTGTCTTGAAACATTTTTCAGCATTAAAATCGAAAGGTGTAAGGATTGACGGTATCGGGATGCAAATGCACATCAGCATCAATTCTCCTTATATCAGCGATATTGATCAGGCAGCCATGAAACTGGAGTCAAACGGTTTTCAGGTTCACTATTCAGAGTTCGATATTACTCTCGTGAGAACCGGAAAATTGTGGATGAGAGGAAAACATTTATTAAAAATTCAGGGCAACAGGATGAAAGAGATTGTGGCTGGTTACAGAAAGCTGAATTTAAAATACCGCTTCGGAATAACCATGTGGGGAGTCTCTGATGCAGACAGTTGGTTAACAGATAAAAACGGGAATGACAAGCCTGTTCTTTTTAATTCGAGGTACCAGGTTAAGCCTGCATATTGTGGATTTCTGGAAGGATTAAAAGAATAACACCATGGATTAAACGTTTCCTGATGCATGCTTTTCTCTTGAAAGAGTTTTAAAATCTTTTTTACTGATCTTGCTTTCTATCCATGTAGAAAAATCAAAATACTCCAACACTTTTCTTTCCAGAGGATCCTTCCAGATAATCTCGAGTTCGTTCTTCAATTCTATAAATGCAAGTTTTTGTTTCGCACGGGTATTCATATCCGGAACTTTTTCTTTGATGAATTTTAAAACCAGGTTCTCAAACTTGAATAACTTTTTCCGTTTATAAAGATATCTGTACGCAGAAAGGGTGGCATAGGAAAGTAATTGCTGTTCGCCCTTTTCCCAAAAGATAATAAGGCGAATAAGCCGTGCATAACTTTGAATATCATCCCGCAATGAAAGTTCGCTGTCATTTACAATTTCATTTAATAACCTTACTGCGGTCGTATATTTTTTGCCGATAAAATAAATGATCGCCATGTTGTATTTAAATAATACAAGGTCAGTTGGCGGAATTTTGTCATGATAGAATGCTACACCATTTTCGATTTCTCCGATGATCTTTTCTGCCTGATCATAATCGCCGGAACGAATGATTACTCCCAGCACCAGTTTGTAGGAGGTTACCCAGAGCACTACATTCTCGCGGATGTTGTGAGTTGCAAGAGAACGGATCTTTTTCAGGTAAGGATGTATTTCCGTTGTTTTCTGCAAGTGAATCAGGTTCACAACAAGATTATTGAGTGAAACGATGTATCGTTCAAACTCCTCTTCACGTAATTTATCCGGAATCGATTCTAAAAGATCCACGTTTCGTTTTGTAAAGACATACGCTTTTTTATCATCACCCGAAGAAGTATAATAAACAGTCTTTATATAATTCAGATAATATTTATCGTTAAAGTCAAGCAGTTGATAATCCAGTTTTTCATATTTCCTGATTACCTGTTGAATGAGTCGGAGTTCTTCTTTTGAACGGGCGAATCCTTGTTTGCGGATGAGAGCGAAAACATCCAGCACTTCGCTTTTTATTTCCAGACTCTGCCTGATCGAATCGAGGATCTTGTCTTCCTCATTGAAAACCATCTTGTGGAAATTTGTGAGCCCGGGATTTTTATTATCGACCTGCAATAATTTCGCTTTCCATTCGAGGATCTCCAGCAATCTTATTTTTTTGTCGGTTTCATTGGCGAGTTTTTCCGCTTTGCTATGCAGTTTTTTACTTTGGCGGTACAAGCCTTTTTGATAGAGAAAATCAATGTCCGTTAACAGGTCTTTTAATTCCGCATCGATAGTAGTTCCTGAATGAAAACTACGCATGCTCTTCAGAACATGGAGATATAAATAATTTTTTACAGCTGCGAATCGTCGGACGAACGGTTCTTTTCGGAAGTGCTTCTTCAATGCCTCTTCATTGTATGTTTTTTGTTCCGCAATACTATCGAACAGGGCCACATAATTATTTTGTTCCCCAATCACATGCCGCGACGCATAGATTTTAAAGAACCTCTTTTCCGATTGAGATAAGGACTTTATCAGTTTATGAAGGTCACTGGATGCAATCATGAAACAGTATAATAAATTGAATTATGGAA
>JALYRR010000036.1:0-14924 GCA_030855265.1 Bacteroidota bacterium | reverse complement strand
AAATTAGACTGCGTATAATAATCGTTTTTTGAATCTTGGGCTGACAATAATTTGTTGAATTTTATACAAACAAAATAATTTCTGACTACTATCAATGAGGAAAAGGGAAATTATATGGATTCATCAACATACTGCATCGCTTGCTTATCTCAGCAGGCGGCTCGCACTCTCTTTCCTTATGCTCGTTGCTTTTTTTTCTCTTCCTGCCCAAACTGTTTTCTGGACTGAAACATTTGATGGAGCCGCTTGTGTTGCCGGCTCAGGGTGCGATCCCAGTCTTGTTATCTGGACAACTACAGCAACAGGTGCGCAAGGAGGTGCTGCTAATAAATTCTATGTAAGTTGTCAGGAAAACGGAAATGCCGCCGGCACATGTGGTTCCGGTTGTGGTACGGATCAGTCACTTCATATAGGAAATGTGTCAACTTCTTCTGCAGCATTTTTCTTTTGCCCCTCAGGTGATTGCGGCGCAAGTTACGATGCGAGCGGTGCGGCGGAAGTTACCAACAAGCGTGCGGAGTCTCCTGTCATCAATTGTTCAGGGAGGTCAACGATCACGATAAGCTTTAATTATATTGAACGCGGACAAACCACTCTGGACGATGCCAGCCTTTGGTATTATAATGGAACTGTTTGGGCCCTTCTCGATAACATGCCCAAGACGGCAGTGTTGGCAGCCTGTGCCGGACAAGGCCGATGGACAGCACGAACCGTATCGCTTCCCGCTTCGGCAGATAATAATCCTTCCGTAAAAATAGGTTTTCGCTGGGTAAATAATGGTGATGGTACAGGCAGTGATCCGAGTTTTGCTGTTGATGACATTACGCTTTCCTACCTCACCGCACTTCCCATTGAACTGCTTTCGTTTTCCGGAAAATCTATGGCTGAGAAAAATCAGTTAATCTGGGAAACAGCTACTGAAACAGGGAATGATTTTTTTACAATAGAACGTTCTACCGATGCAGTTAATTTTATGGCTATCTCTGATGTTGATGGTGCCGGTAACAGCACAAGGACGATCAGATACAGCACTAATGATGATTTCCCACTTAGCGGAGTTTCCTATTACCGATTGAAGCAAACAGATTTTAATGGCGAATTTTCTTATAGCAATATAATTTCCCTGGTTCGTGAAGCCACAGATTTTGAACTAGTCAATGTTTTCCATTCTACCGAGCAAGGGGTCTTATCATTTACTGTAAAGTGCGAAGAAGATTGTCAGATCTTTTTTGAATTGTTTGATGTAGTTGGCAAGAAAGTTTTTTCATCCTTAAAGAATAATTCAGATGGACAAATGACAATTTCGATTCCGACTGATGCCCTGAATCAAAGTATTTATGTGTTGAAGGTATTTAACCGGAACAAAGTAATCACCCGGAAAATTAAGATCTGAAATTCCCTACGGATTTAAAACGCTTTGTTATATTTTATCTTCTGGGAAAACAATTACATCTACCTGCATAACATCATCCGTGTTTTCTCCACTTTATTTCCGGAAGTAACCTGAAGAAAATAAACTCCTGTTGCAATGCTGCTATCCAGTTCTATCTGATCATGAATGTATCCTTTATTCGAAGAAATTTGCTTGCTGTATAAAACCTGCCCTACAAGATTCACAAGCTCTACCAGCACAGCATCTGTTGATTCGGGCATATTCAACTGAATCGTAAAAATACCTTTGTTTGGATTCGGAAAGATCCTGATCATTAAAGAATCATTTTGAACAACACTCTGCTGTGATTGCTGTTTTAAGGGCACATCCGCAAGGCTGTCTGATGATTCTTCACATAAAATACCTTTTATGGATTTAATAGCTGACCAATCAAAACAAGATCCCTGCACAATCCTCACCTGGTAGTCTCCACCCTCGTCCGGCATATAAATATCCTCTGTTGCTCCCGGGATGTCAACACCGTTTCTCTTCCATTGATAGATAAATCCTTCTCCGGCATTTGCCCGAAGGACAGCATTACTATCGGAACACTCCTCGGATGAAGAACTGTTGATGGTTGCGACAAGCTGACTAGTTTCCTTCACTATTCCCTGTTGCGAAGTGATACTGTCCGTTCCCCGAATGATCAGCACTGAATAAATCCCCGGATTTTTTACTTTGAGAAACGATTTTGTTTCTCCCGGAATCATTTTGGAATCTTTCAACCACTGATATTGATAGGAAGAGTCCACAGTTGCATTGAATGTAATTTCTTTTCCAGGACAAAACGCAACTTCACCCGAAGGAGTTATTTCCGCATTTACAGGCGTATCATCGGTACTCCTCCCCTGGTTGATGCGGGTAACATACACTTCAGTATGAGTGCTGAAAGGCGCAAGAGTCGTTCCGCCAAAAGAAGTGGAAGAACGATATGCTCCGGATGCAAAAACATTTCCCGCCGGATCAGTACAAATGGAAAGTCCCATTTCAATAAAGCGATCGGGATCGGACGCATCTGTTGGTCCTCCTGCTTTCAACACCCAGCGAAAATTTCCCGCCACATCATACGATGCGAAATAAAGTTCAGTTGGATCACTTCCATACAGAGTGGTGGAACCGAATTTGGCCGTTTGTCCGCAGTTACCGGTTATAAACGTGTTGGAGTTTGCATCCACTGCAATTCCTCTTCCTGAATCATTGTCGCTGCCACCTGCTTTTTTCGCCCACAGAGCGTTTCCGTTTGAATCATAGCGGGCAATAAAAATGTCTGAATTTCCACCTTGTGCGTTGAGCGTTGTCGCGCCGAAAACGGAACTATAACGAAATCCACCGGTTACAAAAACTCTTCCTGAATTATCTACTTTAATTGCATTGCCTGCATCGTTGGCTGTCCCTCCTGTTTTCTTCACCCACAATAATGTACCTGCGGAATTATACTTCGCAATAAAAACATCTGTGCCTCCTTTGCTGGTAATTGAAGTTCCGCTGAAACTGGCTGTTCCGCTGAAGTATCCGGTTACGTATGCATTTCCAGAGATGTCGCTGCTCACCGCATATCCTTCATCATTGCCGGTGCCGCCTGCTTTTTTTACCCATTGAAATACACCTGCGGTAGAATATTTTGCAATAAAAATTTCTTTGCCCCCTGCTGCGCTAAGTGTTGTTCCTGCAAAATTGCCTGTTCCTTCAAATTTACCCGTGATATAAATACTGGAGCCGGAGATCGAGATTCCAAATCCTTTATCACTTTTCGTTCCTCCACCGAGTTTCTTTACCCAAAGGAGTGATCCTGTCGTAGAATATTTTGCAATGAATATATCATTATCCCCATTGCTGGAAATAGAAACCGATCCGAATTTTGCCGTTGATTCTATTTCTCCGGTAACATAGGAATTTCCTGCACCATCAACAGCAACAGCAAGTGCATAATCACCACCGGTACCTCCTGCAGTTTTAACCCACTGAAACGTTCCATTCGGGCTGTATTTCGCAATATACATATCATGATTTCCCGCACATCCAACATACGTACCTCCAAAATAAGCGTTCATTTCATATTTCCCAGCGATATACACATTTCCGGCATTGTCTGCCCCAACTCCATACCCCAGATCGAAGGCATAAAGACCGGCACGTTTTGCCCATTGGAAATTTTGAGCGCTGATATCCGCACTCAGCAAAAGGATCAGAAACAGGGAGGAGTAATACTTTTTCATTGGCTTTAAGTTCTTCTGAGAAAATCAACCAACTTCATACCACATCATTTTTAGAAATTGTGGAATTCAAAGGATCGCGAAAACTTGGTGGGAAGGGGAACGGTTTTGTTTTATAAAAAGAACGAGAATTTGTTTTTTTATTTCATGTTCGGATTCTTAAATCTTCTGTCATTCAGAAACTCTTTATCCGTCAAAGTCAGAAGGAAAGCAATAATATCTTTTCTCTCCTTATCATTTAATTCACCTATATTTTTTACTTCCGGATCGGTTGGAAGATTATGATTTTGTGAAGAGTAATGTTTCATTACATCTTTTAGCTTTTTGTATCTTCCGTCATGCATATAAGGAAATGTCATTTCTATATTTCTTAAACCCGGAACTTTGAATTTGTAATTATCATATTCCATGTTTGTAATTTTTCCACGGCCGAAATCCTTTAAAGAAGTATCTGCCTTGATGCCATTGTTTCGGAAGGTGTTGTCAGTAAACAATGGCTCCTTATGACAACTCGCACATTTCGACCGGAATAGATCCAGTCCGTTTTTTTCCTGGATACTGAATGTGTCTTTCCCTGCTATGTATTTATCGTAGCGGGAATTGGCTGAAATCATTAAGCCTGTAAATTGTGCCAGGCTCTTCAGGATTCTTTCAGAATTGATAATCGTGTCTTTGTATGCTTTTTTGAAAAGTGACCTGTATTCTCTGTTCTTTTTAAGTTTGATGATAATGTGTGCTAAACTTTCATTCATCTCGATCGGACTTGTAATCGGACTGATGGGTTGTGTATCTATATGATTGGCTCCTCCATCCCACATAAAGGAATTGTTCCATATCAGATTTTGTAAGGAAGGAACATTACGCGTTCCGATTTGCCCGTCTATTCCATGGCTTAATGCATGATCGATATGAGCAAATGCTGCAACTCTCTGGTGACAGCTTTCACAACTCGTTGAACTGTCTTTGGAGAGAATGGGATCATAAAATAATTTTCTCCCCAAAGTAAATATGTCCGGAGAAAGCCGGTTCGTTGAAAAATCGTAATTCGGTTTGGGAAATCCTTCCGGGAGAATGAATGCAACATCTTTTTTAGAAACAGAATGATCGTTCATCCAGCCCAGTAAGAAAACGCTGAAGGACAGAATCACAAATATGGCTAGTCGGTTTTTCATTTCTGAATGCTAAACATGTCCATGTAGTTGTCTGCGATTGTGGTTGCGTTTTTTGAATCGACCACGACAGGAAGATTAGTAAAATCAATATCAGTAGGAGATCTTAAAATTTCTGCTGCATTCACATTGATCTTTAGCTTCGCGGTTTTATTTTTTTCGATCATCAAAGGTTGCTCGAATTTTATCGTAACGTTTCTTATAGCATTTGATGGAGATTTAAATCCCCCAATATGATATTCAATTATTTTCCCTGTGGCAGTTGAGGAAGATGATTTACCTTCTAACTTCATAAAAATGTAACCGGTGTTCCATGCCCAGAACATTGCATTGACCGGATCAAGTGCTCCCGATTGCGCTCCAAGACAATTATGTGCACTGTCGACACCTATTATGAATGAAATAGATACGTATTCTCCGCCCGGAATTTTATCCAGCAAAATATTTTTTGATGTTTCTTCATCCTCATTAATCAGAAACGATTGATTTGAGATGTATTCGTTTCCGTCCGCTTTTTTCAAATGGATGTTACTCAGGTAATATTTAAAATTCCCCACTGTGAATGTTTGCCCGAGTTGGTTCTGATAAACAGCACTATCAAGATTTAGAACTAAACTATCTATCCAATGATGAAAACCAATGCTCAGCTGTCCGGAGGATTGCTGAGCATTGGTAATAGAGATGGATAAATTAAAGAGTATCCCGAAGAGTATAAATGATCGTTTTCCCAAAATTATTTACTCACGATAACTTTCGTGGTTTCAATACGATCTCCGTCAGTTACTTTTACAAAGTAAATTCCTGCATAAACAGTTTGCAGATCAAAATAACACATGGTGCTTCCCTGAAACAACGTTTGTGTCTGAACTACTTTTCCAAGTGCATCGATCAATTCCACTTTGCGGTTTGTTTTTCCACCTAAGTGAGATTGGATAGCGATAATGTCATTGGCCGGATTCGGGAAAATGGTAAGTTTTAAATTTTCATTGTTTGCATCTGCAACACCGGTTGTGGAAACATACGTAGTTAATCCGCCCGGTAAAGCTCCTCCTTCTGTAACTACTTTTGTTCCGTAGAATGTAGGGCCAACAGCATAAGGATAATACGAATTCCAGTTTGCATCTACGGTGCAAAAGTAGGCGTATGTTCCAAGTGGATATTCCGGAGTTACACAAAATCTTCCGTTATGCTCATCGAGATAATCTGGTTGAGTCCCGCCGGGTGCGATATATATATAATCTTCTCTGTAACGACCAAGCGGATAGGTAGCATTGATTGGAGGTCCTGCCGCTACGGTGCTTCCATCCGCATAGGTGTTTCTCGTAGTAATGCTTCTTAAACCATAACTCGATTTAATTCTGCTTAGTCCGCCTGTGCCATCTGCATTTTTATAACCATACGCTCCGTAAATTGGAAATCCATCATAAGCAAAACCCAATAGAGGCGAATGAACAGTTGAATCAATTACATACAAACCATCAGCTAAATATAAATTACAAACAGATGAAATAACTACCTGATCCAAATTGAAGGCGCTTGGATTTTGATGGTGGTGATAATTTGTTCCTGCCGGATGTCCTTTCGCGCAATCAAATCCCGCTTTTTCAGCAGGAATCGCATCTCTGTTCCAGACACCGTCACCAGGTCCTCCCGGGATCGGTCCTCCTGCTTCAGCTCCGGATGAATTTTTCCAGGAAACACCATCTCTGTAATCAAATAGGGAAACACCATTAATAAAAACACCAATTGTTCCAGCGTTTGTAGGTGTGGGTGTTCCAGTATTTTGAACGGGGTTCAAAGGGATTTTATAGAGATTGGTATTGTTACCACCCTGATTCGGGTTCCCATCTAAATAGGGTCCGATCACATAAGACGGAATTCCACTGCAGCTAACATAGACGTGTGTAGTATTGTAAGACACACTTTGACAATTTGCCGGATAGCTTGCATCCACAATTGGAGTGGAGCTTCCGCTGATATAGTGCCTGCCGGTAATTCCGGTTGTGTTTTGTATCCAGCTGGAAATGGCAGGATTAACTTGTGCGATTGCGCCCGCAGAAACAAATAATGCAACTGCTAATTGTGATAGTTTTCTTTTCATGCTTTTTTGTTTTATGTTTTTTCTTTAGACGATAGTTGTTTTCAAAACTTGCGCTGACTTTAATTAGACACACCCAATAATCCGCACATCACTTCCTCTGGCCTTTCGGTGCAAAAAGTCGCCCCAGGTCATCGACCAGCGTATTGAATAGCGCAACCTGATCACCCTTACACATTTTCTTAATGCCATAAAAGTGATCAAAATTTAATTCCTCAATTGCTTTTTGGTTGTTCGCGATTTCCAAAATCAGTGAATCCCTTTTTTGTTGATTTAGAGTGTCTGCTTTTAATAAAGAAAATAAATGATCATGAAGTTCTTTCGATGCTTCATGCATCTCCTCAGTTCTCTTTCTGTGTTCAGTAACCAACAATTCATAATCCGCTTGTTGGGCCTCATCAAAATGAAGGCGGTCAATAATTATTTGTTTCGGGCCTTCGCCTTTATTCTTGGGATGCTCTCCATGAATTGGAGGATGAGAGTCTTTCCCAAAGAAGATTACTCCAAGGATTCCAAAATTTAAAAGGAGCAATCCAACGACTGCGATGGTTAATAGTTTTGTTCTATTCATTTTAATAATTAATAGAATTTGTATTCACTAAATTGTACGCGATGGCAATTTCCTGCACTTCTCTTTTGTTAGTTGGATTTGATTTTTTCATCGCCTGAAAATTCAGAATGGCCAACAAAACAAATGAGGCTGCTGCCAGCCAAGCTACCTTAATAGTTATCGTTGGTTTTGATGCATTTGCATTTTCACCTGAACTGATCTTATTTAGGATCTTGTTGTATAAAAAAGGACTTGTCTCGGCTGATTTCACATCATCCAGACTCTTCATGACCTCATTTATCCACTTATCTTTGTCCATATCCCTTTTGACGATATTAAAATTTAAAACCTGCGCTAACCTTTATAATAATTTGATAATTCTTTCTGTAAATTTTGTTTTGCCCTGAAAAGAAGCGATTCTACAGAGGAAACGCTGAGTTCCATCACCTCAGAAATCTCTGCATAACTGAGGCCTTCTACTTTGGATAATACAAAGGCGGTCTTTTGGTTCTCAGGAAGCAAATGAATGGCTTTAAAAAGCATAGCAGCATTTTCTTTTTGTTCTAATTGTATGCCCGGGTGAACAAAATCAGATGTATCATGTTTTAAGTCGCCGGTTTCATTAAATAAACTGGTTATAAAAGCAAAACGCTTTTTCCGGTTCTTGCTTTTAATAAAGTCTAGGGATTTGTTAATGGCGATTCGATAGATCCAGGTACTTAAACTGGATTTTCCTTCAAACGTTTTGATGGAACGGTGCACTTCTACAAATACATCCTGCGTAACTTCTTCAGCATCCTCCTGATTCTGCAAATAGGAAATTATGGTATTAAAAACTTTGTTTTTATACCTTTCATAAATCTCCTGAAATGACGGGAATTCACTGGCTTGCATTCGAACAAATATAGAAATATGATTTAGTTTGGGGGGATATCTTTACATCTGAAGCGGTTCTTTAATGTTGTCGAAATTATAAAACCCTTTAAGGTTTCAGATTACGGACTTCATAAGCAAATGGTCAAGTGCATCCCGCACAAGCAAAAAACCCAACAGGTTGCTTCTGTTGGGTTTTTTGCGATTTGTTTAAGGTCTCGACTGCTGATCTCAGGTGATCCCCAAAAGTCTTTTTTCCAGGATTAAAATACTGCTCTTGCTTTATCCTTGTTTTTATGCGGAAACAATTGTCTTGGGGCAGCCCTGTAAAATCCGGATCTCATTCTATGAACAAATGGAAATCTTAAGTTTAAATAATAACTACCTAGCCGGATACGTCGCTTATGTCTTTTATAAGTTGTTGTTGGTTCGGGAGAATCATTAATCGGGCAGGTAGTAATCTTGTTTCCTTTTTCGTCAAGCTCATACACTACGGTTTTATCTTGCGACTGAGCAACCACATGCTGTTCTGTTTTAGAAGTATCGGTTACTGCTGATTGCGCATCAAGTTCCGTAGCTGCAAAAAAAGAAATAATACTTGCCAATGCAATTCTATATGCTGCCGGCGAATGTTTGGTGTGTTCGTTAATCTCTACTTGATCCTTATAAAAAGAACCACAGGCTTTGCCGTTGTTCTGTTGAAGGATAAGAAAAATTTCTTCAGGAGTAGATTGACTAAAGTCATATGTTTTGTGTTTACACTTTTTGCAATACTTTTCTCCGTCTTGTTTTTTGAAATTCCAGAAAGGCTGGTGGCAGGAGTAGTCGAGTTGAATCTTGGTTTCTTGTGACATGGAGCCATGTTTTTAGCGTATTATAAATATAAGGGAATAAAAAATGCCTTTTTACTATTCCCCACAAATATTTTTATACTTAACTGAAACCATCCGGGTAATCAAATGCAAATCTTGCAGGCTTTGACTTTCCAGTCCGGGTAGATTACTCCCTTCGGTCGTGATCTGAAAGAGGTCGCTTAACGATCATGATCCCTCATCTGCCTTCGGCAGTTGTGGTCTTTTCTTACTGCCAAATTCTTTCACTCTTTGATAGTTTCAGATTACTCCCTTCGGTCGTGATCTGAAAGAGGTCGCTTAACGATCATGATCCCTCATCTGCCTTCGGCAGCTGTGGTCTTTTTTCTTTGCCCCCATCCTCAAGCTGAAATAGCTTGGTTTGGGGGCAAAGAAAAAATCCCCTGTTTGCTTTCGCAAACAAGGGATCTTTCGAGGTCCCGAGCAGATTCGAACTGCTGTAGCAGCTTTTGCAGAGCTGAGCCTAGCCACTCGGCCACAGGACCATTATTGTGAGCACAAAAATACAAATTTTCAGCGAACCACCATTATTTTTCAGTAATAATAGAGCAGATGGCTGATTTTAAGCATTATGAATCTTTTTCCAGCCGCGCAAATCCTTTCAGACAATCAGGACACAAACAGTTTTGGAACTCTTCCTTTAATTTTTTCAATGTTTCCAGATCGATATGCAGATCCTCGCACCAGCAACCTGCCGTTTGATTTAAACATTCAAAAGCCGATTTACATTTTGAGCAAAACTTCGCAGACATCCGGATTTATGAAATGATCACAACACTTACTTTTTCCACATTGCCATTCATCGGCGGGTTGATCTTCGTTACCTTCACTTCTGCCTTTTGAATTGACGCAAACGTAGTCTTCAACTCATTCATGATCCGCTGACCTACATGTTCAATCAACTTCGAACGAATGGCCATTTCTTTTTTTACGATTTCATAAACCACCACATAATCAATGGTCTTGTTTAGATCATCATTTTTTGCCGCTTCTGAAAAATCCGTTTCCAGCGTTATATCTACAATATAGTTTGCACCGATCCGGCCTTCTTCTTCCAGACAACCATGATACGCGTAAACATTAATGCCTTCAACTAGTATTTTGTGCATTTTTTTAAGTATGAGGTATCAGGTAATTAGTATCAGGATACGACGCTTGCTACTTTCAGAGACTACAAAGGTTTATATATACGAATTTGTTTGGTCAAGAAAATTTATGCTTTAAAATCGTCTGCTTGCTGGTTGACAGTATCACGAACCAGTCTATGGACTTGATACTATTTACTTAATACTTTTTAAAGCTGTTTCAAGTCTGCTCACCACTTCCTCTTTCCCAAGCAACTCCACCATTTCAAATAACATCGGGCCACCGCCAACTCCTGAAAGACAAACACGGAATAATTGCATCACCTGTCCGGCTCCGATACCAAGCTTTTCCGCTGTAGCTTTAAATGTAGCTTCCGTCTCCGCAGCAGTAAATGTGTTCAGTTGTTTATACGCTTCCGTCACTTCAGTAATGAAAGCTGCCGATTGCTCGTTCCATCGTTTTTTAATAACATCCGCGTCATAGCTTGTTGGCGCAATAAAAAAGTAAATAGCACTTTCCCAAAACTCAGTCACAAAATGTGCTTTTTCTTTAACCAAATTACACACTTGTTCTACGAATTCTTGATTCTTGTGTCTTACATCTTGTGTCTCTTTTAATTTTTCTTCCAGAGTTGGCAAGAACAAAGCTGCAAGCTCACTATTGGGTTTCATCCGAAGATACTGCTGATTGAACCACTTTGTTTTTTCAGGATCGAATTTCGCTCCGGATTTATTTACACGCTCAAATGAAAATGCCTGGATAAGTTCTTCCTTCGAAAAAATCTCCTGTGTCGTTCCCGGGTTCCAGCCCAGCATCGCAAGCATATTGATGAAGGCTTCCGGAAAGAAACCGCTTTCGCGATAGCCAACATAATGTGCATCATCTCTGGGATCACTCCAATTCAATGGAAACATCGGCAACCCAGATTTATCACGCTTGGAAAGTTTTCCATTGCCATCCGGTTTCAAAATCAGCGGAAGGTGCGCCAATAAAGGCATCTTATCTTCCATTCCTAAATAACGATAAATAAGAATATGTGATGGAGCAGAAGGCAGCCACTCTTCTCCGCGAACAGCATGTGACACTTCCATTTCAATATCATCCACGATGTGTGCAAGATGATACGTTGGCATTCCATCGCTTTTCAGCAACACTTTATCATCCACCTGGGCTGAATTAACAACCACCCAGCCGCGGATAATATCATGAAAACGGATTTCTTCATTCCGCGGAACTTTTAATCTCACTACGTAAGGTGTTCCGGCATCCATCAGCTTTTTTACTTCATCTTCCGAAAGAGTAATTGAATTACGCATGTTCTGGCGGCTCACAGAATTGTACTGGGGTGCAACAACCTTCGCTGCTTCAAGACGCTTCCGCATCGCATCAAGCTCTTCGGAAGTATCAAATGCATAGTAGGCATGACCTGCATCAATCAGCTGTTGTGCGTATTTTGCATAGATCCCCTGTTCTTTTCTTTCGCTCTGGCGATAAGGCGCATGAGGCCCGTCACCAAATCCCACTCCCTCATTCGGTTCTATCCCGCACCACTTCAAAGCGGCAATGATATATTCTTCTGCACCCTTCACGAAACGTGTCTGATCGGTGTCTTCAATTCTCAAAATAAAATCTCCGCCATGCTGTTTAGCAAACAGATAACTGAACAAGGCAGTTCGCACTCCGCCCATGTGTAAACCACCTGTGGGACTTGGTGCAAAACGTAAACGAACTCTTTTTTCCATGGTTTTTTTAATCGTTTTGCAAAGATAATGGTATATTTAAAACCTCATCAATTTATTAAACGGCTCCCGTGAAAAGCTTTGCAGCGTTGTGTCTTACTTTTTTTTTCTCCTCCCTTCTCTGTTCCGGACTTTTTTCACAGGAAGATTCTCTGGTTTATTATTTTAACAGAAGTTCTCCATCAGATATAGAAAAAGGGGAACTCATTCTTAATACGTACTCCGAAAAGGACTCCGTTAAATTCGCCTGGATCGCATCCAAACTGACAAGAAAAGAAAGCAAAGTGAATTTTTTTCATGCTGTTGGTTCTCAATTTTATGATGTGGATAATTACGAAGTGGCCAAAATTTATTTTGCAAAGGCTCTCCATTTCGCCCGTCTCACACTCAATAAAAAAATGATTGCAGATGAGCTGGAAGAACTGGGCGACATGTATCGCTTACAGGATCAGAATACAGTGGCGCTCAATCTATTGTTCCAGGCAATGTATCTATACAAAGAGTTGGGTGATATTGAAAACGTATCTCATACACTTGCCGTGATCGGCGATGTCAATCGTTGCCTCGAACAGTATAACGATGCTCTTCGCTATCTGAATGAGGCGCTGGAAGTTTCAACCAGAAACAATTACATCAGCGACCAGACCTTTGCCTACAGTTCACTCGGTGGAACTTACCAGTCGCTCAAACAGTATGATAAGGCGAATGAATCTTATAAGAAAGGACTCGCCATTGCCAGCGCAGGCAAGGATACCATGAGAATAATCGATTATATCTATTCTATCGGTGATCTTCGCGTGGATGAAAATAAAGTGGGTGAAGCGCTTCCTTACTTCTCTGAAGGAATTCGTCTGGCAAAAATAACCGGGGATAAGTATAACATGGCGTTTTGTTACATCGGGCAGGGAAGGGCCTACCTCAAACGAAAAGATTATAACAAAGCAATTGAATCCGGATTGGTGGGCTATGACTTTGGTGAAAAATTAAAAGCCTCCGGGTTTAATACGGAAGCAGCTGAAGTTCTATATGAGGGTTATTATGGCAAAGGTGATTTTAAAAATGCCTATAAATACCTCAAAGAAGTAAAGGATAATTCAGACAGCACTTTAAGCAGTTCTAAAATCAAGCAACAGGCTCAGATGGAAATGAATTTCCAGAATGCCTACGAAGAAAAACAGGACAGTCTCGTGCGTGCCGGCGAACAAAAACAAAAAGATCTTGTATATGAGTCGGAATTGCAGCGGCAAAAAACACTTGCTGTTGCCGGTGTTGCCGGATTACTGATTGCTGTGATTGTTACTGCGCTGGTTTACAAATCTTATAAAAAAGAAAAGCGTTCAAGCGAAATCATCAACAAACAAAAGGCGATTGTAGATGCGAAGAATAAAGAAGTTCTGGACAGCATCAATTATGCAAAAAAAATTCAGGAAGCGATTATTCCAACACGCGCTGAATTAAGGAATGTTTTTCCGCAGAGTTTTGTCATGCTGCTTCCGAAAGATATTGTGAGCGGAGATTTTTATTGGCTCACACGTTCGGGCCAACAGGTTTTCTTTGCGGTAGCGGATTGTACGGGACACGGCGTTCCCGGCGGCTTCATGAGTATGCTGGGCACAGCCTTGCTCAATGAAATCATTACCGAAAAGCACATTCATGAACCGTGTGATATTTTGGACATGCTCAAGTTGAAGATCATTCTTGCTTTGCGTCAATCTGATAATACAAATGAAAACAAGGACGGAATGGACATAGCCGTTTTTCGTCTCGACCTGAATCTTCTCGAACTTACCTTTGCCGGTGCAAACAATTCTATGTATCTCCTGAGAGGAAAATCGCTTACGGAATTTAAAGGGAATAAATTTCCGATCGGGTTTGCAGGAACAAATAATATCATGCAATTCAGTCAGCAGAAAATGCAACTGAAGAAAGATGATCTTCTGTATATGTTCACGGATGGATATCCTGACCAGTTCGGTGGACCACAGGGAAAAAAGCTGAAATACAAACCTTTGGAGGAAATGTTAATTGCGAACGCAGAAAAGCCGATGGATGAACAACGCAAGATACTTATTGATGCTCATGAGAAATGGAAAGGTGAACTGGAGCAGGTGGACGACATTTGTATTGCAGGGATCCGGATCTGAGAACATGAATGACAATTGTATTACCTTTGTTTTGCTAAACAAGGAAGAAGTAACGAAGGAATAATACGGGAACGAATTCTACCAGAAAGCATTCATTAAACACATTTACATTATTCAACAATGCAATTACTCACACCACAAAACTTTAAGGATTACGAACTGATCGATGTCGGAGGATTTGAAAAGCTGGAGCGATTCGGTCAATACATAACCATTCGTCCGGAACCACAGGCCGTCTGGGATAAGTCGCTCAGCAATACGGAGTGGGAGAAAAGAGCACATATAAAATTCATGTCGCGCTCCAGCTCTTCCGGAGAATGGAAAAAACTGAAGCAAATGCCGGATCAATGGCAGGTCGCATACAAGATCAACAATTCTGATTCAACTATAAAATTCCGTTTGGGACTAACTTCTTTTAAGCATGTCGGGATATTCCCCGAGCAGGCTTCTAATTGGGATTTTATTTATGATACCATCAAAAGCATGTCGGTTCCTCAACCCAAAATACTAAATCTGTTTGCATATACCGGAGGTGCATCACTCGCCGCCAAAGCTGCCGGAGCTGACATCACGCATGTGGATTCTATCAAGCAGGTGGTTACATGGTCAAAAGAGAACATGGATATTTCGGGATTGGATAACATTCGTTGGGTGGTGGAGGATGCTTTGAAATTCGTAAAACGCGAAGAGAAGCGCGGAAATAAATACAATGGAATTATTCTCGATCCCCCCGCTTTTGGTCATGGCC
>JALYRR010000339.1 GCA_030855265.1 Bacteroidota bacterium | reverse complement strand
GTGTAAGCAGTGTACCAGCCCGGGTTTTCAAGAATATTTCGTTGAACAACAGGCGGAATGATGGTATTGTAATAACCAAGTCCGATATAGGAATTGAACACTTTATTTTTTGCAGCAAGCTTCCGCAGATGCTTGTGGTATTGATATTCTGTAAGTCCGGCAGCTAGATTCAGCGGCTTTTTCAAACGGATAGCCTCAGGGATTGTCTGATCGATTAACTGATCCACGGAAGCAGCTCCGATTTTTTTAAGCATTTCTCTTACATCGTTCTCGCGCGGGCCGTTGTGACGGTTAACAAATTGGTCGGTTTTGATCATGATAGATTTTTGTTAAAAGGAATGCAAATATAATTAGAAAAAATCTTGTTTTGGCTCAAATTATCAACAATGAAACAATTAAAACGAGCGGTTGTTTCATAAATCCTATCTTTGATGCAACTAAATTTTCTCTTCATGCTGAAGTCTGCTTTTACCGCAACTGTATTCCTTTTCCTGCTTTTCACGACATCTGCTTTTTCACAGGCCGGTAAGGATACAATTTTACTTCTGAATGGAAATGTAGTCATCACAAATGTGATCGATACAACCGATGGAATCACGAATTTCAAAGATCCGAAAAACGAAAAAAAGAACTTCACCATTGAAAACGACCGGATCTTCAGCATTACCGACAGTGCCGGCGAGCACATCATGTATGTGTACGATACAATTTTAGGAAATGAATTTACAATTGATGAGATGCGATATTTTATCCGCGGTGAACAGGATGCTGAAAAAGGATTCAAAGCAAACGGAGCGCTTATTACCGGGATGATCATCGGTGCCGCTTCCGGCGTTACCGGCAGCATTCTTTGTCCCATCCCTCCTTTCGGATTCGCTATCCTTGCCGGGTTGCCAAAGGTGAAGATCAAAGCTAATACAGTTACAAATAAAGAAGATCTTAAACAGGATACTTATCTGATGGGTTATGAACGTGTAGCCAGAAAAAAACGCAAACTGAAATCCCTGATCGGTGGAGGAATTGGACTCGGCATCGGCCTTGGTACTTTTTTTATTCTGCAGTCCACCGGCAAAGAGCTCATTCAATAATTCATTTCACGAGATGGTTGTTGTAAATTTGCAGTATCAGCCAAAACCATTTCAGTGAAACACCTTCTCCATTTTTTTCTTTTCGGGAATTTGTATGTCGCAGCCGGCACTGCAGCGCTTATTCACAGTACGGTTATCCAAACATCGGGCAATGACCTTCTTCTTTTTTATTCTGTCCTTTCTTTTTTTGCAACACTTTTTATTTACAACCTTCAGCGAATTTTTTATTCTCCGCAGTCTGATGTGAGCCTCCACTCAATCCGCAGGAAATGGGTATTTGAGAATCAGTTCAGCATAAAAATCTTAACCATCACGGGAGGTATCGGAGTCATCATCACCTTCTTTTATTGCGATCCGCGAATCCTTCTATGGCTTTCTCCTCTCATGCTCCTTTCGCTGGCTTATTTTATTCCGGCAATACGACTGAGGAAAAATCCCTGGATGAAACTCATTACACTTGTTAGCGTGTGGACAATGGTAACAGCGGTTGTCCCGATGCTATTGAACGGATCAGATTTCTCAACCAATGAATCATGGCTGCATATTTCTGTCAGGTTTATTTTTCTCACAGCCATCTGTATCCCCTTTGATATACGGGATATCCGGATCGACAAAGCAGACACAATTTCTACATTGCCCCGACTGCTGGGAGAAAAGAAGACAAGAAATGTGGCCACTGTGTGCAGCCTGATATATATTCTACTGCTTGTTGCAGAATATTTAACAGGAATGTTCAATGCTGCCATCTTTGGAGGATTAATGATCAGCGCGGTGATCACGGGAATATTTGTCGCGATGAGCCATTCAAAACGAACGGAATATTTCTACGTGGCGGGATTGGATGGAACGATGATCCTTCAGGGATTTCTGGTCCTGATCGCTTCACAATTCTGAATTAAAATTTACTTCATTGCAATGTGGAAAGCCTCTGCAAATAGTTGAGCCGTATTAAGAAGGTCATCTTCCGTATGAGCTTCAGAAACAAATCCCACTTCGTAGCCGGAAGGTCCCAGAT
>JALYRR010000035.1 GCA_030855265.1 Bacteroidota bacterium | reverse complement strand
CCTTCTTTTTATCTTCCGTATCTGCATACGAAGTGGAATTGAATAAACACAAACCACTTACATTCTCAGGAAATAATTCGGCAAATGCTAAAGCAGCATATCCACCCATGGAGTGACCTGCCAACACATATCTCCGCACTCCTGCTTTATCAAGAACTGCCTTTACACTTTGTGCAAGCAATTCCATACTATGATAATAACCAATAGATGCTGTGTCGCCATGTCCGGGAAGATCAACAGTAATCACACGAAATCGTTTAGAAAGATGTTTGACGAACTCCGACCAGACTTCATGAGAGCAAAGAAAGCCATGAATCAAAACGATCACGCGTCCTTTTCCTGTATCCGAATAACGAACTTTGGTCTTCTTGAATTCCGCCCAGTGATTCATATCAGGATTATTTAGCCATTAATGATTCGATCTCTTCTGCTTCAAGAGGAATATTTTTCATCAGATCATCCGGGCCTTTTGCTGTGACAAGAATATCATTCTCCAGTCGAATCCCCAATCCTTCCTGCGGAATATAGATTCCCGGCTCACAAGTGAACACCATTCCTTCTTCGAGTTTGCGGTTAAAATCTCCTACATCATGAACATCCAGTCCGAGAAAATGAGAAGTGCCATGCATGAAATATTTTTTATAGGCAGGTAATTCCGGATTCTGATTTTTGATATCATTCAAAGTCAACAGTCCAAGGTCGACAAGTTCTTTTTCCATAAGCGATCCGACTGCTTTGTGATATTCCGGAATTGTATTTCCTACCGTCAGCATTTTTGTCGCCGATTTCATCACACGCAGAACGGCGTTATAAACATCCTTTTGTCGCGGAGTAAATTTTCCGCTTACTGGCAGACATCTCGTAAGGTCACTTGCATAATTTCCATACTCCGCTGCAACATCAAGCAGGATAACATCACCTGCCTTGCATTCTTTGTTGTTATCTACATAATGCAGCACACAGGCATTTGCGCCGGATGCGATGATCGGTCCGTAAGCAAACCCTCTTGAACGATTCCTTACAAATTCATGAACCAGCTCTGCCTCTATTTCATATTCCATCACACCTGGCTTCACAAAGCCAAGCAATCTCCGAAATCCTTTTTCAGTAATGTTACATGCTTGTTGAATGGCCTTCACCTCTTCCTCTGATTTAATCGCTCGAAGACTGTGCATCAAGGGCGCGGATCTTTCAATCCTGTGCAATGGATATTTTTCCATGATGGTTTTATTAAAACGCATCTCGGCAGTTTGAGTATCAATGTGTCGTCGGTTATGCTCATTGCTGTTCAGGTAAATATGTTCTGCCTGAAAAATAATCGATTTAAAGATCTGTTCGAAATGATGAGCCCATTGAACATTCTTTATTCCGGAAGTTGCAGTAGCTTGTTCTTTTGAAAGTTTTGCTCCTTCCCATATTGCGATGGTCTCATTCGTCTCTCGGACAAAAAGAATCTCTCTGTGAGCTCCTGTAACTGCATCCGGGTAAATCAGTAAAATGGTTTCCTCCTGATCAACGCCAGATAAATAAAACAAATCAGAGTTCTGAACAAAGCCCATTGAACCATCTGCGTTGGTAGGCATAATATCATTGCTTACAAAAATGGCAATGGATTTAGGCTTCAGGTTCTTTGCAAAACGTTTGCGGTTTTCGGTAAATAGTTTTGAATCAAAAGGTGTGTATTTCATAAAAAAATATTTTTGTAAATATACTGAATTACCAAAAAGAAAACCTCCGTGAATGCTCAACGGAGGTCTTTAATATTATTCTAATCTATAATTAGTTTCTGTGTTTCTGGAAAAGGAAACGGTTCGCAGAATTATAACGGATGGTAACTTCAGGGCCGCCTCTTAATGTAGAAACCTTAGTAAGTCCGGAAGTATTGATGTCATAACTAAATCCGACTGCATACTGTCCTAATTCCAGCAGCAAGGCTACAACAACAGCATCTTTGTAACGATAATATGCGCCCAGTCCGAGAGAAGATCTTCTTACATAACCTGTGTATTTGGAATCATGCTTCAGATAATATTTGAACATCAATCCACCCATCAACTCACTCTGAGGGCCCTGGAAGTTAAACAGGAAACTTGGAGCCAGTCCTAAATTGGAATGTGGTATACCTACCAGCATTTTTCCGTGAACCGTGTATTTGGAAAATAATTTTTCCGCTGTACTGATCATGAATTTTTGCTTTGGCCTGTTGATGTGAAACATCGAGAATCCGATATCAGCGCTCAGCTGATCATTCTCACCGATCTCATCTTCTTCTCTATCGTAACGGTAAAGTAAACCGGCAGCGAAATCAGGATAAACAAAACTTCTTGAACCATATGTTTCATTAGATGAAATGGTAGGATCGTAAGAGGTTCCATTGTACTGATTAGAGAAAATAAATTTATTGAAGTCGACCGTTTTCTGAACCACTGCACCTTGTAATCCAACAGACAATGTACTCAGTTCGCCGGTTTTGATAAAAGAAGCTAGAGAAAGATTTACCTGATTGGTTCCCATGTTTCCATCACCCGCTTTATCGCTGAAGAATGCAAGACCACCCGCCATTTTACTAAAAGCCTTTTTATAGGTTTTTGTCTTGAACGGATCTGATTTTTCCCAGTTACTTGCTTTGAACTTCATTTCATAAGAAGCTCCGTAAGTACGGTATGGAACGGTAACACTTCCCCACTGATCCTTGTAAATAATGGACGCTCTCATCACATACTGAGATCCGATCAAAGCTGGGTTTACCAGCGATGGCGTTTCATTGTATTGGGAGAAGTGAATATCCTGCGCAAGCAAGGATGAACCCATCGTAAAAATCGCAACAATAATTATTAGAAATTTTTTCATTTTTCTTTCGATCTGCTAACTCTTCTTAATGTACTAATGAAATGTTTCCTTTTTTCGTGATATCAATTACACCAAGAGGAGAATCAATTGTGTCACCGGCTTTGTAATAGGTCGACTTAATGAAGTAGACGAATACAGCAGGGTCAAGCAATTTACCTTTATAAGTTCCATCCCAGCAGAAATCAGGATCGTTAGATTGGAAAACTTTTTCTCCCCAACGATCATAGATAAAGATCTCAAAGTTCGTCACACAATCACTCCAGCCGGATAAACAGATCTCATCATTCACACCATCGGAATTTGGAGTGAAGGCGTTCGGCACAACAAGGTTTCTATTTGAAGGACAAGGAATTTCAATCACAACTTTAGTACAAGTTGTATCAACACATCCATTGCCATCTGTAACTCTGACACAATATTCAGTAGTTTCTGTTGGAGCTGCAGTAACAGTATCGCAATTCGCATTCATGCAGGTAAGGCCTGTCATTGGCGTCCATACATAAGAACTTCCTCCTCCAACATACAATTCTGTACTTGTACCGATCCAGATAATATCAAGTGGACTGATAGCCGTTACAGGCAAAGGATTGATGGTAATGTTAGCCGTTCCACTTCCTGATGCAGTACACAATCCGGTATCGCCAACTACACTATAAGATATAGTATAAGTTCCCGGTAAGCTGGCAGAGATATCGATCATACCAGTACTATCAAGTATTACAAGACCAGAAGTAGAAGAATAAGTACCACCTGAAGTAAAAGTACCTCCTGTGATAGGATAAGCGTTGGTATCATTTGCACAAACAGGGCTAATGAAAGAGAAGGCTGTGTTTGGTATGATCAACGGATCGATAGTAATCGTAGCGGTGCTTGTACCGGACGGACCGCAAACTGTACCCGGGACATTATATGTAACAGTGTAGGTTCCCGGAGTTGCGGTGGTTAAATTAATTGTTCCTGATGCTGCGTTGATAGGAAGACCACCAGTAGCAGTGTAAGTTCCACCCGGTGTAAATCCAGGAGCTGTTCCCGGTACAGGGTTCGGCTCAGAAACACAAACAGGAGTTACATAGGCAATTCCGGTTACAGGAGTAACTACTGATCCAACAGTAACGATTACTGTATCCTGTGAAGGACAAGTTCCCGGGATATTATAAGTAATGGTAAAAGCACCCGCACCTGACACAGCAGGGTCAAATGTTCCTGCAGAAGGACTGGTTATTCCAGTACCTGTCCAGGTTCCACCCGATGCCACTGAAGTAAGGTTAAAAGCAGGGTCGCCAGCACAAACAGTCGCAGGCTGAGTAATATCAGCACTTGCAGCATTTAAGACAGTGATCAGCATAGTATCTGTTGTATTACAGAAACCCGCAGTATAGTAAGTAATAAGATGTGTCCCCGCTCCAGCGATTGCAGGATCAAAAGTCCCCAAAGTCGGACTTGTAATTCCCGTCCCCAGCCATGTTCCGCCTGTACTATCAACGGTTAAAGGGAATGCAGGGGAGTTATCACAAATAGGTGCCACTGGAGTTATGTAAGGATTTGCACCTGTTGAAGGAGTTACTTCTACAAACACTTGCGTGGAGATAGGAGAGAAACAAGGGTTGATTGGTGTTCCAGTAACAGTATACAAAGTACTTGTAGGTGGATTAGCTGTTACAGAAGGTCCTGTTGTAGATGAAAGTCCAGTCGGAGGTGACCATGACCATGTAAAATCGTTTACGATAGGTCCGGAAACAGTGATAGGCACAGGCCCGCCGCAAGTTGGAACTGTATCTACATAAGGAGTACATATTGAAGGAGGAGCACCGATTGAACCCGGATAATCAAGATATGTAAGGTTATTGATCGCCTGAGTGGCTGAAGCATTATCAAGGATCACGACAAATTTGAAAGTTTCTGTCTGACCTGGTGCAAGATTCTGAATACGATAAGCCACTGAAATAGCTTCATCAGCAGTATTCGGAACACCAACGACTTGAGAAAGTCCGGCAACTCCGTACCAGATATCTGATCCGTCACGGTTGGAGAATCCTCCACGGGTAGCTCTCCATTCTGATCCTACTGCCGCAAATCCTAAATAAGAGTTCCATGGAATAGACTGAGTTGCGAAAACGTGTGCAAGATTACAACCTGATGCAGGCTGGCTGGCGACTGTGTTTGTTGTGGTAAATCCAGCTCCGATTTCCTGATTGTTATCAGGATCCACATTCCTGTAATAATACATATCTGGAATAGTGAGCGCGGTGTTATTCGTAATAGAAACTGTAGTGGTATAAAAAAGATCGGTTGTTGTTAAAAGGTAATTAATTTTTACGTGAAGATCGGTTCCTGAGGTCATATCCCCTTCCCAGTCAGACTCAATACAATTGAAATTCTGAGCCCAGTTAGTAATGGCACCGTTGATGTTTTGCATTCCGGTTCCCCACGTTCCAGCGCAATTATTGCTGCCATTCAAACCTCCGCTTGTTCCGATCTCAATTCCCCATCCATTCTCAGGACTTCCGGGTGTAAAGAAGTCACCATCAAAAGCTGAACCTGCCCAGCTGTTCAGCTGAGGGTTTGCAACGAATCCAAAAAGATTTGGTGCAGAACGAGGATGGTATCCTGCTGGCGGCGGAGATACTGCCATATCCACCCCTTCAAATCCATGAATCCCGCGGATCCCGATTTCAACCGCAACACCCTGAATATAGGAATCAGTTCCTACCATCTGTGCATTGGTTCTTACCGATGGAATCAATAGGGAAACAATGATTATTGCTTTTAACAAAAGGTTTGTTTGTTTCATGATGTTCTGATAAAATATAAAATTCGATTTTCTATAGACAAATTTACGATACTCACATCTATGTGGATGTTATTTCCCGATGTATGGTTGCACGAAATTATAACTTTTTCATGAATTTGAAACCCTATTATCGAATTTTCCACTACTCTGCCGCAAATTCTTTATTTAAAATCGTTATAAATAGGATGCAGGATCTAACAAAGTGACCTGTTCGGGGGTTTATCATTCAGAATCAGTACAAAGTTAGTACGTTTTACTTGATAAAAATCATTTTGAATTATACATTTGTCCTGCAAAATCTCCAAAAAGATATATTTTAACAATCGCATTATGAGTAAATCCTCCAGAAATTTCTTACAATCATCAATCGGGCAAAAAATGGTAATGGGCCTCACAGGTCTTTTCCTGATCTCATTCCTCCTCATTCACTGCCTTCTGAATTCATTTATCTTCTTCAACGACGGAGGCCTGACGTTCAACGTAGGTGCTCAGTTCATGGCTGATAACTGGATCGTGCGCACCATGGAATATGTGCTGTTCATCGGACTAGTATGGCACATGGTTCAGTCACTTATCCTTACTATTCAAAACAACAAGGCCCGCCCTGTTAAATATGCTGTAAATAAAGGTGAAGCAAACAGTAAATGGTATTCCCGCTCTATGGGAATTCTAGGGTCATTGCTGCTCCTTTTTCTTGTCGTTCACCTGGCTCATTTCTGGGTGAAATCAAGATTCACGGGCCTTCCCGGACATGATGCAAACGGTAACGAAAACCTTTATGCTGTAATGCAGGAAGTGTTTAAAAACCCTCTCGTTGTTGGTGTATATGTTCTTGGTTGTATCTCTCTTGCTTATCACTTGCTGCATGGCTTTCCTTCAGCTTTTCAGACTATGGGTTGGAATCACCCAAAATACAACCGACTGATCGTTCTGGCCGGAACCGCCTTCGCGATCATCATTCCTTTGATATTTGCCTTAATGCCTGTCGCCATGTACCTGGGATGGGTAAAGTAATCGCAAAATTCATTTTCAAAAAAGAACTCTAGAATCTTAACATATGTCAGTATTAGATAACAAAATTCCGGAAGGGGCACTCGAACAGAAGTGGACCAAATATCAATCTTCCGTTGCATTGGTCAACCCTGCAAATAAAAGAAGCCTCGAGATCATTGTTGTAGGTTCAGGACTTGCCGGTGCATCTGCCGCAGCTACTCTTGCAGAGCTTGGTTACAAAGTCAAATGCTTCTGTTTCCAGGATTCGGCAAGACGTGCGCACTCTATCGCTGCCCAAGGCGGGATCAATGCTGCAAAAAATTACCAGAATGACGGTGACAGCACTTTCCGTTTATTTTATGATACCATCAAAGGTGGAGATTACCGTGCACGTGAAGCGAATGTTTACCGTCTTGCTTCCGTGAGTGCGAACATTATCGACCAGTGTGTTGCGCAGGGTGTTCCCTTGGCCCGCGAATACGGAGGAATGCTGAGTAACCGCTCATTCGGCGGAACACAGGTTCAGCGGACTTTTTACGCAGCCGGACAAACAGGACAACAATTATTATTAGGAGCTTATAGTGCTTTGCAACGCCAGGTAGGACTTGGGACGGTTGAAATGTACACACGTCATGAAATGCTTGAAGTGGTTACCATTGAAGGAAAAGCGCGCGGTATCATTGCTCGTGATCTTATCTCAGGAAACCTGGAACGCCATTTCGGTCATGCTGTATTATTATGTACCGGAGGATATGGTAACGTCTTTTACCTATCCACGAATGCCATGGGAAGCAATGTGACTGCCGCATGGAAAGCACATAAAAAAGGAGCCTTTTTCGGGAATCCTTGTTTTACGCAGATCCATCCTACATGTATCCCTGTTTCAGGTGATCATCAATCCAAGCTTACCCTCATGAGTGAATCATTGAGGAATGACGGCCGGATCTGGGTTCCTAAAAAGCAGGGAGATACCCGCAAAGCAAATGAGATCCCTGAAGAGGAAAGAGATTATTACCTGGAAAGAAGATATCCTGCTTTCGGTAACCTTGTTCCGCGCGATGTTGCTTCACGTGCCGCTAAAGAACGTTGTGATGCAGGATTCGGAGTTGGAAATTCAAAAATGGCGGTTTACCTTGATTACAAAGCAGCCATCGATCGTTACGGAAAAACACAAGCTAAAAAGCTGAATATTAATAATCCCAGTCCGGAGCAACTGAGAGAGTTCGGAAAGCAGGTGGTGGAAGAAAAATATGGTAACCTGTTCGAAATGTATGAGCAGATCACCGGAGAAAATCCATACGAATTTCCAATGAGGATCTATCCGGCTGTTCACTATACGATGGGCGGATTATGGGTGGATTACAACCTGATGACTACAGTTCCGGGATTGTATGCACTTGGTGAAGCTAACTTCTCCGATCATGGTGCCAACCGTTTGGGGGCTTCTGCTTTAATGCAGGGGTTGGCTGACGGATATTTTGTAATTCCTTATACAATCGGAGCATATCTTTCCAAAGAGATCAGCGTGAAGTCGATTTCAACGGATCATGATGCTTTTGTTCAGGCAGAAAATTTTGTGCGTTCGCAAATTGAAACCATGTTCAATATCAAAGGAACTAAATCGGTGGATCATTTTCACAAGCGTTTAGGAAAGATCATGTGGGACAAATGCGGAATGGCAAGAAACTCCAAAGGACTCTCTGAAGCGATTCAGGAGATCCGTGCTTTGCGTGAAGAATTCTGGAAAGATCTTCGTTTGCCGGGAACAGCGAATGAATTTAATCCTGAATTGGAAAAAGCGGCTCGTGTTGCTGATTTTATTGAGCTTGGAGAATTGATGTGCATCGATGCGCTTCACAGGAATGAATCATGCGGAGGTCACTTCCGTGAAGAATTTCAGACTGAAGAAGGTGAAGCGTTACGTGATGATGAAAAATTCGCGTATGTGGCTGCCTGGGAAAACAAAGGCAATCACACGTATGAACTTCACAAGGAAGAATTAAAATTCGAAGCGATAAAAATTGCTCAACGGAGCTATAAGTAATTTGAAAATGTGCCGATTTTCTAATGTGTCAATTTTCAAATTTTCAAATTAATTAATTTTCAAATTAAAGAGATGAGTCAGGGAAACATGAATTTAACGCTGAAAATATGGCGTCAGAAAAGTGCAAAAGCGAACGGACAATTAACCACTTACCAGGTGACAGATATTTCTCCGGATATGTCTTTCCTGGAAATGTTCGATGTTCTCAATGAGCAACTTATAAATAAAGGTGAAGAGCCAATCGCGTTTGATCATGACTGCCGTGAAGGTATTTGCGGCGCCTGCAGCATGTTTATCAACGGACAACCACATGGTCCGAAAAGAGGCATCACTACTTGTCAGCTTCACATGCGCTCTTTCAAAAATGGTGATACCATTGTGGTAGAGCCATGGAGAGCAGCAGCGTTCCCTGTCATCAAAGATCTTACAGTTGATCGTTCTGCTTTCGATCGTATCATTACGAAAGGCGGATTTATCTCCGTCAACACAGGAAATGCGCAGGATGCAAATTGTTTACCGATTCCAAAACCTGATGCGGATGCTGCTTTCAATGCGGCAGCATGTATCGGTTGCGGAGCTTGTGTTGCTACCTGCAAAAATTCATCTGCTATGTTATTTGTTTCGGCAAAGATCTCGCAGCTTGCTTTATTACCACAAGGTAAAGTGGAACGTATCGCCCGTGCAAAAAACATGGTCACTCAAATGGACGAGGAAGGATTCGGCAATTGCACAAATACCGGTGCATGCGAAGTGGAATGTCCAAAAGGAATTACCCTTGAGAACATCGCACGTATGAACCGTGAGTACTATGTTGCAAATCTGAAGGATTAAGGAATTTGCGGGTTGTCATGTTGAGCCTGTCGAAACATTTGGGTAGGCTTTAGTACATTCTCCGACAATTTGTATAACATCACTTGATCAATCCAATTCATCATTGCGTGTCAGTTCGAGCGGAGTCGAGAACCGCTAATTTGATGTTGTTCCTTTCAACGGTTCTCGACTCCGCTCGAACTGACATCACCTCATGATAACGTTCGGGTTGATTATTGAATTGTTATTAAATACCTACATCGCTTTCCAAATCATCTCACTAATTTTTTTATTCTGTCAATTCTCCGTAAATTCATTTAAAATTTACATCGTGAAGCAGATTTTCTCCATCGTTGTTGTTTCCACTGCACTGTTATTTTCCGGATGTCTCAGCTCCGGAACTGCAAAACGCAAAGGACTGGAACCTGTTCCTTACGCGGTAAAGGAAAGATCTAATCTCTTTAACGAGAAAAACATTGCTTTCTCCATTGACTCACTCGACAAACAACTTTACATCAAATTAACGATCAAATCGCTCAAGAATTTCCCTTTCCCTGTCAATACGAAATACAAAGACACGCTATGCAAAACGGCTTTTCGTTTCGACTTCTACAATAACAATAAAGACATCCCTTCTGAATATCCCGCTCTGTTAAATACGATGGAATGGCAGCAAGATACCACAGAGAGAGCCGGATTTTTAAGCATCTCAACCGACACCATTGATCTTCGCACAACCAACGAGCTGAAAGTAAGGATTCCTCTTTATGCTTTTCATGCTTTGAAGAGTGGAAAACAAACGATTGAACTTCGTATGGGTCAGACTGTTTTTACGAATGAGAAACGTTTTTTAAAATCAGACGGGTCAAGTGAATTTGTGCACATTTGTGAATGCAAAGAATTGCTGAATGCACGTGTTACCTTCGACATCAATGTGCCGGTAATTTACAAAAGCATGATCTACGGAGAGGGTTTGGTTTTGAAGAATGATTCTACTTTCTCTGCTGCCGGAATGGATAACACGATCTGGAAAAGCAGCTATCCGGATATATACTGGACATTGTTTTTTCCGAAAGATCATTATTATGCTCAGACAAATTTCGAAACCTCAACTGATAAATATGTGGGAAAGGATACGTTCAATCTCTATCATTACAGCAGCAATGATACAATCGGATTCGGAGTGTATGATCACGATAATCTTTCGAGGGATGATGGATTGGGAGCCTGGTATGGCGGACTTGGAGGCATTTCAAAAAACAAATCCAGGCACCTGAGCTTTGGAAATGTTGCTCATTTTGATTTCAGGATCAGGCAGCTCGGGAAAATAAATTAAGAAAAATAATATCGGACCTATTTCTTCTCTACAGGAAAGCCTTTTGTTACCCAGTCGGAAAAGCCTTTCTCAAGATTGAAGACCCTTTTGAAGCCTTGTTTCTCCATGTATTCCGCGGCATCACCACTTCTTCCTCCACCCTGACAATACACAAGATATGTTTTGTTTTTATCAAGCTTAGCCATTTGCGTATCGAAATCCTTCGCCAGGTAATCCATCTGAATGGCACCTTTTATAATCCCTTTTTTTATTTCGTCATTGGTACGAAGGTCAATGATCACCGCGTCCTTTTCAGAGGCAGCAATTGATTTGAATCTCTCCGCAGAAACGTTGGTAACAACAACTGTATTGGTGGTCTGTGCAATTGCACTGCTTCCCATTGAAAGTGCGCAAATGGCTAAAATGATTAGTTTTTTCATGATTCGGATCAGATAAATTATACTGTTACAGGTTCAACAAGAATGGCACCGCTTTCTTTGATCTTCGCGATCCCGCCCCGCACATTTGTCACATCAAATCCGTGCTTCGCCATGATAGAGGCCGCCATCATTGAACGGTAGCCGCCTGCACAATGAATATAGTAATGACTCTTTTTATCCAATGTTCTCAATTCAGACTCTATTTCTCCAAGCGCGATCAACTTTGCCTGTGGAAGAACTCCCGAATTCCACTCACCGGGATTCCTCACATCGATCGTATTCTTCGAATCGGATTCTTTTAAAAATTCATCAGCAGAAACACTTTTTGTAATGAGCATCTTTTTTCCAGCGGCCTTCCACACTTCCACTCCACCCTTAAGAAATCCTTTTACATTTTCATATCCAACACGCGCAAGTCGCAATACTGCTTCCGATTCCTTTCCCGGTGCTGCGATCAGGATCAAAGGTTTGGATGCATCCAAAAGCGCACCAACCCAGGGAGCATATTGTCCGTTAAGTCCGATATTGATCGCTCCCGGAATGGAACCGGTTTCAAATTCATCAGGAGTGCGGGTATCAAGGATCACAGAATTGTCTATTGCGGCTTCCACTTCTTCTACAGAAAGCGCCTTGGTATTTTTATTTAATACATCTTCAATGTTCCGGTATCCTTCTTTATTTAACATCGCATCCATTGAAAAATAAGCAGGTGGCGCGGAAAGTCCGTCGGTTACAGCGTGAACAAAATCCGCTTTAGTCATTGACTGCAGAGCATAATTCATTTTCTTTTGTGTACCGATGGTAGAAAATGTTTCTTTACCTATGTTCTTTCCGCAGGCTGAACCGGCACCATGAGCAGGATAAACGATGACATCATCGCCAAGAGGTTTTATTTTTTTATTCAATGACTCATACATCATTCCGGCGAGATCATCAATGGTGAGATCACTCTTGATCGCAAGATCGGGGCGACCTACATCACCTACAAACAAAGTATCTCCGGTAAATACCGCATGCTCTTTCCCATTCTCATCGATCAATAAATAGCAGGTGGATTCCAGTGTATGCCCGGGAGTATGAAGCACTTTTAATTTTATTTTCCCGATTTTAAATTCTTGTCCGTCGGTTGCAATCAGGCTTTCAAAGCCCGTCACAGCAGTCGGTCCGTAAACGATAGGAGCACCTGTCTTTTTAGAAAGATCGATGTGCCCGGACACAAAATCCGCGTGAAAATGTGTTTCAAAAACATATTTGATCTTCGCATTGCGCTTTGCAGCCAATCCAATGTAAGGTTCTGTTTCCCTTAGGGGATCAATGATAGCAGCCTCACCATCCGATTCAATGTAATAGGCGGCTTCTGCAAGACAGGAAGTATAGAGTTGTTCGATGTACATGAATTATCTTAGTATTACAAAGTTAAGTTTTTCTGCCTGAGGAAAAAAATCATTTATAAGGATCCGGAAAGCAGTTCCTTGCCCAAAATATAAAGTGCCATGATCAGTATAAACCAGCCAAACGCGGGTTTCAGTTTAACGCTGCTGATAAATTTCGAAAAGTAGCCTCCGAGAAACACGCCGAATATTGCGCATCCGGAGAAAATGAGAATAAAATTCCAGTTAAAATCATGCACTCCAAAATCACTTAAAAAACCGATGATGGAATTGATCGCCACAATCGCCAGCGAAGAGCCCACTGCCTTTTTCATAGGAAGTTTCGCGAGGATCACCAGAGCCGGAATGATCAGGAATCCGCCACCCGCGCCTACCAAACCTACCAAGGCACCGATTATGATTCCCTGTTGAAAGATCAGAAATGTACTGTATTGCTGATTACTGCGGTTTCCATCCACCCTGATCACTTTTGATTTTCTGATCATTGATATGGAAGCCAGGATCATCAGAGCGGCCAGCAGGATCATCAGAGCACTGTTCTTCGAGATGCTTAGTCCCTCAGCAATGATCAGCTGATCCGGAATCGAATGAAGAATGTATTTCCGGGTAAGAAAAATACTGAAAACAGATGGAAGTCCGAAAACCAATACAGTTTTCAGGCAAATAAGATTGTACCGGAGGTAACGCAAACTGCCGATTAGAGCGGCAGCACCAACAATAAAAAGAGAATAGGAAGTCGCATGGATGGCAGGAATTCCGATGAGATACACCAGCACAGGAATGGTTAGAATGGAGCCGCCGGCACCTATCAGACCAAGGGAAATACCTATCAACACCGCCGCAAAATACCCTAAATACTCCATTCAACTAAAATGCTCATTTTTTTACAAATTAACATCCTTTCCCCGGATTAATTTTATGAACTCTTTTGAACTATTAGCAATCGAAGGATCACTGCATAAAAAAAGCAGCTGTTAAAAGCTGCTTTCTTATTCCTTAGAATATTATTTGTTATTGGAATGCATTGATTCCTGTTACATCCATTCCGGTGATCAGTAAATGGATATCATGTGTTCCTTCATAAGTAATTACTGATTCAAGGTTCATCATGTGGCGCATGATCGGGTATTCTCCGGTAATGCCCATTCCGCCATGAATCTGACGGGCTTCACGTGCGATCTGCAGAGCCATATTCACATTGTTTCTTTTAGCCATTGAAATCTGAGATGGAGTGGCACGATGCTCATTTTTCAAAACACCCAGTCTCCAGGTCAGTAATTGTGCTTTGGTGATCTCCGTGATCATTTCAGCAAGCTTCTTTTGTGTGAGCTGGAATCCACCGATTGGCTTACCAAACTGAACTCTTTCCTTTGAATAGCGCAAAGCTGAATCATAACAATCCATCGCTGCACCTATCGCACCCCAGGCGATCCCGTAACGTGCGGAGTTTAAACATCCTAGAGGACCTTTTAATCCTTTGATCGTTGGGAAGAGATTTTCTTTCGGAACTTTCACATTATCAAATACAAGTTCTCCGGTAGCGCTTGCACGAAGACTCCATTTTCCATGCGTTTCAGGAGTTGTGAATCCTTCCATCCCTCTTTCAACCACCAACCCGCGGATATCTCCGGCTTCATCCTTTGCCCAAACTACCGCTATATCAGCGAAAGGAGCATTGGAGATCCACATCTTCGCACCATTCAGCAAATAATGATCGCCTTTGTCTTTGATATTGGTGATCATCCCGGAAGGGTTGGAACCATGATCCGGCTCTGTAAGCCCGAAACAGCCCATCATTTCACCTGCTGCCAGTTTCGGAAGGTATTTTCTTTTTTGTTCTTCAGTTCCGTAAGTATAAATTGGAAACATCACCAATGAGCTTTGAACAGAAGCAGTGGAACGCAAACCACTATCACCCCGCTCCAACTCCTGCATGATTAAACCATAAGAAATCTGGTCTAAACCCGCTCCGCCATATTCAGCAGGGATGTAAGGACCGAAGGCACCAACTTCCGCAAGTCCTTTGATCCATTGTTTCGGAAATTTTGTTGTCTGACAAGCTTCTTCCACAATAGGAGAAACTTCTTTCTTTACCCATGCACGAGCAGTTTCACGGATCAGTTTATGTTCATCGGTTAAAAGCTCATCCATCAAATAATAATCATGAGCTTCGAATCTGTCTGTTGCCATTTTTTTCAATTTTAATTTTGTGTAACAAAAGTAATCAAATAAAAAAAGCCGCGGCCATAAATGCTCCTTTTCTATAGAGTTGATTCCCCAATTTATCCAGAACTTTGCTTTATTTATCGACAAAACCCACTATTATCAGGCAATTTGTAACCACTTGAAGATTCTTACGTAACAATAAGCCGGTGTTGAAAACGTTTGTTAAAAAGTTTGTGATCCCGCATTGAGTAGCTTATCATTAGCTAGTACCTTTATAAAAAACATCCCGGCCCGTGAAAAAAACTTCCATCATATATCCGTTTGCCCGACCACTTCTGTCGCTGGCTTTGATCTTCAGCACTTTTTCTGCATCAGCGCAATTTGATGCGACAGCTGTTTCCACCATTGAAAGATATGTTGTGGGTTACAATGATGTAACAAAAATGAAATTTATCAATGATTCTGTTTTATACACGGAAGGCTGGGATCAGCTTGCTCAGCCGAAGTTCTGGCAATCCATCATGAAGCTTTCCCCTGATTCCGCTATCGTAAATGTGGCAAGCAGCAGAAGTATGCTGGACCGGATCTCCATCAGAGAATGGAATAAATTAAGTGATCCTCAGAAAATCTGTTACAAGGACAGTCTCCGCAAACTGAATGGCATACCCGACAGTGTTACGGTTTATATCACCAATGGCAAAAAAGATTTTTACGAATTTAAAAAGGTGATGCCGACCATCAACAGATCCATTGATGTTTTCAAGCAAAACAATGTTGATCCATGGTATGCACAAGCCATTTTGTTAATTGAAAGTCCGGGTAAAATGAACACCAAATCCTGTGTTGGAGCCAACGGGCCTTTCCAGTTAATGAAAGCTGTTGCCCGCAAACAAGGACTTATTGTGAACAAAACGGTTGATGAACGAACCGACATAGAAAAATCGGCAATGGGTGCCAGCAAATTGCTCAAAAGGATTTGTATACCATATGTAAGAACTATGCTCGACAGCGCTCATGTTCCTTATCATGAAACAGATCTTTGGTTTCGTTTGCTCGTATTGCATGCTTATCATGCAGGAGCAGGAAATGTTGCTGGCGTGATCAAAAAGATCAATCCCAAAGAAGGTGGAATGGAACTCATCCGCACGGTATGGCAAACGACTTATGGTACATTTAAAAATTCCTCACAGAACTATTCACAGTTAGCTTTGGCGGCATTTTTTAACTTTGATGAAATCGTTATGGCCTCAAAGGATTCTGTTTACCTGATTGATGGAGACAGGATGCTCTATGCATATAACAGTTGCAAATGCACGCCTTATGATAAATGCACATATTTGGGAGATTGCATCGGCCAATATGAAAACGACCTCGTGGAAGGAGTTATTCCATTTGATTATTTTATTACCAAAGTAAAATCCGTTGAAAATGAACTTGCAGGACTTGCTCCGTTCAAATATCCGGGTAATGACGAGCATTTCAAAGCCCGAAAAATGGAAGATGCCTATAAAGTGTTTAAACACAACGAGATCACATATCCTGAATCCTGGAGTGTGTATCACGGACTAGGTGAAACCTACCGTTTAATGGGTCAGAAGGACATGGCCATTGCCAATTACAAGAAGTCTCTTAAACTCAATCCGAATGCACAGGAGAGTCAAAAAGCGATGGCAAGGCTCAGCGCTAAATAAATAGATCGTCCCACTTCTTTTTTTTGTAAATTAGCATTCCTCCTGAAAGGGAGGTTTTGTTTTTATAGGATGTTTGTGTGGGTGCAAGCGTTATAGGATAGCGTAAAAACTTATGCCACAGATTCACAGATTAAAAAGGAAAACAGGACAGATATTAAAAAGAAGAGAAGGCAATCTTAAATAGATAAAAAAGATCAAAGCCGAAGACAGTTTTAACAGATAAAAGAAAAGTTTTTAGGAGAAAAATTCAAAGCATAATTTTTGAGGATTTTTCTTTAGAATACAACCTATCAAGATATTTATGATAACCTGGGAAGAGCCGCAACTAGAATACACCTCCAAAGAATCATTCCCCCTTCGGAATGATTCTTATGAAATTATTGGGATTTGTATTAATGATATTATAGTAGAAGTAAAAGCCCAGGCAAAAACGGTTGAACAACATTATAGTCAAATCATTAATTACATGACTATATCCAAAGCTAAAGTAGGGTTATTGATCAACTTCGGTGAATCGTCCTTACAATTTAAAAGATTTGTCCTTTAATCTGTGGCCTTAACAATTTGGCCTTATATAATAAATTGGATACAAAAAGGAGAAATAAAAATCTGTGAATTTGTGGCAATAAACCTTATCACTTGATACAAAAAGAAGACATAGACCGAATTTTCGATGCTGCTCTTGTAGAAGAAGTGGTCGGCGATTATGTTACGCTCAAAAAAAGAGGTGCGAACATGATCGGGCTATGTCCTTTCCATGATGAAAAAACACCTTCGTTTTATGTCTCCCCTGCCAAAGGGATCTATAAATGTTTTGGCTGTGGCAAGGGTGGAAATTCTGTGAATTTTGTCATGGAGAAAGAGCAGCTCAGTTATCCTGATGCGCTTCGCCACCTCGCAAAAAAATACAGCATTGAAATAACAGAAGCCGAACAAACACCCGAGCAGGTTCAGGTACACAATGACCGTGAAAGCTTGATGGTTGTGAGTTCATTTGCGCAGAAACATTTTTCAGAAAATCTTTACAATACGGATGAAGGCAAATCGATCGGACTGGGCTATTTTAAAGAGCGCGGCTTCCGAGAAGATATCATTCAAAAATTTCAGCTTGGTTACAGCATCAATCACAGAACTGCATTTACAGATATTGCTGTAGCCACAGGTTATAAAACAAATTACCTTGTAAAAGCCGGGTTAACGATTGAATACCGCGACGAGCCCGCTCCTCCCCCACCGGGTGAACAAACTGAGATTCCTTCCAAAGCAGAAGAAACACCTGCACGATATGCCGACCGCTTCTGGAGCCGCGTAATGTTCCCTATTCACAATGTAACAGGAAGAGTGATCGCTTTTGGCGGAAGGACGTTGCGCACGGATAAAAAAATTGCCAAATATATCAACTCCCCGGAATCGGAGATCTATCATAAAAGTGATGTTCTTTACGGGATCTATTTTGCGAAAACGGAAATCATTAAACAAGACAATTGTTTTTTGGTTGAAGGATATACAGATGTTATTTCCATGCATCAGGCAGGGATTGAAAATGTTGTTGCGAGCAGTGGAACCTCATTAACCATCGGTCAGATAAAGCTGATCAGGAAATACACAAAAAATATTACCATCCTGTATGATGGCGATAGCGCAGGGATCAAGGCAAGCTTCCGTGGAATTGACCTTATCCTGGAAGAAGGATTGAATGTAAAAGTATTGCTGTTTCCTGATGGAGAAGATCCTGATTCTTATTCTAAGAAAGTAGGAACAGAAGATCTGAAAAAATTCATAGCGGCGAATTCGAAGGATTTTATTTCCTTTAAAACCAGTCTTCTGATGAGTGATGTTCAGAACGATCCAATAAAAAAGGCCGGCCTGATCAAAGAAATAATGGAAAGCATTGCGCTGATCCCGGAAGAGATCTATCGCTCAGTTTATGTAAAAGAGTGCAGCCGCATCATGGATGTGGAAGAGCGAATCCTTTTCAGCGAGCTGAATAAAATCCGCAATAAAAAATTCCATGACAAAAAGAGTCCGTCGGAATACGATTATCCCGGACAGGAAGAAGAAGCTGTTCTTGCTCTTATTGAAGAGAAGAAACCTGCAACTCTTGATACAGAACATCAGGAAAGAGACGTCATTCGTATTCTTATCAACTATGGTGGTCATCAGGTTCTCATCGACAGTGAAGATGAACATGGGAAAGCCATAAAAGCGGAAGTAAGTGTTGCGTATTTACTGATTCATGAATTGCAGCAGGATAACATTGTTTTGGAAAATCTTGTTTACAATTCCATCTACAATGAATTTGTGCAGAAGCTGGAAAAAGACATCATACCGGATAATACCTATTTTATCACGCATGAAAACAATGCGATCAGTTCACTGACGATCGATCTAATCAGCAGTCCGTATTTTTTATCCGACTGGGAAAAGCACAGTATTTATATTACCAGGGAAGAGGACATTTTGAAACGCTCTCTTTACAATGCAGTATACGCGCTGAAAAGCAGGAAGCTGGAGATCATGATTCATGATAATCAAAAACGTCTGAAAGAAAATCCACCGGAAGAAGAAATGTTGACCCTTCTGCAATTACAACAGCAACTATTGCAGGCAAAGAAAGAATTCAATGCCTTACTGGGCAGGATCATTGTGAAGTAGAGGTTATCCTATTTCAATCCCTATTACGCAAACATCATCTACCTGTTCGTGATTCTGTTTCCAGGAATCAAACGTATCGTTTATAAGTAGATGTTGCTCTTCCATGCGAATTCCATTCATTGAAAGAAATAGGTTCCGCAATTTAGCTGACATGAATTTTTTTCCCTTTTCTCCTCCAAACTGATCTGCGTAGCCATCTGTAAATATATAAAAGCGATCCCCTTTATCAAGTAAAAATTCGTGTGTTGTATACTCCTTCGCAGCAGCATATTTTCCTACCGGTTGTTTATCCGCCTTTACATCAATTATTTCAGAGGTGCCGTTTTTTATGAGCCAGAGAGGATTGTTCGCACCTGACCATTTTAATTTACCTGAATTTTTATCCAAAAGACATAATGAAATATCCATCCCATCCTTTACTTCGCTTTCGCTCTTTTCAAACGTTTCTATGATGAGCGTTCTGACCTTATCCAAAATTTTTCCAGGCTCTGTAATCCCAAATTCTTTCACGGCCCTGTTCATTGCATTTGAACAGACCACACTTACCATTGCTCCAGGAACACCATGACCAGTGCAATCTGCAGCAGCGAATAGAATGCTATTATTATCAAGTATTTCCATCCAATAGAAATCCCCGGCAACAATATCCTTCGGCTTGTAAAGGACGAAGCTCTCAGGAAAATTCTGCTTCCAGAAACTTAGCGGCGGCAGGATCGCATGCTGCAACCTTTTGGCATAGGTAATACTATCAATTATTTCTTTTTGCTTTTCTTCAACAAGGTGCTTCTGGTTTTCTACTTCCAGCTTTTGAAGTGAGATTATTTCATTGGCCTTCTTCTTATTCCGGTAACTCCTGTAGCTGACTGCGGTTAGTGCGATCATAAGGGAAAACCCCACAAAAAATCCATTCCTCAACGTGGTTTGTTGTGCAAGTTCTGCTGAATGAATCACTTCCTTTTTCTCTTGTTCGATTTTTATCTGCTGTTCTTTCTTTTCAAACTCGTAGTTCATTTCTGACTGAACAAGTTTTTTATTGCTTTCTTCATTATGAATACTGTCCCTCACCTGCAGATACAACTTGTGATAACTAAAAGCCCCTTTAAAGTTTCCCAAAGCCGAATCCACTCTTACTAATCCTGCATATGCATCCATAACCTCAGGTAATGCTTTCAGGCTTTGTGCTGTTTTCAGACTCTTCAAATAATATTGCTGAGCAAGATCATTTTTATGTTCCTCCAGATAAAAGTTTCCGAGATAACTATATGATATGGCTATACCAACCTGATCATCCAACTCTTCCTGAATTCGAAGTCCTTTCATGAAATAATCAAGCGCTTTATTTTTATCGTCTTTGTCCTGGTAAACTATCCCCAATGTTGAATAAGTAAATGCGACTCCTCCTGCATTTCCAAGTTCCTCATCGATAGCTAATGATTTTAAAAAACAGGTTAAGGCATTTTCGTAATCCCCTTTTACATAATGTATGTTTCCAATATTGATGTATGAACTTGAAATCCCTTGTTGGTCGCCAAGATCCTCGAGAATTTCAAATGATTTAAGATAATAAACAAGAGCTTTATCATGATCGCCTTTATCGCTATGGATATTTCCAATGTTCATACTTGTATAACCGATTTCCTGTTTCGCTCCGATTTCTTCATCGATCTGCAGGGATTTTAAATAGAAGTCTAATGCTTTGTCGTAATCACCCAAATGTTGATAGATCATCCCAAAATTATTGTATGAGCTGCTGATCCCTCTTTTATTGCCGATCGCTTTCCATACCTCCAATGCTCTCGAGTGAAAATTCATAGCGGGAAGGAATTCGCCTTTACCATTGTAGGAATTTCCAAGGTGAGTACAAGAACTTGCTATTCCCAGTTTATAGTTCATCTTCTCTCTGATCGCAAGACTTTTTGAATAAAATTCAATCGCACTATCATAGCTTCCCTGGTTGTAATATATGTGTCCAATGTTATGATATGCATTCGCTTCACCATGAAGGAAAGGACCAGAAATGACAGATCCATTCTTCCTGCTTTCTAAATTTGGTTTTAGCACTATTAAAAGAGCTTTTTTAGCATAAACAGAAGCTTTTACATATTCACCCTCACCAATTAACTCGTGAGAAATTCGATTGAGGGCTTTGACTTTTGAACTATCCTGAACACTGTTTTTTAAAGCAATGGCAAGCGAATCTATGGTAGCATTTTGAGCAGGAAAGTGTCCCTGACACAAGACCATAAAAAGAATAAATAGGAAAAACGAACGGATCATAAGATGGTTGAATATGGGTAAAGGTAACAAAACCCAGATTCCGTGGTAGATGGTCAATTCTTATGATGGCGAAAAGAATTGCTAAACAGCTTATTAAAAAAACTTAAACAGGCACATAGCCAAGAAGAGAATTCACTTTATCCACTTCATCCATTTTCATATCCTTCACATTTAGCTGAAGTGCGATGTTGCCATTGAATTCATTTTCTTCAATTGCAAAACAGGCACTGAAAGTTCTTTTGCGAAGAACGGCATCAAAATGAGCCGCTTGTCCGAATGCAATTGTCGGGAAACTTTCTTTGGGATCCGAAGCGCATTGCAAATCCATTTTAAGGTGATTGTTTCCAACAATTCTCACATAACCTTTATCCTGCAGCCCTTTAGTAATAAAAAC
>JALYRR010000034.1 GCA_030855265.1 Bacteroidota bacterium | reverse complement strand
CTTTTGTACTATAATTGTATCAAAAAATCGATTCACCAGTTCGGGAATAAACGCTTTATCAACCGCCTCAGTCTTAAATCTGGGTATTCGGTCAGCAAAGTCAAATGCTGAATTCACAAAAATCTTTTGCTGAATATTTTCTGATACTACCTGTTGCATAATCATTAAAAAACCGGAAACAATAATTCCAACGGTAACTAAAACTACAACAACAATCCATGACGTAGATATTTGTGCGCCTTGAATAAGATTAACGATTGCCTGAATTCCAAGCGGAACAGAGAGCGAAATCAGGGCGCTGAAAAAGGCATATATATAAATGCTATTTACTTCGTGTCTGTACTTATGAAGCAACCGCCAAAACCGCTTGATGGGGGAGGTGATTTCTGATTTAGTCATTTTTGTAATTTTTATTTGCAGCTCTCTCCAACCTGTCATTTATTGCTACTCCAATGCCAACTTCAGGAACTCTTTCTGCGATTATTCTTTCTAACTTTAAACTATCAAGTTGATGTAATGCCTTATAAAGGTTGTGTGCAGCTTCATCTAAATCTCCTGTTTCAGATAATATTTCCTGATTATTTTCAGGAATAAATGAGTGTAGTCTTTTAAAAGATAGTATTGCTGTATTAACGCAAGGTACGCTTTTTATTAGTGCTCCTATATCATCTGTCAGGTATAGCGGTGTATGTGGCGCGTAATGCGACGGAAGCATTCCTGAACTAATTGATTTTCCAGTATGCCTAATGCGTGTTTCAACTTTGCCCGCTACTTTTCTGATTGCTTCTGAACAAATTGCGCCAACACGATAAATTATTGCTGTGTCACCATCAAAACCTACAATGGTTGATTCAATTCCTTTTCCACAAACCCCTCCCTCAAGTATGAACTCAATTTTCCCTGATAGTATTCTTTTCACATCTCCTGCAGATGTCGGACTTATATAGCCGAAGGGATTTGCACTTGGGGCTGCAAGCGGAAAAGAAAGTTTACGGAGTAATTCTAAGGCAACAGGATGATTTGGAATGCGAATCGCTACATGTGGAAGACCAGCTGTTACTGCATCAGGGATCAAATCAGATTTTGGAAGTAACAAAGTGATTGGTCCTGGCCAAAAATGTTCGGCAAGTTTCTTTGCTATTCCCGGGATATTTTTTACATATTTCTCTATGTGAGTTGTATCGTGCAAGTGAATGATGAGAGGATTAGTAAGAGGTCGATTTTTAATTTTGTAAATCTTATTAATTACGGAAGGATTAAGTGCATTACCAGCCAAACCATATACAGTTTCAGTTGGAATAGCGATTACCTGATCATTTTCCAGTAAGGCTGCTGCGGTGGCAATATCTTTACTTATGTAGGTCATTGTTATTGGTTTCAGGGGTTACATATATCACAATATCTGGAATCACTAAAATTTTGATTATCCGGAAATTCTTTATCCAGTTTATAATTACAATTTTTACACTGGAAAATGTACTTTTTGATTCCTCTTGTAGGAAAAAAGCAAGATTCACAAGGCAAACCTTTTACCCGTTCAGTAATTTCAAAAGCGGGCCAGCTGCACTCCGGGCATACATTTAATATTTTATTAAGGAGATTAACTGTAGCTTTTTCAATCACCTTCATCCTTTTGGGATTATATATGGCCCGCATATCTGTTTCTATTAGTGCCTTCCCGTCAATTGAAGCATTAATAGATTTTATTACCGCATCTTTTAATATTTCCCCCGAAGTAATTCCTTTAAACAACATAGAGCTTTTGTTGATTTCTTTATTAGGTCTCACCACCATCGCATGAGAAGGAAAACCACCTTTCTTTGCAAAAACGCTGGCTGATTCTACATCTGATACAATGGCCTGACTAAAATTTGTATCCGTAGAAATTTCCCATCCTAAAATCTCAATATTATTCAGTGTATCAATAAACAATAGAAGTTCAATATTTGCGGGAACAAAATAAATAGAGGGATGCGGACCAAAACTTCCTTCGCTTGCAATTGCAATCGATTCTCCTGTTTCCTCAATCGCTTTCATGGCCTTAAAACGGGCAGCTTCCAATTGTGTCCCTGTACGCTCAATATCACGGGTAAAAGTTCCGAATGTATCAGTGTCGATTGTGTTGAGAAGTTTTAAATTCATTCCCAGTGGCAAAAGAACCGGAAAGATTACTGCATCTTTTTGGTGCTTTGTAATCAGCACAGCTGTTCTGTTTTTAAATATCCCGGAATGATCCATTTAAAAAATCAGTATTTAAAATCGTCCATAAACTTAGTCGTAAAATTGCCTTTTCTGAATTGTTCGTTCTCCATTAATTTAATGTGAAACGGGATAGTTGTTTTAACGCCTTCAATTACATATTCACTAAGTGCCCGGTGCATTTTGGCAATGGCCTCCTCTCTGGTTTGAGCAACAGTGATGAGTTTTGCTACCATCGAATCATAATTGGGAGGTATCGTATATCCGGAATATATATGTGAATCAACACGTATTCCATGTCCACCCGGAGTGTGCAGGTTTGTTATTTTTCCCGGCGAAGGGCGAAAGTGTTGAAATGGATCTTCCGCGTTTATTCTGCATTCGATAGCATGGAGTTTAGGAAAATAATTTTTACCTGAAATTGGAATTCCAGCGGCTATCTTTATTTGCTCCTGAATCAAATCAAAATCAATTACCTCTTCCGTAACTGTATGCTCAACCTGAATTCTGGTATTCATTTCCATGAAATAAAAATTGCGATACTTATCAACCAAAAATTCAATTGTCCCAACACCTTCATACTTAATATTTGTACAGGCTTTAACTGCGGCCTCGCCCATTTTTTCACGCAGATCATCTGTCATAAATGGTGAAGGGGATTCTTCAACGAGCTTTTGATGTCTTCGTTGAATGGAGCAATCGCGTTCTGACAAGTGGCAAGCATTTCCAAATTGATCACCAGCAACCTGAATTTCAATATGCCGGGGCTCTTCAATGTATTTTTCCATATACATGCCATCATTACCAAAAGATGCCTGCGCCTCCATTTTTGCTGATTCCCATGCTTTTTGCAATTCACTTTCATCCCACACTATCCTCATCCCTTTTCCGCCGCCACCTGCTGTGGCTTTAAGTATGACCGGGTAACCAGTTTTTAATGCAATATCTTTCGCTTCGTCCATATTCTGCAACAACCCTTCTGATCCCGGAATAACGGGAACTCCGGCTTTTATCATGGTTTCTTTTGCAGTTATTTTATCACCCATTTTTCGGAGATGTTCTGGTGTTGGACCTATAAACTTAACACCATGCTGCAAACATATTTCGGCAAACTTTTCATTTTCAGAGAGAAAACCATATCCCGGATGTATCGCATCGGCATTTGTTATTTCTGCAGCAGCCATTATTCTTGAAATATTCAGATAGGATTCTTTACTTGGTGGAGGGCCGATGCATACAGCCTCATCAGCAAACTTTACATGTAAACTTTCCCTGTCGGCAGTAGAGAAAACAGCAACCGTTTTTATACCCATTTCTTTACAGGTCCGAATTACTCTTAAAGCAATTTCACCTCTGTTAGCTATTAATATTTTTTTAAACATAATCTTGTTTTTATGAAGGGTCAACTAAAAATAAAGGGCTATCGTATTCGACAGGACTCGAATCGTCAAAAAGAATTTTGATAACCTTTCCAGAAACTTCTGATTCTATTTCATTAAAAAGCTTCATTGCTTCAATAATGCAAAGTGTTTGTCCTACCTTAATTTCATCTCCAATACTTACAAAAGCTGGCTTGCCTGGCCCGGATGTTCTATAAAACGTTCCGATCATTGGAGATTTAACTGTTATATACTTTGATTCGTCAACTACATCGGAATTTTTAATGTCCGCGGAATGTTTCTGAAGCGGTTCTGAAACAACGGGCATTTGCAAAGCAGGTAAAATGTTCGCCGCTGTTTCCTGAGCAGGAATTTGAACCAGGATAGATTCCTGACTATGACTAGTATTTTTAATTTTGATTGAAAAATCAGTCATTTCCAATTCAATTTCGCTCACACCTGATTTGGCAACAAACTTTATCAAACTATGTATTTCATCTATTTTCATTATTATAAATTTTAACTATTAAAACCTCAAAGAATTAATATTTTGAACAGAGAACCTTGCAAATTTGTGAAACCTGAAACTGTTACTTACTTAAATAAAGATTTCGCTCTGAATATAAATTCAAAAAGAATTCGTCCTGTAATGAATCAATGAAATGAATCGCCTCACCTGTTGATTTCATTTCCGGACCAAGCTCCTTATTGATTTCCGGAAATTTGTTGTGGGAAAAAACCGGAATTTTAATAGCATACCCTGTTTTACGGGGTGAAAATTTAAAGTCCCTTAGTTTATTATGTCCCAGCATAATTTTTGTTGCATAGTTAACATAGGGCTCATCATACGCTTTGGCAATAAAAGGTACTGTGCGCGATGCACGAGGGTTAGCTTCTATCACAAATACTTTTTCATCTTTAATGGCAAACTGAATATTGATCAGCCCTATTGTTTTCAATGCAAGTGCTATTGTTCTCGTATGTTGTTCAATTTGCTGAATAACATTAGCACTCAAATCAAACGGAGGAAGTACTGCATGAGAATCTCCCGAGTGAATTCCTGCAGGTTCAATGTGCTCCATAATTCCAATGATATAAACGTCTTCTCCATCGCATATGGCATCTGCATCTGCTTCAATTGCTCTTTCCAGAAAATGATCAATTAAAACTTTGTTACCCGGATGATCCTTCACCACATTGACAACATGTTGTTCAAGTTCTTCCTCGTTAATAACAATCTTCATGCTTTGCCCGCCCAGAACATATGAAGGACGTACTAAAAGCGGAAATCCTAGCTTCTTAGATATCTCCACCGCTTCTTCGGCATTAAGTGCTACATCAAAATCGGGATAAGGAATATTTAATTTCTTCAATAAAGAAGAAAATCTCCCCCGGTCTTCTGCAGTATCCAAAGAGTCATAGTTGGTTCCTATGATCTTTATCCCATACCGATTTAGCTTTTCAGCAAGTTTTAATGCTGTTTGACCTCCCAATTGTACAATAACTCCTTCGGGTTTTTCATTTTGAATTATGTCATAGATATGCTCCCAAAATACGGGTTCAAAATACAATCGATCAGCAGTTGTAAAATCAGTAGAAACAGTTTCAGGATTACAGTTAATCATAATTGTTTCGTATCCACACTCTTTTGCCGCAAGAACTCCATGAACGCAGCAGTAGTCAAATTCGATTCCCTGGCCAATTCTGTTTGGCCCGGAACCAAGGACAATTACTTTTTTGCGACTGGTTGGAATTGCTTCGTTTTCATCTTCGAACGTCGAATAGAAGTAAGGTGTTTTAGCTTCAAATTCTGCTGCACAGGTATCAACCATTTTATAGACTCTCTTTATTCCAAGCTCAGACCTTTTACAATAAACTTCGCTTTCAAGGCAACGGAGCAAATGAGCAATCTGCCTGTCTGCATATCCTTTCTGTTTTGCTTCATACAATAAATCCCGGGGAATACTTTCGATGTTAAACCGTTCAATTTCTTTCTCAAGTACTACTAGTTGTTCAATCTGGTTCAAAAACCAATTATCTATAAGGGTAAGTTTATGTATCGTGCTGGTTGGAATACCCATTTTGAAGGCATCATAGATGTGAAAAAGACGATTCCAGCTCGCATGCTCCAAACTATAAAGTAGTTCCTGCTGATTAGTAAGCTCTTTTCCATCTGCACCCAAACCATTGCGTTTAATCTCTAAAGACTGACATGCTTTTTGTAAAGCCTCCTGGAAGGATCGACCGATCCCCATTGCCTCTCCTACAGATTTCATCTGGAAGCCCAACCGTTTGTTCGCTCCTTTGAATTTATCAAAATTCCAACGCGGAATTTTAACGATTACATAGTCCAGTGTGGGTTCAAACAATGCTGAACTTGTTTGGGTAATAGGATTTTTCAGTTCATCCAGATAATATCCGATAGCTAATTTGGCAGCTATTTTTGCGATTGGATATCCGGTGGCTTTGCTTGCAAGAGCAGATGAACGGGAAACACGAGGATTAATTTCTATAGCAATAATATCTTCCTTTTCATCGGGACTTACTGCGAACTGCACATTACATCCACCAGCAAAATTTCCTATTGAACGGATCATCAGAATTGCCAGAGAACGCATTTTTTGAAACGTACTATCCGATAAGGTCATTGCCGGAGCTACAGTAATGGAATCTCCGGTATGAATTCCCATCGGATCAAAATTTTCAATAGAGCAAATAATTGTCACATTATCATTGCTATCCCGTAACAGTTCCAGTTCATATTCTTTCCAGCCTAACACAGCTTTATCAATTAATACTTCGTGAATCGGAGAAGCATGCAATCCTCGTGTTAAACAGGTTTCAAATTCTTCTTTTTTATATACAACAGCCCCGCCCGTTCCTCCCAGCGTGAAGGATGGCCTGATAACCAAGGGGAATCCAAACTCCTGGGCAACTTCTTTCCCCTCCAGAAAGGATCGGGCAATTTTTGCAGGAGCCATTCCTACACCAATTTCTTCCATTTTTTTGCGGAATAAATCGCGGTCTTCAGTAACATTTATTGCATTTACATCTACGCCAATCATCCGAACTCCATACTTTTCCCATATACCCGTATCATGGCATTTAATAGCGAGGTTGAGTGCGGTTTGTCCACCCATTGATGGCAATACGGCATCAATTTTCCTTTCTTCAAGAATCTTTATTATAGATTCAGTAGTTAATGGCCATAAATAGACATGATCGGCAGTTATTTTATCCGTCATGATGGTAGCCGGATTAGAATTAATAAGTGACACTTCTATTCCTTCATCTCTCAATGACCTTGCTGCCTGGGAACCTGAATAATCAAACTCACAAGCCTGTCCAATTATAATTGGCCCGCTACCTATGATGAGCACTGATTTTATAGAAAGATCTTTCGGCATACAAATAATGTTTTATTGTTAATTTTTTCCTTGATTCAGATATTCGTCATATCCGATTTCTTCAAGCCGCGTATATTTTTTTGAAACCTCGTCAGCAAGGGATTGTTTGTATTCCAATAACTTCTTATACAACTGTTCATCTGAAGTAGCCAAAATTTGAATGGAGAGAAGTCCTGCGTTTTTTGCTCCATTAACGGCAACCGTTGCCACGGGAACTCCAGCGGGCATTTGCACAATTGATAACAATGAATCCCATCCATCAATAGAGTTTGAAGATTTAATGGGAACACCAATTACCGGTAGTGCAGTAATGGATGCAACCATTCCCGGAAGATGAGCTGCTCCTCCTGCACCGGCTATAATTGCCCGGATACCTTTTTCATGTGCTTGTTTGGCAAATTCAACCATTCGCTCCGGAGTGCGGTGAGCAGATACAATGGTTATTTCAAAAGGAACATTAAATTGTTCACATATCTCAGCTGCCTGTTTCATAATTGGCAAGTCCGAATCGGAACCCATTATAATACTTACGATTGATTTTGTCTTCATGCTTTTATTATTAAGGTTTGTTGAATAATTTTTGCTTTATTTTCTAAGTTTTTAATGTCATTATCAATGATTGTAACATGTCCCATTTTTCGGAATGGACGTGTTTCATTTTTGCCATACAAATAAATATTGGCTCCTTCTATTTTCAGACACTCCTGTAAACCTTCGTAAACAGGCACCCCACTAAATCCCTGTCCGCCTAAAAGATTTAACATTATAGAAGGGGAAATTAATTTGGTGCTTCCCAAAGGCAGCCCAAGAATTGCTCTCAGCTGCTGCTCATATTGGGAGGTATAAGCAGCTTCAATTGTTTGGTGCCCGCTATTGTGTGGACGAGGGGCAACTTCGTTGATGTAAAGTTTATTGTTTTTATCCAGAAACATTTCGACTGCAAGAATTCCGGTGATATCAAAAGCAGAAATTACGGATTTAGCAAGTTCGCACGCTTCTGTAGCGATTTCAGGTGCGATGGGTGCAGGGCAGATCAAATACTCAACAAGATTTGCGATAGGATTAAACACCATTTCTACCGGCTGGTAAGTCCTAATTTCACCAAGCGTACTTTTGGCAACTATCACTGAAATCTCCTTTTGAAAATCAATAAGTTTTTCGACGATACTTTCACCATCCAGTAAATGAATCAGATCATCATTTCCACGAATGACAGAAACGCCTTTACCGTCATAGCCCGCCCGGCATAATTTCTGAACGAATGGAAATTTCTGTATTCCATTTTCAATTGCACTGATAATACTGGTCCGGTCAGAATATAATGTGTAAGCAGGAGAAGGGAATGCATGCTTCGCATAAAACTTTTTCTGAAGCCCTTTGTCTTTAATTATTTCAAGTTTGCCTGGCTCAGGATAAATTTGTTTTCCCTCTTTTGCAAGTTGAATGAGCGCATCTGTATTTACATTTTCAATTTCTATTGTAAGTATATCCACCAGTTTTCCAAATGAATACACATCATCATAATTTTTGAAATCGCCTTTAATAAAAGTATTACACACAGCGGCTGCCGGGCATTCTTCCGAGGGATCAAGAACGAAGGTGTTCATTCCCCATTTGCTAGCAGAAGCAATTAGCATTTTTCCAAGCTGCCCTCCGCCAAGTATACCGAGCTTAATTTCGGATAAAGGTGTTTGATTTATTGCATTCATTTTTTCCCAGATTCTAAAATGATTTTATTCTTAAAATATTCAGTGATAAGTTCAACTATTGTTTTGGCGTGGATTGGTTTTTTAAAGATTCCAATAGCATTTTTTTCTCTTTCATTTATAATCGTATCGTTAATCTCTGAAGTAATATAAATTATCGGGAGTTTATTCTTTTTACAATGTTTTTTTATTTTTTTAAGATCCTTTGTGTTTGACGTATCAGTGTCCACAATTACTAAATCCGGTAAATTCTTATTGGGGATTGCAAGTACCCTTAGAACAACGTTGCGAAAAGGCACATAGTCGAGAATTTTTTTGTTCATAAGGGCTTTCGCCCGATGGACTCTATACCCTCTACCTTCCAGCAGATTATGAATATCAATACAGCAGCTGTTATCATGCTCAAAAAGTAAAATCCATTTATCTCTACTTTTAATTATTTCCAATTCCACTTCTAATTAGGATGCTGATTTTATTACTTACAATGTTGGCTTTTGTACTAAACAGGGTTTTAATGATTCATCAATTAACAGCCGTTTCACTTTTCCGGAAATCCATATTATAAAAGACAGCTGCCTGCAGGTAATGTTTTGTTCTATTATTCACTGTTTGAGCAAGGTATCCGATCTGAACATTTGCATTTGGTAAAAACTGAAATCCAATTGCACCGTACAAACGATTTCTGTCAAAGGGTGTTGAAGTAAAATGAATAAATACTTCATCGTAAACGCTCAGAAACAACGTATTTTTTTCAATGGTTTTTTTATTAAGAGGTACTGTAACACGAAGCAAATATCTGATTCTATCGAGGTAGCGGATATTGCTCTTTGACTCCAACCATCGTTGTTCAAGACGATATCGGTGTTCGAACATACATCTTCCTAAATTATTACGCATGATAAGCTGCTGCCAGATGCGATTTTCTGAAACCTGAATACCCGGCAAAGTATCCTTATCTGAAGCATAATTTAAAACATACCCATAGCCTGCGCTCGCGAGGGTAGACTTATTTATGTGATAATTAATTCCGCCACGAAGCAAAATCTGTTCGGTGTTGGGTGTTAATTCAAAACTCCGGTATTGCGCTTCAGCATGAAGGCTCCATTTTTCGTGCAGGCGGGTTTGGTTAAAGAACATCAGCCATCCGCCAGTTGCGTCTGACTGCAACTGGGAGAAGGCTGAACTATTCAGTACCAATAAAAAAAGACAAAGGGAAACTCTCGCTCTCAAGGGATATAGTTTTTAATTGTATCAGACAGTCTTCCGAAAAGAACAAAGCAGAAAGCATCCATTCATTTATTAATTCGAATTAACATTCAGAGATTCAGAAAAAAATTCAACCTCTCCTGTCGCGATATTATGTGTGCCACCTACAATTCCGATCGCGCCTGATTCAATCATTTCTTTTAAGATGGGACTGCGTTCCATAATCGACTTTACAGTACGCTTAACATTAATAACTGAAACCTTTTCCACAAAATCTGCATTGGCTGAAGTACGGTCAACTTTAATTGTAGTCTCATCATCAACTGCAGGACGGATCTTGGTTAATAGAGCAGTCAGGTTCCCCATTTCAACATGGTCGCAGGCACCTTTAACCGCACCGCATTTGGTGTGACCCAATACCACAATGATTTTTGATCCTGCCACTTTACAACCAAATTCCATACTACCCAGAATATCTTCGTTGATGATGTTTCCTGCAATACGTACACTGAATACATCTCCCAATCCCTGGTCGAAGATCAATTCGGCAGAAGTTCTGCTGTCGATACAACTCAGGATCACAGCAAAAGGATGTTGTCCGTCAGATGTTTCATTTGCCTGCTGCAAAAGGTTCCTGTTTACTTTCAGGTTATTGACAAATCGTTTGTTTCCTTCTTTCAATAATTCCAATGCTCTTGCAGGAGTAATGGCAGTTTGCATTTCTTTGGTTAATGTTTTCATTTGCTTTGTTTTTAGGAGTGAATAATTAAAAAGTTTCTATAAAGTTTATTTTTTCAACGGTGATGTTTTTGGTTTTTGCATTACTCTCATATTCCTTTATTAATTCAATTACATCATATGCAATTGATTTAGATTTGGAACAATCAATAATTACTTTTGAATTAGCAGGGATGCGATCCAGTACCTGCATAACACTCGCCTTATTAAAGAAGGAAACCTCTTCAGCCAAAACAAGGTGATGAACTTCGTAACCATTTTCTGTTGAAGTAATGCTTTTCAAATGGTGAGAATTACGGAAACTATGACGTAAAGTGTAGAAGATGCCGAAAAGGATCCCTATTGTAATTCCCTTCAAAAGATCTGTTGCAAGAATCCCGACTACAGTAGCCATAAAAGGAATGAATTGCTCCCAGCCTAATTTATACATCTGCTTAAACAGAGAAGGTTTAGCCAGCTTGTATCCAACCATTAAAAGGATGGCCGCTAAACTTGCTAAGGGAATCATATTCAAAACGCTTGCAATTGTAAGAGCACTTAGTAATAAGAAAATACCGTGGAGGATAGCTGACATTTTTGTCCTTCCGCCAAAAGCAATATTCGCAGAGCTGCGGACGATTACCTGGGTCACCGGTAAGCCTCCGATCAATCCGGAAATCACATTTCCTAAGCCTTGTGCTTTTAACTCTCTGTTTGTGGGTGTTATTCTTTTATCCGGATCCATTTTGTCGGTAGCCTCGACACAAAGCAGTGTTTCTAAACTTGCGACGATAGCCAATACGATAGCTATTTTCCAAACTTCAAGATTTGTTATTGCAGAAAAATCGGGGAGCGAAAATTGATTTACAAAGCCTGCAATATTTTCAGGAACAGGAATTCTAACTACCTGATCCTCGGCTAAACTAAAATTGAGGATTCCGTTCTGGTAAAAATAATTCATCAGGATACCTAATACTACCACGACAAGCGGACCATTGATCATCCCGAAAATTTTATGCTTTTTTGTAAGAACAGTGTCCCACAAGATGAGTATGGCCAGGGAGATAACCGCAATAATCACTGCACCTGTTGTCATGAAATCAAATGCTTTGAAAATTTCTGTGATGGTATTTTCTCCATCGGCTTGCAAAAAAGCATCATCTCCGATAGCGTCTTTATCCCAACCCAGTGCATGAGGGATCTGTTTTAGAATGATCAACAGACCAATACCTGTCAGCATACCTTTAATTACAGAAGAAGGAAAGAAGTACGCAATGAAACCCGCCTTGGCATAACCCAGAATGAGCTGAATAACTCCGGCTAAAACAACTGCAGTTAAAAATGCCTGGTAAGAACCTCCGAGAGAAGCAATGGAAGTCAAAACAATAACTGCCAATCCCGCTGCCGGACCACTAACACCGAGTGGCGAACCGCTTGCCATCCCCACTACTATTCCACCAACGACCCCTGCAATGATGCCCGCAAACAAAGGGGCGCCGGAGGCAAGTGCAATTCCTAAACACAAGGGAACTGCCACAAAGAAAACCACTATACTTGCCGGTAAGTCGTTTTTTAATTCTTTAAAGAAATGTTTCATGTCGATTGATTTTATGATTACGCAACAAAAGTAGGAATAATATTTTACATAATAGTAATACTATCATTAAAAATATTATTACCTTTGATTTAAATATTAAAACAAATGGAATTATCCCTTAAAATAAAGATGAATGAAAAGCTGTTTCTCCGTAATCCTGAGGAAACAGAATTGGGCAGAAAGATCATAGAAAACAGCATCGTACTAATTCACAAACTTGGTTTTGAAGCATTTACATTTAAAAAGCTTGCCGAAGAAATTACTACCACCGAAGCCGGGATCTATCGCTATTTTGAAAACAAACACCGCCTTCTTATCTATATAGTAGAATGGTATTGGAGCTGGCAGGAATACCGGCTGATATTTCAGATCAACAATATAAAAAATCCGGAAACCAAGTTAAAAAAAGCGATCCGTTTGGTCTCTACCCCTATTGAGGATGATATTTCTACCACACACATTAATGAAAACCTATTGTATGAGATCGTGATGTCGGAAGGAGCCAAATCATTCCTGACCAAACATGTGGCGGAAGATAATAAGGCGAAGTTATTTAAACCCTACAAAGATTTTTGTGCCTGCATCGCCAGGATAATTCTGGAATGCAATCCTAAATATAAATATCCCCATTCCTTGTCAAGCACAATTGTGGAAATGGCGCACTCACAAAATTTTTATGTGAAGCATCTTCCTTCTTTAACTGATTTTGGAAATCCGAAAGAAGAGCCAAAAATTGCGTCCTTCCTGGAGGATCTGGTTTTTTCGAGTATTAAGGTTTAGCGAAAAAGGAAATTAAAAAAATAGTGATTACCACGGTCCCGAAAGTCAATCTCGCAATGACGCTCCGATAGAAATTTCCCGACAATCCCTCAAATAATGCTCCTGAGGAAAGTCATTCATCTGCCTCGAGACGTCAGTTCGAGTGTTTCTGAAGCGATAGCGAAAGAAATGTATCGAGAACAGTTAGGAGAACAAACTTGGAAAGCTCAGAGATTGCCACGGCCGCGAAAGGAGACCTCGCAATGACGATCCGGTGTTTGACTCAATCGGCAGTTCGTGTGAAATCTTTCTAACTGAAATAATAAAATAGAGATTGCCACGGTCGCGAAGGGCGACCTCGCAATGACGCGCCGGTGTTTGACTCAATCGGCAGTTCGTCTGAGATCTTTCTAACTGAAATAATAAAATAGAGATTGCCACGGCCGCGAAGGGCGACCTCGCAATGACGCTCCAGTGTTTGACTCAATCGGCAGTTCGTGTGAGATCTTTCTAACTGAAATAATAAAATAGAGATTGCCACGGCGGCGAAAGGCTACCTCGCAATGACGCGCCGGAGAAGGCTGGCAATCAAGCTTAAGCAATGATGCTCCGAAATAAAACTAAATAATCCCGTTAAGCGACTTCCCTTTTTCTCCTAAGGCATCAACAAATTTTTCAACCACAGGATCTTTGATCAGCAATGGGGCATGATGAGGTTTTCTTCTTGCATCGATGATCAACGGGCCACGACAACCCCAATGCTTATTTTCTGTGAAGCTGCTGATTCCATAAATATCATGTGAAGGATTGCTTCTTGTAAACGTCACCCAAAGGAAATTTTTCAGATTAAGTGAAACAAACTGACTGTCGTCACAAACGATGATCAGCGGAAAACCTTTTAATAGTTCAGTGTGATTCTCCGATAACATGTTCAGTTTTTCTATCTGCATCCCGGCACTTAACTGATCAATGTACTTGGGTGAAGTGATCGCAATAACTCCTGGCATCACCAGCCTCGCATCACTAAACTCAGAAGGAAAATTCAGCTTCGTAAGATCCATTCCAAGCTCCCTGATCTTTGGGCCCGCAGCTGCAAGCACCACCTTACTTCCACTGTTCAGATCGGTTCCGCTATAATCCAGTGTATCGATTGTAGTTCGTGTATGAAAATGAAGATCTCGTGTAAGATCAATTCTCTCTAATACATGCAGGAAATATTCCTGCACATGGTGGGTGGTCAGTGATGGATTATCTTCCCCTGCAATTATAAATAAGAATTTAGCCAGACTCAATTGTCCCTTTCCAAGAATATGATTCGCGATCGTCAGAATTTCTTGGGGTTTTCGTTCACCGGAGTATGGCGTGTAACGCTCACTTCCGATAGCAAGCAATAAAGGATGAACTCCGGAAGCATCAACGGCATGCACATCTTTGAGTCCCGGAATTTCTTTTGGAATAGCGGCACCTGTCAGTTCATGGATCAGGGCGCCAAAACTTGTATCCTCTTGTGGAGGTCTGCCTACTACCGTGAAAGGCCAAATGGCATTCTTCCGATGATAGACTTTATGCACCCGCATTAAAGGGAAATTATGCTTTAAGCTGTAATATCCGAGATGATCGCCGAAAGGACCTTCAGGTTTATTTTCATTCGGGTAAACCAATCCGGTGATAACAAAATCCGCGTCAGAAGCCAGACAGAATCCATCATCATAGGTATAACGGATCCTTCTGTTACCGAGAGCGCCAGCAAATGTCATTTCACTCATTCCTTCCGGAAGCGGCATTACAGCTCCAAGTGTTAAGGAGGGTGGTCCTCCGACGAACACACTCACTTTAAGTGGCTCACCTTTAAAATTCGATTTGGTTTGATGCACTCCAATTCCGCGATGCAGCTGGTAATGCAATCCAATCTCTTTGTCTTTTACATATTGATTACCACTCAGCTGGATTCTGTACATCCCAAGATTGGAATTCATTACCCCGGGCTTGTCAATGTCCTCCGTATAAACGAGAGGCAAGGTGACAAACGCCCCTCCATCATCCGGCCAACATTTTATCTGCGGAAGCTCAGAGATACTTATCTGATTTTCCATCACGTGATGACGAAATCGGGAGCGCATGGGCAATGCAGAGAAAGCAGTAAGACCTGTCGCGGCATATTTTAATGGGTGCCGAAGCGCTTCCATCGGATCATTTTTCAAATCGATCAATGATTTGATGTGTTCGATCGTGTCACGAAAAATGAATTTACTACGGTCAATTGAACCGTATAGATTGGAGACTGCTTTGAATTTACAATCTTTTATATTTTCGAAAAGAATCGCCGGCCCCTGATTTTCATAAACACGTAAATGGATCGCTGCCATTTCCAATTCTCCGCTAACCTCTTCCTTTATGCGAACAAGGTGGCCATTGGCCTCCAGATCATCAATGCATTCCTGTGTACTCTTATATCCCATAAACTATTTAATGAGCGATCACAAATTTCCCTTTCGAGAGGTTTCCTTTTTTATCCTGTATGCTAATGAAATACATACCATCATCAAATGCTGAAGTGTTGATCTCTAATTTCTGAGTTCCGTTTGAAATGTTCATTTCCTTTACTCTCTTCCCTTCTGAATTTAATATAACAACTCTGCCTTCCGTATTGTTCAATTTCGACATATCAATCACAACCATGTCCTTCGCCGGATTCGGATAAACCACCAGATTCGATTGCTTTGGATCTGACGTATTGATCCCTGCCGGCCTGTCGAGCATCGCAAAAACATATTCTCCTTTTTGAAGTGAATCAATCGTAACCGTCCCTTTTTTGTCATTGTTGCTTCCCGTGAAATTCCTGGTGTAATAAGGATACAGCGACCATTGAGTAGCGGTATTCGGACGATACATCAGAACAAGACTATCTTCAAAAGTAGTCACCAGGTTGTGATCCAACCATAGATTCCCTGCAAAGCTCGTTGTCCTTCCATCGTAACTAATAGTTGCCTTCGAACGGAATGAAGCAGGGAAAATCCCATCTACTTTCCAGTAATGATCCGGTGAAACACGGTAATCCGGGCAACACGTGGAAGAATTATCCGGCTCAGCATAATTGTGTGTGATCCTTACAAATGCGGAATCTGTAACCGCTAGGACATTCAAAGTCATTTTTGCATTTGCAAAATTGGATGAACCGGTAGCTGTTATTTTTTTGTACTCTGGTGCTACCGCATCAGCAATTTTTTCTCCCATGTTCACTGCTAAAAAAACAGGATTAAAAGGAACCGTAAAACTAAACGAGTTATTGGCGCCTGACATGATGAAACTTTGCGTGTTTTCTGTCCAGTCGGCTGCTTTAAATGTTACTTCAAGTGGAACATTGGTATAATAAGAAGGTGCTGATCTTAATTTCTGTTTAACAAAAACGGTCACATTAAAATCCGGACCACTGGGAACCACCTGGAATGAATCAATAGAAAAGTGAGTCCAACCGGGATTAAACACCCAGTTATCAAAAAAATCATTCATGTTCATACCACTGGCTGCTGTCAAAGCATCCCTGAAATCGATACTGGAAACATCCTTGTAATTATATTGGGAGAGATAAGTCTTCACCGAATAAAAGAAAAGACTGTCGCCCATGTACCCTCGCATGGTGTGAGCTACATCAGCACCTTTGTTGTAAACATGATCGCCGTATGTATATGCATGTGGGATATTCGACAATGTCAGGTTTCCTTCCTTTACAATATTAAAATGAAGATTGTCTTCATGATTGATCCTCACACTGTTCATGTAATTGGAGTAGCCACCGAGTGATTCCGAAAACAGGAATTCGCAATAACGTGCCCAGCCTTCGTTGAGCCACATGTCCTCTGCAGTGCGGCAGGTAGCAAGATCCCCGAACCAGTGATGGCTCAGCTCATGTGCATAGAGCGTCTGATAGGCCAGTGTACCGGTAGCCGTTGCTTTCGGGTAGGAAATATTGGTAGCATGTTCCATTGCACCTGAACTGAAAGGCACCATGCAAAATCCAACACGGTCCCACATGTAGGGTCCGAAATGTCCTTCATAGGTGGAAAGCGCAACCGGCAGATTTATAAAAGAACTCTTCACACCGGTAGTATCAGAAGCCACTGCGGCAAGCACGATCGGGATGGGTCCAAGCAATCCGTTGTAAACCTGGTTGACCTGTGTATAGCTTGCAACAGCAACTGATGCGAGGTAGGTCGGAATGGGGTCGCTCATGATCCATTTGCGGGTACGGTTACCGCTACCATCTGTTACATCAGATGCAAGCAATCCGTTACAATAAGAAACCTTTCCGGCATTCGTTACAATATTAAATTCATAAGTAGACCTTTCTACGAAATTATCAAAACAAGGAAACCACACACGTCCGTACACATGTGGATCAGCAGCGAAACCAACTCCCAGGTTATAGGCATATCCGCTATCGAAATCAAAACCTCCCCATCCGGAAGCATCGCCCTGAGGCACACCTTGATAATGCACAGTTACCACAGAAGTATCATTGATGTTATGTGTAACCGGAAGGTTCACACGCAGGAGCGTATCGTTATATGAATAGGTCAGATTGCTGCTTCCAATCTCTATGGAATCAATGATCAGCTCCAGCAGATCAAGGTTTAGCTGATTCACACCATTTACCTTTGGAGTGAATTTTACCATGGTATTTCCTTTAATAACCTTTCCTGTAAAATCGGTGATATTCAGATTGATGGTGTAATTCAGGATATCGACCGTATCGCTTCTCAGATTCGTGGCAAGCGCCTGAAGATCCTGCGATCCGGTTTTATGACAAGAATGAGATTTATTATCCTGACAGGTTTGTGCCCTGGAGGTAAATGCGGAAAATAAGAAAAGACTTAAAGCCAGTACGGTTTGAACAGTTTTCATGAACGGAGTTTAGAATATAAATTTAAGAAAACCGTACCTGAAAACCTAATCTGATCACTTCACTTTCTGGAAGGAAAATTCCATCTTATTATAGGCTCCCTCCTGCTTTCCGTCGATGCAGGCATACAACTCATCACCCTTGTGAAAGTAAACGATGCGCTGAGGGAAATCATGCTCCGGATTTTCAAAAACTGCACTGTCGTTTTTATATCCTGAAAATTTAAAATCAACACCATCTTCACCAGAAACATTTACCGTATAAAACAAATCATCTCCTCTTTGTTCCAGGCGAATGTTTTCTGAAAAAACAGTATCGTTGTTGGCAATGGCAATTCCTCTTCCCGACATGCTGTTGCCTTCGGCACTTTTCCAGATCTCAGAAAACTGCGTTTCATCCTGCATACCGGACCATTTTCCGCTGAGCCAGCTGAAGTCAGACAATTCAACATTTTTATCCTTGCAGCCAAAGGCAGTGGCAAGAACAACCAAAATCATAAAAGTTTTTTTCATTGATCGGATATAAAAAAACGCCCCGTGTGCCGGGACGTTCTGATTATTTTTTCTCTTCAAACATTTCTTTCATGGCGCCGAGATAATAGGCATTCCATCCATCGGTGATACTGTTGACTGATTTCTCAGGAACATCTTCATGAAGGAGTTCAACAATGGTTTGTTTTCCTTTTGCTTTAAGTGTGAAGGTAACTTTTGAAGGAGCTTCCCACTGATCATAACACCATTCCTGCACTAATTTTTTGTTCTTGATAACTTCCAGATTTGTTCCGAACATTTGTCCGCCCCAAAGGGAAAATTTTGCTCCTACTTCTGCACTCATTTTTACTTCATCCCCACTCCAGGTCTGGATCAGATCAGGGTTTACCAAAGCTTCAAACACCTGTTCTGGTGTGGCATTCATCTCATAAGTCTGTTCGATCGTTGGCATGTCTGTACGTGTAAAATTATTAACTCAAAATACAAAATGGCCGTATTAAGATTTCTTAGGAAATTTAGCTAAAATTTCTTTAACGGCATCCTTGTGAACAGTGAAACTTGTCATTTTTAATTTGATGAAATCTTCATGCATGTACCAGTATCCCGGAGCAGATTGATTATTGTGTCCGCTGCTTCCTGAATCTTTCACCAGGTACCACATTCCATTTGATCTTTCTGCATAACCTACCAGGTGCATTGCATGATCATCCGTCGTAGATCCATTTGAAAATCTCATCTGACGTGCGTTCTCATCAATGTAAGCTGAAGGAATATCATAAGTCGGGATCATTGCAACTCCCAGTTTATTGTCCATTCCGCTTTCGGAAACATCGCCGCCGATCGACATGGAATAGCCATTTTTACTTGCATCTTTAATCGCTTTCATGAAATCATCCAATGGCACGTTGTAGTAATCAGCCGAATGCCACCAGTTGTCAGGAACTTTATATTCCGCTTGTGTCCAATACGGAGCTTCCATCAATGATAAAATATCCACATAATCATCGGGGTTCAGCTTCGTTACATTCTTAAGATATTCCTGTGGAGTCATTTTCTTTCCAGCAACCATAACTGAAACAGGAGGTTCACCGATGTAATGATTCATGATCGAGCGGATCGTGGATGCTACTTCTTCTGAATTCCAGTTGTTCGCATTTTTGATCCCATTCAAATAGGCTTTCATTTCCTCCATCATTTGTTTGTGATCATGGTACGGCTGTCCGTTCTTTAATCCATTGTATGCTTCCAGTGGAATGATGCCATAGGTCTTCATCATTTTCTGAACAGCGTTTGTTTCTGAACCTTCATCAAAAACGGATGTTCCTCGGGTGCGCACAAATTCTTTTGCTTTCTCAACATACTGCCAGTAAACAGTATATAATTCCGATAGCTGAATATCCTGATTGCTCAATCGTTTGATCTCCGATTCATAAAATGAGGTAGTGGAGAAACACCAGCATGTTCCTGTTTCGCCTTGTGATTCAGGCTTCTGCGCAGAAACTCGTTTAAACTCTGAATCCGATTTCGGAATATCGATTCCTGTGAAATCCATTTTCATCGCTACAGGCGTTGCTTTTTTTGTCTCCGTAAAAGTTTCAGTTCCTTTTTTTATCTGCTCATAAAAATCATTGGTTTTTGGTTTAAACTGAGCTTTGTCTTTCCGCTCTGTCTGCGCAGTTGCCGATGTAATCATAAGAGCGGCAAAGGCCAGTGTTCCTGTAATTTGAAATGTTCTCTTCATGTTGATCTTCAATTTTGGTTATTATACTTAAAACGGTTTTGCAATTTTCGGGGTGATATTCATCCGGTACATCTGATCGTTGTAAATCTCCTGCTCCGGCAGATACACGATCTCATTGCCTTCTGCAATGTATCTATTTATTTTATCCGAATCAATATAGGTTTCGAAAGTTACCATCGGATTCTTTTGCATCGGGATCATGGTCACCGTGATCTCATTGTACCACCATCCGCAAATGATAACCGTTTTTTTAGAAATGGCTGTGGATTGTTCAATGACCTCATTCGTATACCTGATCTTTTGTTTACGCTTTGAGTAATCGGAAAAAAGCGGACCTGAAATCGGATCGAAAAAAATCTCCTGTCCGGAAATATTAAATGTTGCCGCAAATTTTGAATACGCTGCTCCACGTAATTTATCTGTCAAATTAATGCTGCAGATAAAAGAAGAAGCTATGAATGCAAAACAAAGGATCTTGAAATTTCTCGCGTTGAGGTAATATCCAAAAAGCAAAATAAGAAAAGGAAGTACCGGCATCATGTATCCGGATTTTTGTGGAAGACGGAAATAAGAAATAATATAAAGTACGATAACCACGGCGCTTGCCAGCAGAACCTTTTTATCCGGAATACGGGAAAACAATTTTCCTGCAGACTGATATTTCCTGTTCAGCACTGCCGCAAATAATCCAAACCCTATCGCTACTATACCTATAAAACCAAATGCTCCGATGCTCATTTTGTAAAGCACTTTCGTTAAAGGCGGATAAGGAAACTGATCGTAATACATAAAAAATGACAGTCCGTATTTCTGCATCACGGGAACAAAAGAACTGATGGCAACAATTCCCATCGGAACGGAGATCCTTAAAAAACGGGTAAAATTTTCTCTGAAATTATTCTGCTGCCATACGATGATCATAAAAGGAATGATCATGGCTCCGCTGGTGATCCTGCATCCTACAGCGAGTCCGAGAAAAACTCCGCACATAACAAGCTTCTCGTTTAACAACAAATACAGACTTATCAGAACAAATGCCTGTGTCCAGACAAAATCAATCGTGTACGTGCTGCTGATAAAATAAACAGGAATGAATGCAAAAGCGAATGCAGCCAAAATGTAAAAACGAAAATTCAGCTGAGTTAGAATAAGTGCAAAGAACAATGCACCCAGCGCACTAAAGAAAGCACTTAAAGCATTGAACATCACAGGACCCATCAACCATAAAGCCGATAGCGGAATTTCCTGAACAGGATGTCCCGGCAAACGGCTCGGCTCGTATTCCCCTGACATGTTTGTATTGTAGGCTTCAAGCGCAATCCCCCAGGAATCTTCTTCCACACCATACCCTGCATCCAAAAAGGGAATGCGGGAAAGGAACACGATGAGGAAAAGTAAAAAGAGATTAAAATTGCGATGACTGAAGAGTGACATTCCTGTTTTTTATAATACTCCTTGATTGATCCTGTCAGATACTATTTTAAAAAATCATTTGTAATTATTCCGTGAGTCGTTGTTTCACAGCTTCGTACAAAATAACACCGGCAGCAACAGATACGTTCAATGAACCGATCTCTCCCTGCAGTGGAATTTTTGCATGAGCATCCGACATTTTAAGAAGTTCGTTTGAAACGCCATCTTCCTCAGAACCCATAACGATCGCGACAGGCAATGTATAATCATGCGTGTAGTACATGTCATTCGCTTTCTCCGTACAGGAAACAACCGTTAAGCCGCTTTCACGAAGGAAGTTGATGGTATCTTTTAAACTGTCCTCGCGACAAACAGCAAGTTTGTGCAATGCACCTGCAGAAGTTTTGATGGAATCGGCATTGATCTGCGCAC
>JALYRR010000207.1 GCA_030855265.1 Bacteroidota bacterium | reverse complement strand
ATCACCCTTAACGATAGCGGCGGCATATTTTGCATCAAGCTCTTTCGCACCCATTTCCTTCGCAAGGATCGCGTCGATCTCCGCAAGTTTGTCTTTCGGGTATTGCTCATTGGATTTCATGGAAAGAGCTTCATTGTAGGCAGCTTTGGCCGGAGCATAGGTTTTCGCTTTTAATGCGGCATCTGCTTTCACGATCAGTGCTTTGTATTTATTTTCCAGTTCTTTTTCTTTGGCTTGACGATCTTTTTCCGCTGCAATTTCCGCAAGGGCTTTTTCCACTTCAAGCAATTTATCTTTCGGATATTGTTCTCCCGGCTTTAATCCAAGAGCATCCGTGTATCCTGTTTTTGCTGACGCATAATCCTTTGAACCTAACCCAGCATCTCCTTTTGCGATAGCAGCTTTGTATTTTTCATCCAGCTGTTTGGCGCCCATCTCTTTAGCAAGAATAGCATCGATTTCCGCAATTTTATCCTTTGGATATTTCTCAGTGGCTTTTAAAGCAAGTGCTTCATTATAGGAACCTTTTGCAGAAGCATACTCTTTTACTCCTAAAGCAGCATCCGCTTTGGTGATTGCCGCTTTATACTTCTCTTCAAGTTCTTTTGCTTTAGCAAGTTTATCCGCTTCTGCTTTTTCTTTCGCAGCGAGATCAGCAAGCAATTTATCGATCTCCGCTAATTTTGTTCTTGGATATGCTTCCGCGGACTTTATTCCTAATGCTTCATTGTATCCGGTTTTTGCATCATCGTATGATTTTGCAAGCAGTGCTTTATCCGCCTTTGCAATTGCAGAATTGTATTTTTCATTTAACTCTTTTGATGCAGCATCTTTGGCGAGTAGATTTTCAATTTCAGCCAACTTATCTTTTGGATATTGCTCCGTAGATTTAAGTGTAAGCGCCTCGTTGTACGAAACCTTGGCAGCATCATAGGTTTTGGCTTTTAAAGCAGCATCCGCTTTTGCGATGGCCGCTTTGTATTTTGCTTCGATCTCTGCTGATTTTGCAGCATCAGCCATTGCTTTATCAATTTCCGCAAGCTTATCCTTCGGATATTGTTCGCCCGATTTGTAAGTGAGTGCTTCTGTGTAGCCAGCCTTTGCAAGCGCATACTCTTTTTTAGCAAGAGAGGCATCTCCCTTCGCAAGGGCTGCGAGGTATTTAGCTTCCAGTTCTTTTTCTTTGGCAAGCTTATCTTTTTCAGCTTTATCCTTTGCAGCGAGATCAGCAAGGATCTTATCAATCTCGGTAATCTTATCTTTCGGATATTGCTCTGCAGCTTTCAAAGCTGAAGCTTCGGAATAGCCTGACTTTGCATTGACATACTCTTTCGCTGCCAGCGCTTTATCTCCTTTTGCAACAGCAGCGGCATACTTTTCATTCAACTCTTTCTCTGCTTTTTCCTTCGCAGCCACATCACCCAGCAATTTATCTATCTCTGCAAGTTTTGTCTTTGGATAAGCTTCAGCAGGTTTTAGTCCGGAGGCTTCGGTAAAACCTGCTTTCGCATTGGTATAATCTTTCGAAGCAAGGGCTTTGTCACCTTTTGAAATAGCTGCATCGTATTTGGCATTCAGTTCCTTTTCTGCTTTTTCTTTCGCAGCAAGATCCCCAAGAATTTTATCAATTTCCAGGATCTTATCCTTCGGGTATTTCTCAGTTGCTTTCAGAGCAATAGCTTCATTGTAACCTGCTTTCGCCAAATCATATGTTTTGGCTGAAAATGCTTTATCAGCTTTTGCAATAGCCGCGTCGTATTTTGCATTGAGTTCTTTTTCCCCTGCCAGCTTCGCAAGTGCAGCATCAATTTCAGCGAGCTTGGTTTTCGGATACGCTTCTTCGGATTTCAATTTAAGTGCTTCATTGTATCCGCTTTTTGCTGCTTCATAACTCTTTGTTGCCAATGCTGCATCTGCTTTTGCAATGGCAGCTTTGTAGTCTGCTTCGATCTGTGCATTTTTCCCTGCATCAGCAATAAGCTTTTCTATTTCGATGATTTTGTTCAAAGGATACTGTTCCTTTTTGAATGTAAGTGCATCCTGGTAAGCAGCCTTGGCAGTGGTATAGTCCTTTTTGGAAAAAGCAGCATCTGCTTTTGCGATCGCAGCTTCATACTTACTTGCAGCGGCACTTTCAAGAGCTTGTTGCTGCTTTGCTTCTTCTTCCGCTTTCTTATTTGCCTCCTGTTCGATCTGATTAAGTTTCGCAAGTTCATCCAGCATCGACTTTGAATATGCCTTATCAAAATCAATTTCTTTCAGATTGTCATCATAATAAAACTTGGCCATGGGCTGACTCAAAATAGTATTGATCTGAGCAACCACATTCGGATCCTTCGGCAATTCAAAAATTGTTACTTCGATATCCTGTCCGCCAAACCCTTCTTTCGCACGATCTTCCGGAATAGCCTTGGTGTTAAAATAAAACTTCTTTAAAATATGTCCGGCTTTGGTAATGGTCAAGGTGTATTCGGCGTTCAGATCCATACTCACCTGGAAGCGTCCGTTGGAAGGGGTGGTTACCTGCTGAACTTGCTGAGATCCTCTGTAAAGCGTTACGACAGCCCCTTCCAACTTCTTTTTATTCTTTTTAATTGTTCCTTTTACATCATAAGGTGTTACCTGAGCATGGCTTTGCGTGACAGCAGAAGCCAGTAAGGTGGCAATGAACAGAACGGAAAGGAGGAAATTAAAAGGCTTTGGAGTAAAGCGGTTTAACAAAGGAAAACTCATACTTATTAATTGATTATCAATAACTTATAAACAGTTTGATTCTAATTGTAGCAAATATCGTTAAAAAATGAGAGAAATGAAAAATTGTTGACAATTAGCAAGCAATTGCCTGCATTTACCAAAGATTTCTACCTTGACAAAAATCGTTCAAACTGCTACTTAAAAAGAATATCTGCTATATTTATATTTCTATTAATAAAACATGAGCCTTAGCTTTTGGGAACAACAAACTTATTTTAGCAATGTAGATGTGGTCATCATCGGCAGCGGTATTGTTGGGCTAAATGCCGCGCTATCCTTAAAGAAAAAGAATAAAAAACTTCAGATCCTTGTTCTTGAAAGAGGAATGCTTCCATCAGGTGCCAGTTCTAAAAATGCCGGTTTTGCCTGCTTTGGAAGTGCCTCGGAATTACTTGAAGACCTAAGGACTCAACCTGAACAGGAGGTTTTTTCCCTCGTTGAAAAAAGATGGAAGGGTTTGGAAAGACTAAGAAAAAATGTAGGTGATAAAACAATGGATCTCCATAACTGGGGAGGTTACGAGGTGTTTGATTCCTCAAAAAAATTCGATGAATGCTCCGACAATTTAAGTTACCTCAATAAACATATTTCACCTCTCATTGGTAAAAGGAATATTTACAGGAATGCGGATAAGGAAATCAGAACTTTCGGTTTCAAACAGGTGAAGCACATGATTCTGAATACAGCGGAGTCGCAAATAAATACCGGAAAAATGTTAAGCGCCCTGATCTCAAAAGCCAGAACATCAGGAATAGAAATTCTCAATGGATTTGCTGTTGAATCTCTTGAAGATGATGGTAAAAAAGTAGTGATTCGCTCAATGAACAACATCCGAATTTCTTGCAGAAAAGTGATAGTAGCAACCAATGGATTTGCGAAGGAATTACTTCCCGATTACCCCGTTGAAGCCGCCAGGGCTCAGGTGCTCGTAACGGAACCGATCAAAAATCTTAAATTAAAAGGGACATTTCATTTCGATAGTGGATATTATTATTTCCGGAATATTGATGGTCGTGTTTTACTTGGAGGAGGCAGAAATCTGGACTTTTTAACGGAAGCCACAACTGAGTTTGGCCTTACGCAACTGGTTCAGAGCAGACTGGATGAACTTTTAAAAGGAATGATTTTGCCCTATGCGAAATACAAAATTGATATGCGCTGGAGCGGAATTATGGGAGTGGGGCCTCAGAAAAAAAGTATCGTGAAAGCTGTGAGTAAAAATGTTTTCTGCGCTGTAAGAATGGGTGGAATGGGCGTCGCCATAGGAAGCCTGGTTGGAGAGGAAGTAGCAGAACTTACTGCTCAGTCTTTATAATTCCGGCTTCAACTCGCAAAACCAAAAGCCTTTTATTCTGCTCTTTTCTGTTTCTTCCAACTTCAATTGAAGTGGTTTGTAAACCTTTTTTTCTAACTTAAATTTTATTGCTTTTCTGAAGATGGGGCCATCATAACAAAAGGTGTGAAATTCTCCGTTCTCTCCGCAAACATCTACACCTTCAGGTAATGTGCGAATAAATTCAGAATTAAAATCAACACCTGCATCATTTTCAGTTAAATATTCATCACTCACACAACAGGTGATCGTTTTAAAACCAAGCGAAATAAATTTCTGAGCAATAAAGGCTGTTTCTTTCTTCCACAAAGGAAATTCGGCTTTCATTCCAATTTTAGTCATCAGCTGTTCACGGTAGATCCGGAGATCTTCCAGGAAAATATCACCATAGATCAAGGTTGTTATTCCCTTTAGAATGTACGGCTGAAGCGTTTTTTCAAAAACAGTTTCATATTCTTCATTTGTAGCTTCTGAAACATACATTTTAACAAGAGGCAGTCCAATTGAATCCGCTTGCATTTCTATCAGCTCCTCGCGAACGCCATGCATGGAAACACGTTTGAATTCGCGGTTGATGGTGGTCAGCAATGCAACAACTTCGAACTTCTCCTCCATTCGAATTGTATATAATGCCAGAGCGGAGTCCTTGCCCCCGCTCCAGCATAATATACATGGTTCTTTTTTACTTTGTCCTGACATTGATTCGTTTCCTATTTGAAACAGAAATTTCCCGGGATAACTCCAACATTAAAACTATCAAGCAATACTGCGGAAGAAGAATAACGGATCACTTTTCCATTGCTTGAAAAATCCACGGCATCCGATCCAAAAAACTGGTCATTTGCAGGATCAACTCCCAATGCATAAAAACTTCTGTTGATCAATGAAGAAGCACTCAATGAAGAAGCGGAGATCGAATGAGAATATACTGCGCTGTTGTAAGAATAAAACAACATTGTTTTCGCAGCATTTGTTACAAGACTATTCGGTTGTGAGAAGGTTGAGGAAAAAGGAAGACTCAGATCAACCATATTTGTTGAAGGATCTATTCTCACTAATTTACCTGGTTTTACAAGAACAGTAAATGAAGCATCCCACTCACCGCTGCACAACACCCATATTTTTCCGGCTGCATCCATCCTGATGGTTTTAGGATTCGCTCCTACATTAATAGTTGTGATCACTGCATTGGTTGCCGAATTAATTACAGTTACAACACTGTCGTTATCGAATCCACCTCCGCATGCTACATATACGGATGTTCCCGACTTCACCATTCCCTCTGCTCCTTTTCCGGTAGAGATTGTTCCGGTAATGCTTTTGGTATTCAGATCGATGATCTTTATAGCCCCGGTTGTACCGCCTGCTCCCCATTCAGAAACATATCCTTTGTTTGCATCAATCCCGATGAAGAACCGTGGCAATGTTAATCCGGTTACAACACCATTGCTTGCCAGAGAACTTGCATCCACCACCTCAACTTTACCCGCATTATTCACCACAACATAACCTTTACCATTGTAGATTTCCATGGATTGTGCAATGTTGCCAAGAGGATAACCGTTCTTCGCTTCAAAAATATCATTGCTTACAGATCCTGAAGATCGGCTGTAAAAACTAAGCGTTCCTGTACCTGCTCCGAAAGGACCTTCATTCACAATAAAAACTCCGTTATCATAACCGGAAACTACAGCCGGATTTTCTGGTTCTGGTTCCGGATTGTCTTTTTTACAACTTGTAAAAGAAATTAAAACTGACAATGCACTCAGGAAAAAAAATTGTTTTGTTTTCATATTGTTTATTGATTTTTAGATGGTTTGTTTAAGTTTAAAATAATTCCGGCCTGATAATTCATCTGAGGCATCGCCATATAAGCCAATACCTGGTAAGTTTCATTATACATGTTGTTCCACTGGACATATATCTTTATAGAAGAATGATTCATTGGAATGGATTGAGAAACCCTGAGATTCGCAATGTCATAAGGTTTCAGAAATTTTTTATTGTCCGATGAGGTATATCGGAAGCCTGTGTAACAATGCGTATAAGAAACAGTTGTAGAGCGGTAAGAAACAGTTACATGTCCGCTTGCATTTTGTATCGGAACATAGATCAGTTGCTTTCCTGCAGTGGCTTCACCTGATTCTACACTCATATCATTTGTTGATAGCACATAATTATACATTCCTGATAAGGTCAAATTAAACTTTCCGGAATTAAAAACCATATTGTCTTTGTATTCTAGTCCTGTTGACCAATCTCTGAGCACTTTGTCCGGCGCCCAGATACCATATTGATCAGGGAGCCAGATGATCCAGTTATCAATATTCCTGTTAAATGCGGTAGCACCCAATTCCCATGCGAACTTTTTATACGAATGTTTATGAGTCAACCCGAATTCTTCACTCCAACCGCTTTCCGGTATCAGATCAGGATTACCTCCTTGTGCCCAATACAGGTC
>JALYRR010000206.1 GCA_030855265.1 Bacteroidota bacterium | reverse complement strand
AAGCAAGCATGCGGGGATCGTTGAGATGCGAAGGCATTATACCAATTATTTCAAAGGACTTCCTCACTTTAAAGATTATCGCCTGAAACTGGTGACTACTTATTCCTACGAAGAAATCATAAGTTTGCTCGATGAAGTTCAGGGAAAGTATTCCGAACTGATTGAAGCCTGATTCTCATTGTGAGGGATTTTGTTTTTGACATCCGGTTTCTTTACACAACAAAATTATAAATTGCTTTGAATGATGATTCTCGCTTTGATCGTGCTGATTTTAAGATGTCCGCTCCGCTCGAACTAACCTAAGGTAGATTGAGGTTTTAACATTCAGTTCCCACTTCGAGTTTCATAATAGAAACTCAAATTATCAAATACCTTCTAATCATAAAAGCATGTCAGTTCGAGCGAAGTCGAGAACCGTGAAAGGATCATGATCGATCTATTTCAAAAAGCGTTCAGTATTTCTATGAGAAGTTTCATTTGTACAAGCGGCCTGAATTTTCAATTGATCCCAATTTTCAATAATCAAAGCTTCTTTCTTTTTTCTGCTCCAATCTTTAATCCGCTTCTCCCAACGAATTGCTAATTCAAAATTCGTGAATCGTTCACAATAAATCATAGAAACAGGTAGCCTCGAGGCTGTATAACTAAAATTATTCAGTTTTTGATTATGCTCCTCCAGCCTTCTTTCAGGATTGTTGGTAATTCCTGTATAGTAAGAGTTATCTGAACATTTTAATATATAGACATAAAGGTATTTTAATATTGTCATGATTTTTAAATTAAAAGAATGGTTCAATAATGCTTCTAATCATAAAAGCATGTCAGTTCGAGCGAAGTCGAGAACCATGAAGTTAAATAAATTCCAATGCGAGTTAGGTTCTCGACTTCGCTCGAACTGCATCTCAAGTTTGATCGTGCTGATTTTAAGATGTCCGCTCCGCTCGAACTGACATTCTAAGTTCGAACTGACTTATAAGGATGGTTCTACAATCTCTTGAAATTACATTAAAGGATGGTTCAATAATGCTTCGAATCATAAAAGCATGTCAGTTCGAGCGAAGTCGAGAACCGTGAAAGAATCCCTCGAACTGACTTAAAGGATGTTCTCCAATCTCTCGAACTAACATTACGCTGCCAGCATCAAATGCTTCTTCGTAAACACACGTACCGGATACCAGGCAGCAAAAAAACCGATCAGTAAAACAACTGCGAGAATCATCAGAATATCTTCCCCTTTTACGGAAACCGGATAAGCATCCACCACATAACCTTCTGTAAACCTCACAAGAGAAAAGGTCATCTGCAACCAGCAGATAAACACCCCGAGAAATAATCCAACACCGGCACCAATCAGTGTGATCATCATTCCTTCAAACAAAAAGATCTTGCGGATGAGTTGATTTCCAGCACCCATATTGCGAAGAATAGAAATGTCTTTTTTCTTTTCAATGATGAGCATCGTCAGGGAACCGATCACATTGAATGTTGCGACAATCAGAATAAACACAAGAATAATAAACGTCCAGAGTTTTTCTGATTTCATCGTTTTGTATAACACCGCATTTTGTTCCTGACGGTTTTTAACAACAAACTTTTCACCAAGGCTTTCTCGAATCTTCTCCTGCACTTTCGAAACATTCGAGCCGGGTAAAAGAGTCAGCTCCACAGATGTAACACCATCCGGATAATCCAGCAATTCCCTTGCTTTGTCGATGTTCATAATAAGGTAATGGAAATCAAATTCATCATTAATGGAAAACATTCCCGCAGGATAAACTTTCAATTCAGTTAAGGCATCTTCCGGATTAAGTGAATTTTGTTCACCTCTCTTCGGAGCATAAATGGAGACAGGAGTAAATAGGTCGTTGGATCCCGTTTGTAAAAGATTGCCGATCCCTTTTCCCATCACAATGTTATTCTTCGAAAGGTCAAAAACTCCTTCAACAATCAGTGAATCAAATCCACTTGCTTTCTCAAATCCTTCACTCACTCCTTTTACTGTTGCGATGCATTGTTTATCGTTGTACTTCAACAAAGCATTTCCTTCCATCACTTCGGTATAAGAAGCAATGCCGTTCATTGCGCTCAGGGATTTAAATTCCGTACTCGCTGTGCTGAAAGTTTTTCCTTCTTTTACAGTGATCTCAATTTCAGGAGTGAATGAATTGTATAATGAACTAACAAGGTCGGTAAGCCCGTTAAATGCGGATAACACAATAACAAGCGCCATGGTTCCGATGCATACACCTACTACAGAAATTCCCGAGATAATATTGATCGCGTTATGCGATTTTTTGGAGAGGAGGTAACGTTTGGCTATGAAGAAAGGTAGGTTCAATTCAGTAGACAATTATTCAGTAGGCAATAGATTCAGTAGGCAACAGGCAAATATCAGCAGGCAATTAATACCATTCAATTAATTTGCAACAGACAATAAATAAATGTATCATTTGCTTAAGCAAAATTGCCCAGCGAATAAATTATTTCTTCAGCAACTCATCAATCCGCATGGCATAATCCAAGGAATCATCCTGAAAGAAAACAAGGTTGGGTATGATACGAACCTGTTTTTTGATCCTGTCTGATAATTTGGTGCGGATCTCTTTGGTGTGAGCCTGGATCGCTTTCAAAAGTGCTGCATTGTCAGGAGCATTGAACAGGCTTACGTATACTTTCGCTACACTCAGATCGGGGCTGACTCTCACCTGGGTAACTGTAATCAGTGCATTACCAAAGAAAACTTTGGTCTCCCGCTGAAAGATCTCCCCAAGTTCTTTTTGTATTAACCGTGATACTTTTAACTGCCTTGTTGAATCCATGCTCTTTAACGAAATTTAGGAATTCAAAATTAACAATTAAACCGCTACAAACTGTATATTTGCCTCATTATAGTTAAAAACGGATGAGAAAATTTTTCGGGGTTCTCCGGTATGTCAAAGGCTACTGGAACTATGCGATACTGAATATTGGTTTCAATATTCTATCCGTTGTATTCTCCCTCTTTTCCATCGCTATGCTTTTTCCTTTCCTGCAGATCCTTTTTGCAGACAATACAAGCAAGCTGGATGATGTGATCTCGAAAGGACAACCTGAATTCAGGCTCAGTCCTGATGCCATTATCGATACCATTAACTACACCCTCGCAGAAAACACCAAAGCACATGGCAAGATCAGTGTCCTTGTGTGGATCTGCATCTTCATTATTTCAACGATCTTCCTTAAAAATCTGTTTCGTTACCTCGCTATGTTCTTCATTGGCCCTATCCGCAATGGTGTAGTCAGGGACATGCGCAACAAGATCTTTAACAAAACGCTCGAACTTCCTTTGTCCTATTATTCAGAAGAACGCAAAGGAGACATCATCAGCCGGATGACAACGGATGTTCAGGAAATAGAATGGAGCATTATGCAATCACTGGAAATGATCTTCCGTGAACCCATTACCATCCTGATCAATTTGTGTTTTATGTTCGCGCTGAGTGCGAAGCTCACCATCGTGGCTTTTATCTTATTGCCTATAACCGCTCTCCTGATCGGAAAGATCGGAAAGAGCCTGAAGCGGTCTTCCGCAAAAGGAAAAGAGAAAATGGGAGTCTTGCTTTCCATTATGGATGAAACCCTCGGCGGACTGCGGATCATCAAAGGATTCAATGCCGAAAAAAGCACCAATGAAAAATTCCGGAAAGAGAATGAGCAATACACGCATATCATGATCCGCATGTTACGTAAAGTGGATCTTGCATCTCCGCTCAGCGAATTCATGGGTGTAACAGTGCTTGTAGTCATTTTGTATATTGGTGGAACGATGGTGATCTCCGAAAAAGCGATGGATGGTGCACTTTTTATCACTTACCTGGCTTTGTTCTCTCAATTGCTGAATCCTTCCAAAGCGTTCACTACCGCCTACTACAATGTACAGAAAGGTCTCGCTTCGGCAGAACGGATCGATAAAATCATGGATGCGGAGGTGACGATCAAAGATGTTGACGTTCCTAAACCATTGATCAGATTTGAAAAAGAGATTGAATACCGTAATGTTTCATTTGCCTATCGCGAAGGTGAAGTGGGTTGGGTGCTCAATGAGATCAATCTGAAGATCGCAAAAGGAAAGACCATCGCACTGGTAGGACAATCAGGCTCCGGAAAAACGACGCTGGCGGATATGCTTCCTCGTTTTTATGATGCTTCGGAAGGGATGATCCTCATTGATGGGCAGCCGATCAGAGAAACGAAACTGAAAGATCTTCGGGCACTGATGGGTATTGTCACACAGGAATCCATTTTATTCAACGATACAGTTTTTAATAACATCGCTTTCGGGATCGAGCAGGTAACAGAGGCTCAGGTGATCGAAGCCGCGAAAATCGCCAATGCACATGACTTTATCATGCAGATGCCGCAAGGGTATCAGACCAATATCGGCGACCGTGGCGGAAAAATGTCAGGTGGACAACGCCAACGAATGAGCATTGCACGCGCGGTACTGAAGAATCCGCCGATATTGATTCTGGATGAGGCAACTTCCGCTTTGGATACCGAAAGTGAACGCCTGGTTCAGGATGCCTTGAACAAACTAATGAAGAACCGGACTTCTGTCGTGATCGCACACCGTTTGTCAACGATCCAGCATGCCGATGAGATCATTGTCATGCAGAAAGGCAAGATCATCGAACGTGGAACTCACCTCACACTGCTGGAGAGCAACGGAACCTATAAAAAACTGCACGACCTCCAGTCATTCGTTTGATCTTCCTGATATTCCTTCATTCACCATCCTTTTTGTTATGTCTGCTAATTTCTTATATTTGTCTATAAGAAATCTATGTTTAACTATAAAATACTACACATGAAAAAATCTTTACTTGTATTATCAGGAATCTTCACGATGGTGACCGGAGCTTCCGCTCAGATCACGATCACTACAGCCGATGTGGCAGCACCATTTAGCATTATCTACCAGGCAACGGACACGATGCCAACCGGGATCACAGCTGGAGGAGCAGGAGCAAGTCAGACCTGGAACATGACTGCCCTTACTCAGGACTTCGTAGATACTCTTAATTTCATACCTTATAGTTTTGCACCCAACCCAAAGTTTTCCTCTTCTAATCTTGTTGTGAAACAAGGCTGGGAGAACATTTTTTCATATGCAGTTAATAATTCTTCTGCATTAACTTCATTGGGAGTTTCAGGAACAGTGGATTTTGGTGGTGGCCCGGAAACCTATACCGCTAAAAATACTCCTGCAGAAATTCTGATGAATTTTCCTGGAATGTTTAATGGAACTTACGTTAACAATTACAAAACGGTTGTAGAGCCGATCTATGCCGGTGCAGCGCCTGTAGATTCTTTCCGTCAGGTTTCTGCAGTAAAGAAAACTGTATTGATCGATGCATGGGGTTCGTTAACTACACCACTTGGAACGTATAGTGTATTAAGAGTAAAAGAAACGAAGGTCACAAATGATACGGCTGATGCTTATCTCTTTGGTTCATGGATGAATGGAATCCAGATCACTGCCGATTCTTCAACCAACTATACCTGGTGGGCAAATGGAATTGGTTTCCCATTGGTTACAGTTAGAAAAGATTCTTCTAACTCTGTATATGAAGTGCAATGGCTGATGTCGAATCCTGTTGCCGGTGTAAATGAATTTTCTACTGAAGAAGCCATCATTTACCCGAATCCTGCTCAGAATGAATTGAATTTCGTTCTTGATACAAAAGAACAGGTAACCATTGAAGTGATGGACATCACCGGAAGAAAAATCCGCTCAGTATCTGTAACAGGAGACCGTTCAGTTCTGAATACTTCTGACTTTGCGAATGGCACTTACACATACGCTATCTTCGGAGAACAAAATCAATTAATGAAACGTGGTAAATTTGCCATCGTAAAATAAAACCTCTTTAAAAAACGCTCTGATCTTATATCAGGGCGTTTTTTAATTCTATAATAAATTATTTAAAAATCATAAAATGAAAAAAACAGTACTTGGGATTTTTGCAATTGTATCAGCTCTTACCGCCTCAGCGCAGACTGCAGCACCGGATTTTAATTTCGAGACATGGGCCGCCGTAAGTCCACCCTTTGCCACCATGGAAGATCCACAAGGTTGGGCGAGTTTAAATGCCTTAAATGTTGTAGGAACACCTATCTCTGTAACAAAAGAAACAGCAAGTCCATATTCAGGAGCGATATCTTGCAAGATCTCTACTGTTGATGTTTCAGGGGCCGCGATCCCGAATCCTTTCCGTCCGGGATTTGATTTTGATACGGCTGGTTTTATCGGTATCGGATCCATTGTACCTTTCCCTTCACCAAGTATTGAGTTCGGATATACTTATTCTCCCTGGCGTCCGGCTATGCTTTCTTTTGCTTCCAAATACACACCTGTAAGCGGGGATTCAGCCTTTGTATTCGCATACCTCACCCGTTGGAACGGAACGTCAAGAGATACGATCGCTGATGGAATATATTCCACCGGAGCTACAACAACAAGTTATTCCGTAAATACCATAACGATGAACTATAAGCCTGCCTTCAGTAC
>JALYRR010000205.1 GCA_030855265.1 Bacteroidota bacterium | reverse complement strand
GAGAAGGGTGAACAGAGAAGGGTGAAGAGAGAAGGGTGAAGGATGAAGAGGGAAGGGTGAAGAGGGAAGGGTGAACAGAGAAGGGTAAAGAGGGAAGGGTGATGGTGATTGGGGATTGGGTGATTGGGTGATTGAGAGATGGGTTGCGGAGGGTTTCAACAAAAATCCTTAACTTTCAACCATCAATGAAGCCTACTACTCTTAACAACGATACAATTGTCGCGCTTGCCACTCCACAGGGTGTTGGAGCCATCGGGATCATCCGGCTCAGCGGAGCATCAGCAATCGATATCTGCAATAACGTATTCAGTTCCCGAAGCTTAAAGCGCAAAGACCTGAATAAATGTGCCACTCACACCATTCATTTCGGAGTGATCAGGGATGAGGATGTTGTATTGGATGAGGTTTTACTTAGTTTATTTAAAGCACCCTCCTCCTACACTTCTGAAAACATCATAGAAATTTCCTGTCATGGTTCCCCATTTATTCAGCAACAAATCATCCAGTTGATGGTCAGACATGGAGCAAGAATGGCTACTCAGGGCGAATTCACTCTACGGGCATTTTTGAACGGAAAGCTGGACCTCTCGCAGGCAGAAGCGGTAGCCGATTTAATTTCCTCTAATTCTGCCACTTCTCATCAGGTGGCGATTCAACAAATGCGCGGAGGATTTTCCGGAAAAATAAAATTGCTTCGCCAGAATCTGGTTGACTTTGCTTCTCTTATCGAGCTTGAACTTGATTTTAGTGAAGAAGATGTGGAATTTGCCGACCGATCTGATCTCAAGAGCCTTGTGAATTCTATTCAGCGGATCGTGAGCAGGCTCATTGATTCCTTTGAAGTGGGAAATGTGATCAAGAACGGAATTCCGGTAGCGATCGTTGGAAAACCAAATGCCGGAAAGTCCACGCTTCTGAATGTATTACTTGAAGAAGACAGAGCTATTGTTTCTGACATACCGGGAACCACAAGGGATGTGATTGAAGATGAAGTGAACATCGAAGGCGTACAATTCCGCTTCATTGATACGGCAGGAATTCGTGAAACAAATGATATTATCGAATCCATTGGTGTGGAAAAAGCTTTTGAACAAATAAAACTTTCGTCCATTGCTATTTATTTATTCGATTCACATGAAATTACTTCTTCGGAACTGAAACTTATTCTGGCCGACATACAACCGCATCTCAACAACTCCCAACTGGTTATGGTAGCGAATAAGATCGATAAAGAAGATCTTGACTATATCAAAAAAGAATTTGAGAGTTTTCCGGGAATGCTGTTCATCTCTGCGAAAGAACGTAATGGAATTGACGAATTAAAAAAGCATCTGGTGCAATTATTCGACAGCCGGACGGTGAATCTTACGGAAACCATCGTAACCAATGCACGCCATGTTGAAGCATTAAGGCACACGAATGTTGCCTTGATGAAAGTACTTGAAGGCTTGAACAACAATGTATCCGGCGATTTCCTTGCCATGGACATCCGCCAGGCTTTGCATCATTTGGGAACCATTACCGGTGAGATCAGCTCCGATGATCTTTTGGCAAATATTTTCGGGCGCTTTTGTATTGGGAAATAGAACCCTCAAAACAGATCAAAATACCGCACACTCCATCGTACCATTTCTTGCGTTTTCCCACTGATATCAACCAGTTCAGAGGGCGACTTGTTAGCAAGTAATTTGTGCTGATTCCATAAAATAAGTAAATATTTGTCTCAAAACAGCCCATTCAAGGAGCGTTTTATGCGACTGGCGCTTATCAAAAGCCAACCTTCAATTACTTTAGAGAAGAAGAAAAATCTGATTTGAATACCCTGTTATCAGAAGTGTCTGATGAAAATGAAACACTTATTTTAAAAGACAATAATTTAGTACTCTGAATGTTCTATTATACTCATCAATAAATGCACTCTACTGTAGTTTACAGTGTAGTATATTTTAATCTCCTTGATTCGAATAATTTTCCATTACTGAAGAAATACACTCTGGTCAGTTTCGATATCTTCGAATTACCTCTAATTAATAATTCCATCTTGAAGCCTTTTACTCCTCTACTTTGACTGTAACAGTTAATACCAAACGCAATTAAAAATTGAGATATTGAGTGCTAAAATTAGGCATATAGATCTTTCCTATTATAAAGTATCGTATCAGCGAAAAACAAATGTTTTCTTGAAAATTTGAGTCTTTTAAAATCGTGAAATAGAAGAGGATTCTTTCGAATCTGACGTAAAAAATCGAAAAAAACCTTCAAACTGTTTATAAATAAATTGTTTCATATTATTGATTTTATTCAACTCCAATATCTTAAAGTGAAATTTTTCTCCACTTTAATTTAGTCGACAAAACTCTGTATATCAGAGCAATAACCCTAGTCCCAAAGTCAAGTTGTTTGTCCATGACATTGCCTAAAAACCAATATACCTTTGAAAAATTCTAAATGGAATTTTTCAAGACATATCCTACTCATTTATTTTAATCCTAACTAAACTCATCTTACCATTTTATTTATAATTACAGCATTGAATTACAATTCTCGGCGCTAAATATTAAACTCATTCTTTCCCTTCATTTTTGTTTTTCACTTTGCTTTATCTTTTCAAATATGACAATGAAACAAAACACAATCGGTGCATTATTTTTCCTTATTGCAAATTTAAATGCAACTGCTCAGACTTGGTTTCCTGTTGGAACAGGAACCGATACTACTGTTAAATCAAGTATCGTTTTTAACAACGACTTGTTTATAAGCGGAAACATTATGGATGCCGGTGGGATTGCTGTAAATAAAGTAGCCAAATGGGATGGGGCGATCTGGAGTTCCGCAGGCACTTTTACAAATGAAGCCAATGCTTTCGGAATATATAACAACGAACTTTTTTCCGCTACGGACGCTGGTAGTGTTCATACAGTAAAAAAGTGGAATGGATCCACATGGTTAAATCTCCTTACGTCTTCTGATGGAAGCGGTCATTCTATTGCAACTGACACAGTAAATGACATCATGTATGTTGGAGGAAACTTCACTACCGTGAATGGCATTACGATGAACAGCATCATGCAGTGGAACGGTACAACCTGGAATTCTTTAGGATCTGGTCTTGGACATTCCTCAACACCTTTAGCAAAAGCTATGATTACAATTGGAGGAGACCTTTATGTGGGTGGCACATTTACAACTGCAGGAGGGGTAACAGTTGAAAATATTGCTAAATGGGACGGGAGCTCATGGTCAGCGCTGGGGTCTGGTATGGACGGACAGGTTAATGCACTTTCAGTTTTTAACGGCAACCTTTATGCCGGTGGCGACTTTACAACTGCAGGAGGAACTTATGCTTATGGACTTGCTAAGTGGGATGGTATAGGTTGGTCTCAGGTAGGAACAGGAATCGATGGTTATGTCAATACAATCGCCTACGATCCTTCAAGAAATGCATTGTTTGTTGGCGGAACTTTGGTAAATGCAGGTTCCGCTTTTTCACCTGGCATTGCCATGTGGGATGACGTAAATTGGTCTGGTTTGGGGTCTGGAGTTTTGCCTCTATACCCGCTGGGCGTAACAACCATTACCTGTCATGAAGGATCTGCCTATATCGGTGGAGAATTTTATAATGCCGATTCAATTGTTGTGAAACACATTGCCAGATGGGGAAGCGGAACAGTATGGCCAGGTGATGCGAATAATGATTTAAATGTTGACAACACAGATCTCCTAGAAATCGGTCTGCATTATTCTGAAACAGGCAGCCCGCGCACTACGGTAAATAATTCATGGCATCCTTACAATGCTGTAGATTGGGGAACATTTCAAAGTAACGGATCGGATGTTAAACACATTGATTGCAATGGCGACGGCGTGATAAATGATTCCGATACGCTGGGAATTAATCAAAACTTCAGCTTATCTCATCCTGCATCGTTTATTGCTTCGGCTCTTTACCGGTCAGGCCCAGATATGTATTTTACCACTGCTGGAACCACGTATAATGCCGGTCAATGGGTAGATCTAGAACTTTGGCTTGGAACTTCAGGAGTGCCCGTTACTTCATTGTATGGAATCTCCTTTAATATTGATTATGATGCGACTCTTGTCGAACCATCGTCAGAATACGTTGAATACCCATCGAGTTGGCTCGCTGCTTCTGGCACCAATGCAATCAGCTTTTTTAAAGCAGATAACACTTCTAATACTGTCTATGGATCTGTGGTGCGTATTGATCACGCCAACTCAAGCGGATTTGGAAAAATTGCAAACTTCAAATTTCAGGTTAATACAGGTCTGTTAATTCCAGCAAGTATGAATTTCTCAATTTCTAATTTTCTTGCTGTTGATGCAAACGGTGATTCTATTGATTTTACACCAACAGCTCATACCATTGCAGTTGAGCCGTTGACAACTGGTGTATTAGAATATACTGGATCGAATTTCACTGTCTCTCCAAATCCTTTTAATGAAAGTACAGTAATAACATTAAGCACGACAAGAACGGATGCTTTTCTCGAGATTATGGATATCACTGGCAAGGTTGTTCAGAACCTACCAGTAACAGGTTCGAAAATCGTTCTCGAAAAAGGGATGCTGAGTAAAGGAGTCTATTTTATTCGCCTGTTTCAAAATGATCGATTTGAAATTAAAAAACTTCTTATTCAGTAATGTCAACAGGAAAATATTTTGAAAGTTATAGTCAGATTTCCACTTCATTCACTTTACCTGATAGTTCTGATAATTTTTATCCAATGTATAAAAGCACAAGGACAAGAAGTACCGGGTAAAACACTGAGTGCTAAAATAGATTCTATAACTACTCTAAATAAAACAGCAGATACAACTCAACAAAATATAAAAAAAAACAAATTGCTTTCCGATTCATCGAAAATAGCCCTCCCGAATCCATTACTTAAAATGGATTCGCAACTGGATAAAAATTTAGGCCTGATTAAAAATCCTACCGGTTCAGGGCCTGATTCACTCCGCAATGGTGTCGAGGGCATAAAAAACATAAAACTTATTCAACTTCTGAAAAAGGAAGTTAGCGGGCTTAAATTAAAAGGGACAATTTCTGCTGGTTATGAATACGGTGTTCTCCCTTATGTATCCGGTGATAAATATCCAGTTGGAGGATTCAGGAGTGAAGGAAGGCTTTCTTTTTTACTGGCTTCCATCCCTCTTGAGTTTACATATCGATATACTACGATCAAAAGTGTGATCGGTATTAATAACTACTTCAAACTTAGTTATGATGCAGCCCGGTATAAAGAACAGCTGAATGATAAATTGGCAATTAAGGATGAGTTGAACAAAATGAAGATGGATTCGCTACAGTTTTGCAGACAACAGATAGCTATGAAAATGGTCAATCTCGATCTCCTGAAGCAGGCTTACTCTACGCCGGACACGTCCGATTTCGGTGACATCCCAAAGTATGACACGAGCTTTGTCAGTCCCGAAGCTCCAGGATTTTCTGACTCTTCTGGGCAGAACTCATTGCCGGAATATAATTATTCCTCAAAAAAAGATTCCATTCACTCGGAGCGTCTTCGTTATCAGGCAAAATATGATAGCATCTCCAGAGTGATTACTGTATTAAACACGACGATGGAAGGGTATAAAACAAATCCTGCAAACATCTCCGAGCCTTCCAATCCATATTTATCAAGGGTGCAAAACCTTCTCAGCAATATCAGAAAATTTGAGATCGGGCTTTGCAACCCCTCCTATTCTACTTTCCTGGTCAGCAATATTCCTGTTCAAGGAGTCAATTTTGAATATGCTTCTAAGGACCATTTCCTCGCATTCACTTATGGAACTACGGTGAACAGAATCTTATATGATCCAAAAACTATAGAAGGTACAATGAACGCAGCCCGAAATCTTTACAATTTCTTCGATTTCGGAAATTTATCTACAGGACGGAAAATACTTTCATTAAAAGGTGGTACGGGACAAAAGGAAGGCACTCATTTATATGCAGGCATACTTATAGGAAAAGGTCGAACCGATTATCTTAGTCCATATGAAGGTTCATCTTCAGCCAAAGAAAGTAATCTTGTTGTAGAGATTGACGGTAGATATAAGTTTTCATCCAATTTAAGCCTGGATCTCGTTTTTGGTAAGTCTTCCGTTCAGAGTGAAGATCTTTCATTTGACCAGATAAAAAAGTCATTTAAAGAGATTTTTTCTTCTTTTCGTTCCAATGCAATTCAAGGAAAGATCAATTATGAAATAAAAAAAACAAGTACAAAACTTACCTTCTCTTCAAGGTTAGTTGATCCATATTTTAGAAGTTTTGGTGTGGGCTTTATGCGCTCTGACAATTTTCGATACGAGATTAAATTAGATCAGTATATTAATAAAAAGATCAGGTACACAGTTGCTTTCAGAAGGGAAGAAGATAATCTACTAAGATTATACGATTATAAGAATACTTTGGATATTTCACTCAAAGAGACCCCTCAAGATCGGTTTAAACTGACCCCTCATTTCCAACTCCTTTTTTCTGTTTAATCACACTGTGTTTTTTGCATTGTTTGGCTAAGTTAGTTTTTTAAGTTT
>JALYRR010000204.1:4891-6631 GCA_030855265.1 Bacteroidota bacterium | reverse complement strand
ACTTATATTGGCGCTATGCCAGGCCGGATCGTGCAATCTATTCGTAAGGCAAAAACTTCCAACCCTGTAATGATCCTGGATGAAATTGATAAAGTAGGAAATGATTTTCATGGAGATCCTTCCTCTGCTTTGCTGGAAGTCCTGGATCCGGAGCAGAATAAAGCCTTCTATGATAATTACGTGGAGATGGATTACGATCTTTCTAATGTCATGTTCATCGCAACAGCTAATTCATTGAGCAGCATCCAGCCTGCATTACGCGACCGGATGGAAGTGATCGAAATAACAGGTTACACCATCGAAGAAAAGATGGAGATCGCGAAACGACATTTACTTCCAAAACAAATCGAAGAACAGGGATTAAAGAAGAATCAGATCGCATTGAACAATAAGATCATCGAATACATGATCGAAAATTACACACGTGAAAGTGGTGTACGCGGACTCGAAAAAGTGATCGCGAAAGTTGTTCGCAATGCTGCTAAGTCCATTGCAATGGAGCAAAAGTATAATGTGAATGTGGCCGACAAAGATTTGGTAAAGATTCTCGGCCCGGCGCATGCAAAAGACCGCTATCAGGGGAATGATGTTGCCGGTGTGGTTACAGGTCTTGCCTGGACCAGTGTAGGCGGCGATATTCTCTTTATTGAAACAAGTATTACCCGCGGAAGCGGAAAGCTCACGCTGACAGGTAACCTGGGTGATGTAATGAAAGAATCAGCCGTGATTGCCCTTGAATATCTGAAATCCCACAGTGCTATTTTAGGATTAAAACCCGAAGTCTTTGATAAATGGAATGTACATATCCATGTTCCTGAAGGAGCGACTCCGAAAGACGGTCCGTCAGCCGGGATCACGATGTTAACAGCTATCGCATCTGCTTTCACGCAAAGAAAAGTGAAGAAACATCTCGCCATGACAGGTGAGATTACTTTGAGAGGAAGAGTGCTGGCAGTAGGAGGGATCAAAGAAAAGATCCTTGCTGCGAAGAGAGCAGGAATCAAGGAGATCGTACTTTGTATCGATAACAAGAAAGACATAGATGATATCAAAAAAGAATACATCAAGGATCTTAAGTTTCATTATGTAGAGAAAATGATCGATGTGGTGAAAATAGCTTTGTTAAAAGAAAAAGTGGAAAACCCACTTGATCTGACCATAAAAGAAATCAGGAAATAAATTCCACAGCTTCAGAGATCTGCCGGAAACGGGAATAATTCCAAATGCAATAAATCACCTTTCCTTCCGTTTTTAACCGGATAAATTTTAACTTTGCAAGGATGGAATTCAGAAAGCTACTGTTTTTACTTACCTCAATGATCGTTACTTCACCTGCTTTTTCTCAGGTAGGTGGCAACAATACATACGAGTTCCTGAACCTTCCAATTTCTGCACGTGTTTCTTCTCTCGGAGGAAGCCTTATTTCAACGCAGGACAACGACATCAACCTGGCACTTACCAACCCCGCTCTTATTTCGGATTCAATGGATAATAACATCGCATTGAGTTATGTGAATTATTTCGCGGATGTGAATTACGGTTATGCCGCTTATGCAAAAACGTTTAAGAACATCGGGACTTTTACTGCCGGAATCCAATACCTGGACTATGGAAAGTTTAATCGTGCGGATAATATCGGGAACATTGACGGAACCTTCAGTGCCAATGAAAGCAGCCTGAATATTGGCTACGCAAGATCTATCATTGATTCCAATTTTACTGTCGGAGCCACTTTAAAAA
>JALYRR010000204.1:0-4881 GCA_030855265.1 Bacteroidota bacterium | reverse complement strand
CATTTGGATACTTATTCATCATGGGGTTCCGCACTTGATCTGGGAGCCGTGTATAATCGTCCCAAAAAAGACTTTTCTGTTGGGTTTGTCATTAAAAACATCGGTCGTCAATGGTCATCTTATATACCAGGCAACAAAGAAAAACTTCCTTTTGAAATGCAGATTGGTTTTTCCAAAAAGCCAAAACACGTTCCTTTCCGTTTATCGGTTGTTTATGAGAATCTAGAAAAGTGGGATCTTACCTATATTGATCCCGCAAATCCTCCTTTAACTGTGGATCCGCTTACAGGTGAAGCTATTAAGCAGAACAGGTACAAAATGTTTGGAGACAAACTAATGCGACATATTGTTATTGGCGGAGAATTTATCATCACAAAAAATTTCTTCCTCAGAGCAGGTTACAATTATCAGCGACGTAAAGAGCTGAAGATTCCTGAAAAGAGAGGATTAACAGGCTTTTCATTTGGATTCGGCTTACGCATCTATAAATTTCACATCAGTTATGCGAGGGCGCAATATCATCTTGCCGGTGCTTCCAACAATTTTTCTGTCAGCTTTGACCTGAATAGTTTTTATTCCAAAAAGTTTAAATCCCCTGCCGGATCTACTAACTAAAAACGTTTTTTTAATTCCTTTTCCCTTTCGGATTTCCCCAAAATAATGAGTAATATTGTGCTTCGCCATTTATATTACTTATGTCCAGAATTACCATTGCCATTGACGGATATTCTTCCTGCGGAAAAAGTACACTTGCCAAGGCTTTGGCGGCGAAGATCGGTTATGCCTATGTGGATTCGGGAGCGATGTACCGATGCGTAACTCTATATGCAATTCAAAAAGGTGCCATTAAAGATCATAGTTTTATTGAGTCTGATATTGAGCGATTGCTGGATGAGATAAACCTTACCTTCAAATTTAATCCCCAGACAAAATCTTCTGATACTTTTTTAAACGGAGAAAATGTAGAAAAGGAGATCAGGAAAATGATCATTTCGGAGAATGTCAGCAAAGTAAGCGCGATTCATGAAGTCAGGGTAAAGATGATCAAGATTCAACGTGATCTGGGAAAAGACAAAGGCATTGTAATGGATGGTAGAGATATCGGTACAAACGTTTTCCCTGATGCTGAACTAAAGCTGTTCATGACGGCCGATACTGATATCCGCACCCAGCGACGATACGATGAGTTGAAAACAAAAGGACAGAACATCTCTTTTTCTGAAGTTCGGGATAACCTTATTTACCGCGATCACGAAGACACCCACCGAAAAGAAAACCCGCTTACCCAAGCTGCAGATGCTATTATTCTTGACAATTCCGAGCTGAACAGAGAGCAACAACTGGATTTTGTCCTGAAGTTGATCGAAGACAGAACGCTTGCTTTGAACTAGTTTATCGGAAGCAGAATCATTTGAATTCCGGCTTATTATTATTCTGTGATCTGTTGAAATACCCTTTAATTTTCCTGTATATTACGTTGCTTTTAGGAAATTTGTTTTTCACATAGAATTTCATATTTTAGTGAACAATATGAATTTCAAAATGCATTAACACGTCAACCAATTCATTAAATATAGGTTATGAAAAAAAATACTTCTTGCCAGTTGAATTCCCGGACTAAAGTTGTAAAGCAGAGCATGCTGATGTTTCTATTCCTTTCACTTTTTTCGATTCAGGGTTTTGCGCAGGTATTCTGGACAGAGAACTTTAATAACGGTTGCACTGATAATTGCCCGGGAGCAGGGTATACGGGTGTAAACGGAGCCTGGAGCGTAAATAATACAGGGTTCAACGGAGTAGAAAGTAATGTCTGGTATGTAAGCTGCGCTGAAAACGGACACACCGCCGGAATATGCGGGACGGGATGTGTGGCAGCTTCTCCTACTGCAACTTTAGCCACATTACACCTTGGTTCAGACGCTTCTATTTTTGGAGATATTGGTGCCGCATTTTTAAATGGAGGTTTCGGTTTTTTTGATCCTGTTACCGACAAAAGAGCAGAATCTCCAACAATCAATTGTACCGGAAAAATTTCAATCACACTTGCATTTAATTATATTGAAAATGGAGATGGAACTCTTGATAATGCTACTCTATGGTATTTCGATGGTACCGTATGGGCATTGTTGTTAGACCTGGCGAAGACTCCAACCACTTGTGCCCCTCAAGGAACATGGACAGCTTTCTCCATCGCCTTGCCGGCTTCAGCAAACAACAATGCAAATGTGAAAATTGGATTCCGTTGGGTTAACAACGATGATTCAGTTGGTGATGATCCTTCATTTGCAGTGGATGATGTTACACTTGCCACTACATCTTCAACTACAATTACAACCGGAACAATTGCCGGAAGCCCATTCTGCGCCTGTTCCTCGGTAAGTGTCCCTTTTACAAGCACAGGAACATTTACCGCAGGAAATATTTATACCGCTCAATTGTCTGATGCCTTGGGAAGTTTCGCAACACCTACTGCCATCGGCACTTTGGCAAGTACACTCAATTCAGGAACTATCGCAGCCACTATTCCATGCGCTACTCCTTCCGGAACTGCATATCGTATTCGTGTGGTAAGTTCAGCACCAGTAACAACGGGAACCGACAATGGCGTAAACATTATCATCAACGCACCGATCAATGTAACGGTGAATGATCCTACAATCTGTGCTGGACAAGCCGCAAGTCTAACAGCAAACGGTGGAACAACCTATACATGGTCCGCTGGCGCAACTTCAACTGGAGTAAATACCGCAACAGCTTCTCCTGTTACCACTACCACATTTACTGTGACAGGAACTACCGGAGGTTGCACAGATACTGCTCATGCAACAGTAACAGTAACTCCGCTTCCGAATGTGACTGTTACTGATCCAACAATTTGTTCCGGACAAACAGCAACGATGACAGCATCCGGAGCAACATCCTATACATGGTCAGCAGGCGCAACCCCAAGCGGCGCTACCACTGCGACAGCCAGCCCTGCAATAACAACCACATATACTGTGACAGGAACAACAGGTTCATGTTCGGATACAGCTCATTCAACAGTAACCGTTGTAACCGCATTGAATGTTACGGTTAACGACCCTACGATATGTACTGGTGGGACGGCTACACTTGTTGCAAGCGGAGCAACGAGTTATACCTGGTCAGCAGGTGCAACCTCAACCGGAGTCAACACTGCAGATGCCTCGCCTTTAGTAACTACAACTTACACGGTGACAGGAACTTCCGGAACCTGCACCGATACTGCTCATGCAACTGTAACTGTTGTTCCAACCCTTAATGTAACTGTGAATGATCCTACCATCTGCTCAGGACAAACTGCAAGCTTAACAGCAAACGGAGCGAGCACATATACATGGTCGGCTGGAGCAACTTCTACAGGTGTGAATACTGCAGATGCTTCACCAATAACTACTACAACATACACTGTTACCGGAAGCAGCGGTACATGTTCTGATACTGCTCACGCAACTGTTACAGTTACAACCACGCCAACAGTTTCGGTAACAAATGCTACCATTTGTTTCGGGCAAACAGCAACCCTGACTGCAAGCGGAGCAACTTCATATACTTGGTCACCGGGAGCAACACCAACCGGAGTGAATACAGCAGATGTATCACCAACAACTTCTTCTGCTTTTGTCGTTACCGGAACAACAGGATCCTGCTCGGATACTGCCACGTCATTTGTTACCGTTAATCCTGCACCTTCAGTAACTGTTAATTCTCCTTCTATCTGCGAAGGACAAACAGCCAACCTGGTTGCGGGAGGTGCTACAACGTATACTTGGTCAGCAGGTGCCACATCTACAGGAACAAACACAGCAGATGCTTCGCCAATCACAACTACTTCTTATACTGTTACCGGCACAACCGGAACTTGTACTGATACGGCTGTAGCAACAGTAACTGTCACACCTGTTCCTGTTGTAACCGTTAATTCTCCAACTATCTGCGAAGGGCAGACTGCAACTCTTACTGCCGGTGGTGCAACAAGTTATACCTGGTCAGCTGGCGCAACTTCTTCAGGAACAAACACAGCTACCGCAGCACCAACAACAACTACAACGTATACTGTGACCGGAACAACGAGTGGGTGTAGTGATACCGCGACTTCAACTGTAACTGTGAATCCATTGCCTGTCGTTACAGTGAATTCGGTTACGATATGTGATGGACAAACAGCTACATTAACTGCTTCCGGAGCTACCACATATACATGGTCGGCAGGAGCAACATCGGGTGGAGGAAGTTCTGCAACCGCATCACCTGCAACTACCACAAGCTATACTGTTACTGGGACAACAAACGGTTGTTCTGATGATGCTGTTGCAACTGTTACAGTTGATCCATGCGATGAACCCGTTGCAGCTTTCAGTGCTGATGATCAACTATTCTGTACATCAGGTTGCGCAAATTTCACGGATCTAAGCACTAATTCTCCTACATCCTGGAGCTGGTCATTTCCCGGCGGAACTCCATCCAGCTCTACATTACAAAACCCAACAAACATTTGTTATTCTGTTGATGGAAGCTACCCCGTAACATTAATCGCGACCAATGCCAGTGGTTCAGATACTTTGACTCAACCAGGTTTTATAACTGTAGGCGTTCCTGCTTCGGTTACTATTGCAGGTAATTTAGCGATCAATGCTTGTGAAAGCACAGAACTTTCTGCATTCCCTGCTGACGGAACCTATGAATGGGGACCGAATAACAATATGCAATGCAATACCTGTCAGACTGCTGTAGTTGCACCTTCTCTTACTCAGCAGTATTATGTGACGTATACAAGTCCGGATGGTTGTACCGATTCTGATACAGTGATTGTTGTTGTAACAGAGATCTACACCTATTCTATGCCGACAGGTTTTTCTC
>JALYRR010000203.1:293-6665 GCA_030855265.1 Bacteroidota bacterium | reverse complement strand
GGATTACCGCGACCTACTTGCTCATGAGATCAGTCATAACTGGTTTCAGGGAATGGTAGGAACCAATGAAACCTACCGTGCCTCATTGGATGAAGGGTTTACACAATTCCTTACCAGCTGGGTTTATGAACGCATTGATGGAAAACAACGTGTTCGTTTCAAATACAAATCTTCCTATGTGGAGAGATTCACAGAGCCGGATTTTATCAGGAACAGTGAAGTGTACAACGGCTACATGCGCGAAGCTGCGAAAAACATTGAAACAAATATCAATGTACATTCGGACATGTACAACGGAGCGATTCGTCATGGCGGAGGCTACAGTCAGGTGTATATGAAAACCGCAACCATGTTGTATAATCTGCAATACACGCTGGGTGATTCTTTATTCAAAGCAGCTGTGGCCAATTATTTTAATGAATGGAAATTCGCGCATCCGTATGTGGAAGATTTCCGAAGCTCTGTTATCAATTTCACACATGTTGACCTCAACTGGTTTTTTGACCAGTGGATGGAATCCTCCAAAACGATTGATTATGCAATCAGTTCTGTACGATCCGGCAATGAAAAGGATCAATATGAGATCACGTTTAAGCGCAAAGGAATGCAGATGCCGATCGACTTCGCAGTCATTGGAAAAAACGACAGCATCTATAATTTTCATATCCCTAACACCTGGTTTGTAAAAGAAACAAAAGCTACTGTGCTTCCACGTTGGATTGGCTGGGACAAAGTGCAACCTAAATACACCGCTATTGTTACCATTCCGGGCGGTGTGTACGATATCCTTATCGACCCTAGCACACGTCTTGCTGATGTGAACATGCTGAATAATGAGAAAAAATTTCCGATCAGATATCGGTTTGATTCCAAGATTTACAACCCAGCCGACTGGACCAGATATGAATTATTCGCCCGTCCGGATTTCTGGTACAATGGCTATGACGGGATAAAAGCAGGATTAAATCTTAACGGGAATTACATGGCCTATCGTCATATTTTTGATGCGAGTGTTTGGTTCAATACCGGCATTGGGCAAAATTACCTGGATACAACAACCGAGAATTCCGCCAGAAATTTATATGATAATCTCAGCTTCCGTTTTAGTTATCGTACAGCCACAGAAAAATTCATGAAAGGCTCTTCCTTCTATCTGCAAGCCAAAGCACTGGATGGTTTAAATGGATATACCGTTGGATTTGACCGGAAAGATCTATCAGGAAAAAACCGTGTGTATATGTTTTTCAAATCCATGTACAGAAAAGGGTTGAATGATCTTCCTTACCTCCTCTTGCCGAAAGAATGGACACCCAATCAATTGAACAACACTCTTAATATCGGGTTGGAAAGATCATTCAGCTATCGGAAAGGAAGCGGAAGTCTGAATCTTGGACTGCGTTCCTCTGCTCTGATGAGTGATTATGATTACCAGTCGGCCAATATTACTTTATTGAATAAAATGCGCTTATGGCGATTAAATCTAAATACAAGAGCGATTGTTCAATACGGTACCGGAACGAATTGGGCAAATGAATCCTCACTATTTCTTGCCGGAGCAAATCCGGAAGAAATGATGGAGAATAAATACACGCGTTCTCAGGGATTTTTCGATCCGGCCTGGGCGCAATTCGGAGCAGAAACAAATTACTTTCATCATGGAGGTGGACTTAATCTCCGCGGTTACTCAGGTTACTTGGCTCCCCAGGTGAGAACGGACGGAACAGTTGTTTATACATATAAAGGCCAAACCGGAGCTGCGATCAATGCGGAACTCGAATTTGACGGGATTGTAAAAATTAAAAAACAGAACTGGCTGACGAATACATTCAAGCTGACCACCTATCTATTTGGAGATATCGGAACAATAAATTATAGCGCTTCCAATGATGTTGTTCTTAAGATGAGTGACATCAGGGCGGATGCGGGTGTAGGTGTTGCACTTACAATTAAAAAATTCGGCGTGCTACAAACGGTAAACCCACTTACCATCCGCTTTGATATGCCATTGTTTCTGAATAAGATTCCCGCAACTGATCAGGGATATATTCAGTATCGTTTTGTGATTGGGATTAACAGGGCTTTTTAAACATAGTTAACAGGGCTTTTAGAAATGAATAGGCGGCAATTTGCCACTTAATTGAAATTAATCAAAATAAATCATTTCATGAAACCAAATCCGGAAAACGTTGACACTTACAAAGTGAGCAAATTCTCAAAATTATTCAACAAGGCTGCAACACGGATTACACGTATCGCAGGAAGTCCGGTCAGTTCCATTTCAGCTGTTCTTATAATTCTGATCTGGCTTGTAACAGGTCCCATATTTGACTTTTCAGATACATGGCAACTCGTTATCAATACGGGAACAACCATCGTGACATTCATCATGGTTTTTATTATTCAGCAATCTCAAAATAAGGATACTACCGCCATCCAGTTAAAACTCAATGAACTTCTAGCCTGCGAAGAAAAGGCCAGCAACCGCCTCGTATCCGTGGAGGATTTGACTGAAGAAGAATTAATGGTGCTAAAGAAATTCTATACTCACATTGCTAAGCTTTCACAGGAAGGTAAAGATCTTCATACCTCGCATTCTCTGGATGAAGCTGAAAATAATTACCGTAAAAAAAGTGATCACCATCGCAAACACCTTCACAAAAAGGAAAACGAATAAATTAAGTTTGACTGAATAAAAATGAGGAGGGATTAAAAAATTTCAATAGTTTTACTAAATAAAATTATAAAAATGAAAAAGAAAATCCTTCCAGTTCTATTGATCTTAGGTTTGTATACTGCCTCTGTGATTGCACAGTCGCAAGATGAACAATATGCGAAAGCTGTAAAGTTCAAAAATGAATACAAATATAAAGAAGCCTTCCCTTTGTTTCAGGCTCTCCTGAAAAGCGATTCATCCAATGTTAATTACCTTCAGTATGCAAGCTACTGTTATTCGAAAACAGGATTTTTTCTGCCAACAGAAGCTGAAAAAATGAAAGCTTATAAAACAGCTGAATACCTGGCAAAAAAAGCAATTAAATTAAATGAGGCGAGCGCTGATGCACATTATGTATATGCCCTTGCATTGGGAAGGATCAACGAAAATGCCAGTTCAAAACAAAAAATCGCTAATGCGAAACTCATAAAAACCCAATGTGATCGTTCCGTTGCCCTGAATCCAAAAATAGCTGGAACTCATCATATTCTTGGTCGTTGGCACAGAACAATTGCCAATTTCAGCGCAATTGAAAAAACAATGATCAACTCCTTTTATGGTGGTGTACCTGCCGGAGGATCACATGAAGATGCTTTAAAATCCTTTATGATTGCCATCAGTATTGAACCGAAATACATGCTTCACCAGTATGAACTGGCTCAAACCTATTACGATATGGGCAAAGAAGTGGAAGCAAAACTCTGGGCGAAGAAAGCCCTTGAGATAACGCCCTCCAATGAAGATGATCAGAAAGCTAAAAAGGATTGTGAAGCCCTTCTGAAAAAACTGGACTAAACCGCCTTTATTTTTAGGCATATTTCTTAAATGAGCTCATTGTGTTAAAACGATGGGCTCAATTTCTTTTCGCCCTTCCGGATAGATAAGAATAAAACTGCGATTTCGGTAACGAATTCAGTCATTGCACATCTGAAATATTAGCTTATTTTTGTACCCTCTTTAAACGGAATTATTTATTATTTAGATCAGAGAATATGGCACAGGTAGAGTTGATTATGCCTAAAATGGGCGAAAGTGTTGCGGAAGCGACAATCATCAAATGGGTGAAAAAAGAAGGTGATAAAATCGCTGCAGATGAAACTGTCCTTGAAATTGCAACAGACAAAGTAGATTCAGAGATCCCTTCAACTGCTGAAGGCACGCTGATCAAGCGGCTATATAATGAAGGTGATGTTGTGCAGGTAGGCAAAGCAATCGCTATCATATCAACGGATGCGAATGCTTCTGTTGATACCAAGCCTGAAACAAATGTTCCTGAAACAAAACAAAACACATCCGTTCAGAAGGAACTTGCCAATACTGCCGTTTCTGAAGGCGCTGCGATTGGAAAAAGTTCATCCTCCGGAAAATTCTTTTCTCCGCTTGTACGTAACATCGCCAAAGAAGAAGGTGTTACCGTTGAAGAACTGGAAAACATTGCCGGCAGTGGTGCGAATGGCAGAGTCACTAAAAATGATATCCTAGCATTTCTTCCGAACAAAGGAAAAAATGTTCCTGCTGAAAACAAACCTCAACCCCAGGTTATAAAAGAGAATTCAGCTCCGGCAGTTCAGCACAAACCGGCCATTGCTGTTAACGCAGGAGATGAGATTATTGAAATGGATCGTATGCGTAAGCTCATTGCAGATCATATGGTAATGAGTGTTCAGACTTCCCCGCACGTTACTTCTTTTGTTGAAGCCGATGTGACCAACGTGGTATTGTGGAGAGAAAAAGTGAAAAAGAACTTCGAAAAACGCGAAGGTGAAAAACTAACCTTTACGCCTATTTTCATTGAAGCTCTTGCAAAAGCAATCAAGGATTTCCCGATGATCAACATCTCTCTGGATGGCACAAAGATCATCAAAAGAAAAAATATCAATATCGGTATGGCTGCTGCACTACCATCCGGCAATCTTATTGTTCCGGTTATAAAAAATGCTGATCAGTTAAATCTTGTTGGTCTTACCAAACAGGTAAATGACCTGGCAGGACGTGCCCGTGCAGGAAAACTAAGCCCGGATGATATTCAGGGTGGAACCTATACAATTTCAAATGTTGGTTCATTTGGAAATGTTATGGGTACTCCGATCATCAACCAACCGCAAGTAGCGATCATGGCAGTAGGAGCAATTAAAAAGAAACCTGCTGTAATAGAAACAGAACATGGAGACCTCATTGGAATCAGGCACTTCATGTATCTTTCTCATTCTTACGATCACCGTGTGGTAGACGGCTCATTAGGCGGACAATTCGTTAGAAAAGTTGCCGATTACCTAGAGCAATGGGATATTAACCGTGAATTCTAAATTCAAAAAAATGAAAATGAAAAGAAATGTTCTTTGGTTTTGCTTATTTTTATTTCCGTTTGGAATGGCAGCAGGCAAAAGCAAATTGATTGAAAGTGATTATAAAAAAATCTACGCGCAAGCAGAACAACTTTTCATCAACGAAAATTATCCCGCAGCACTGCCATTGTATCTGAGTCTGGATTCAATGTCAGCCGGCAATGCTAATATTAAATTCAAAGTCGGTTTTTGTTATCTGAATTCTCCCACCTATAAAACAAAATCCATCCCTTATTTTGAAGAGTCGTTAAAGAACATTGCGAGAAAATATGAAGAAGGTGAAATAAAGGAAAAACAAGCTCCTTTATCCACCTACTATTATATTGCAAAGGCTTATCACTTAAATTATGAATTTGATAAGGCTATTGAAATGTATGAAAAATACAAAACTACACTCGGGATTGATGATCCTAAAATGGCTAAGGAAATTGCGGATATCAATCATGACATCGAAACCTGTGGATACGGAAAAGAACTGATCAAATACCCTAAAAAAGTAATCGTTAATAACCTGGGAGCCGGCATCAACACCAAATATCCTGAATACTCGCCTGTTGTTTCCCTGGATGAACAAACGCTTATTTTTACTACCCGGAGAGAAGGTGCGGATAGCAAAGTTAAATTACCCAACGGACAATATTTTGAAGACATTTACATGTCTACTTTCGTGGATGAAAAATGGACACCTGCTGTTTCAATTGGATCAAACATTAATTCAAAAGGTCATGAGGCTACGGTGAATCTTTCTGCTGACGGTCAGAAATTACTCATCTTCAAAGAAGAAGGCGGAGGGAATATTCATGTCAGCGAACTCAAAGGGAACAGCTGGGGGGTAACCGAACGGATTCCTGCACCTATCAACACAAGCGACTGGGAATCCCATGCGTGTTTCAGCGCTGACAACAGGGTCTTGTATTTTATAAGCGACCGTCCCGGAGGTTTAGGCGGACGTGATGTTTACAAATGTTTACGACTACCAAACGGGGAATGGGGACCTGCCCAGAATCTCGGAAATAACATCAATACAAAATATGATGAAGACGGTGTTTTTATTCATCCCGATGGAAAACAAATCTTCTTCTCATCTAAAGGCCATAATTCCATGGGAGGATTTGACATTTTCACCTCTATCGTGGATGATGAAAACGGCAACTGGTCCATTCCGGTTAACTATGGTTATCCTGTAAACACAACCGATGATGATGTTTTCATGGTGACGACACCTGATGGACGACGCTCATTTTTCACTTCCGATAAAGAAGGAGGATTCGGAGAGAAAGATATTTACATGATCACCTTTCCGGAGCATGAACC
>JALYRR010000203.1:0-283 GCA_030855265.1 Bacteroidota bacterium | reverse complement strand
ACCCAGGGACATTACCATCCTTGTTGGGAAAGTCACCAACAAATCAAAAGAAGATTTTTCTTCCAATAGCATCTATATTATAAACTCAGCAAATGGCGATACCATCCAGGTCCTTTCGGCCAATTCGGAGACCGGAAAATTTGGCACCAATTTGCCGGTTGGAGGAACCTATAAAACGGTTTATACAATGAATGGAAAGGAATACTTCAGTGAAGAAATCGCGGTGGCAAAAGGCAATAAATACCAGGTTGTTAAGCGTGAAATCGAATACCTTGGTCAGAAA
>JALYRR010000202.1 GCA_030855265.1 Bacteroidota bacterium | reverse complement strand
GGAAGAGCCGGAAAACATGGGAGCCTGGGCTTACATGCTTCGTACATTCCGTGAAGTTCAGCTGAAATACATTGGGCGTAATGAAAGTGCAAGTCCTGCAACAGGATACAGCAAGTTACACGCTCAGCAGCAGGAAGGCATTGTTAAACGCGTGCTTGAAAAGCAACTTGTGACGAATTAAATAGTCTGGAGTCGCTAGTCTTTAGTCTAAAGTCAGTAGTCGCTAGTTAAAAGTTTTAAGTCATTAGTAGAGAGTCATTAGGATTATGAATCAATATAAAAATTTAAAAGTCTGGCAAAAGGCATTCGATCTTGTTCTGGATGTTTACAATAAAACAAAAAAATTCCCGCCTGAAGAAAAGTTTGGGCTTACAAATCAAATTAACAGATGTGCAGTTTCAATTGTTTCCAATATTGCCGAAGGAGCAGGAAGAAATTCTCCCAAGGAGTTTAATAATTTTTAGGGATAACACTTGGCTCTTCATGCGAATTGAATACACAACTGTTAATTGCATTTAAATTGGATTATTTGAATAAAACTGAATTTGAACAATTGGAATCATCAATTGAGGAAATTCAAAAAATGATTGCCGGGCTAAAAAAATCTCTTCAAGATCCCATTGCTTCTAAAAATTAAAAGCGCAATGAATTTTAAGGCCGGACTAACGACTATGAACTAACGACTAAAGACTGAATTATGGCAATCCTAGAAATGAAAGTACCCAGCCCGGGCGAATCGATTACAGAAGTGGTGATCGCACGATGGTTAAAAACTGATGGCGAATATGTGGAGAAGGATGAAGAGATCGCTGAGGTGGACTCTGATAAAGCAACATTAACGATAAATGCTGAAGAATCCGGTGCTATCAAAACACTGGCGAAAGAAGGCGATACTGTAAAAGTAGGACAAATTGTTTGTTCAATAGATACAAGTGTAAAAGGTGAAAAGAAGTCGGAAGTAAAGAGTGCAAAGACAGAAGTAAAAGAAGAACAAAAAGTTTCTGCGGAAACTAAAAGGGAAAGTTCTAAAGATTCAACTTCTAAATCCAAAGACTCTTATGCAAGCGGAACTCCTTCTCCTGCAGCGAAGAAGCTTATGGATGAAAACAAAGTTCCAGCTGCGAAAATGAATGGTTCAGGAAAAGATGGACGAATCACAAAAGGTGATGTGCTAAATGCAATTGCCGGTGGATTTGATTCTTCTTCGGCTGCAGCGTGGGGAGGAACAAGAGATACAGAGCGTTCTAAAATGACGCCTCTGAGAAAAAAATTAGCTCAGCGCCTGGTTGCAGTTAAGAATGAAACGGCCATGCTTACCACTTTTAATGAGGTAGACATGAGTGCGATCTATGCAATGCGTGCGAAGTACAAAGACAAATTTAAAGAGGTGCATGGAACCAATCTGGGCTTCATGAGCTTCTTTACCAAAGCTGTTACAGAAGCGCTCAATCATTATCCTGCAGTGAATGCAATGATTGACGGAGAAGAAATTGTTTATCACAAATATGCAGATATCGGTATTGCAGTAAGTGCACCGAAAGGATTGGTAGTTCCTGTAGTAAGGAATGCCGAGCAAATGAGTCTTGCCGAAATTGAAACAGCTATTAAAAATCTCGCATTGAAAGCGCGTGACAATAAGATCACTTTAGAGGATATGACAGGCGGAACATTCACGATCACGAATGGAGGCGTGTTTGGTTCTATGATGAGTACACCTATCATCAACCCTCCTCAAAGCGCTATTCTGGGAATGCACAATGTGGTGGAACGGCCCGTGGCTGTGAACGGACAAGTTGTGATCCGTCCGATGATGTATGTTGCATTATCTTATGATCACAGAGTAATTGATGGTCGTGAGTCGGTTGGCTTCCTTGTCAAAGTAAAAGAGATGCTTGAAAACCCCGTGAAGATGTTGTTTGGTGGAAAAGACCCGAATGAAATCGTATTGGGATTGTAGAATTCAGAATTAATATAATTCAGATCCCTCTCCGTTATGAGAGGGATTTTTTTTTCAAAAAAATCATCATTTATGAAAATTACAATTGTAGGTTGCGGAAACATGGGATTGATCTATGCCCGCGCATTTCTGAAATACAATATTGTTACTCAAGCTGAATTGCTGCTCGCAGAAAAGAACAGTTCCCGGAAGGATGAACTGATGAAACTTCATGTGGGACAGGTTTGCCTCGTGAATGATCCGCGGATCACAGAAAGTGATATTGTAATTCTTGCAGTAAAACCACAAGACTTTAAGGAATTAAGCCTTGAATTAAAACAGGTTCTTCAGCCGGATAATGTTATAATTTCTATCATGGCCGGAATGAAACTCGAACGTATTTCGGAAGCGTTAGGAATAGAAAATATTGTGCGTGCCATGCCGAATTCTCCTGCTGAGCTAGGGATGGGAATGACAGCCTACACCGCGAACAAAGGAGTTTCCATCGAACATATCCGAAAAGCGGAGAACCTGCTTTCCACTACCGGTCGAACGGTTTTCTTTGAGAATGAAGATTTACTGGATGCTGTTACTGCTTTGAGCGGAAGTGGTCCCGCGTATTTTTTTTATGTGGTGAAGCAAATGATCGATGCAGGGAAACAAATGGGATTCGATGAAGCAACAGCGTCCATGCTGGTGAAGCAAACAATGCTTGGATCATTTCATTTAATGAATACAGCAAATAAATCCCTCGATGAGTTGATAAAAGCCGTGGCGTCAAAAGGCGGTACAACAGAGGCGGCTCTCACCACATTTGAGAAGAGCAATGTTGGAGATGGTTTGCAGAAAGGAATACTGAATGCACGGGACAGAGCTTCGGAACTTTCAAATTAATTTTTGATTAATGTGTAGATAGATGGCTTAGGCTCCTGATAACCATATCGCTTAAATTCAGCGGGACTCATCTGATGGCATCCCACACAAGAGATGCTTGAATTGATGAAGATCTGATTTTTATTAGTAATATGAATCAGTTCCAGGGATTCATTGAAAGATTTGTAATTTCTTTCAGCGTTTTTGATACGATCCTCCACAAGTGATTTGTAAGGCCATTCATTAAATGAAGGTGTAAGGCGCGCTGCAGCATAAATTTTTTTTGCAGTTTCAATTTCACCGGCTTTCACAAGCATGTCGCCAAGGTTCAGGAAGAAGCCTTCCAGATTATGTGGAGCTATCCATGAATTCCAGCAGGCACGGCTGATGGCTGGATCTTCGGAACGTTTTACTTCATTAATCAAATCAGTTAATATTTTCACCGGATCTTCTTCAATCATTTTTTGTGTAAGTTCGTTGGTTGAACATTCGTCAAGCAATTCCCATTGAAATTTTAAACCTTGTTTGAACATGGGAGAATTTTTGCCTTGCAGACTCTCCACAAAGCTGATTGCGAATTTGTTGAACTGCGGCCATTTGTCAATGGCATTGATCCCTTTGCCATACCCAGTCGCGATCATGATCGGATCTTTTGAAATTGCTCCTTCGCACATTTCGGTGGCCGCCTGGAATCCATGCAGCCGTGCATCCGAAGGGTTGATGTCGATCGCTTTTTTGAAATACATATTGCTGAGAAAAACATGTTTCGTGATTTCTTCGTCGGAAGGTTTTCTGATGCGTTCGCTGAATGCCCATAAATGAACAAATCCAAGATGAGCGGTTATCTTGCCATCTTCAGGGTTTTCTGCGTTAGCGGAATTTAATTTTTTAAGGATGGCAGGTATGCTGTCGTAATTGCCGGAGTGCAGATTATTCCACATAAATTTATTAGCGTCTTTTGATTCGGACGATTCAGCTGAAATCTCGGATGCTTCATTGACACTGCTCATGCAGCCACAGAGGAAGGTGAAAAAAAGAATGACAAGGAATAGGCGCATGGAAAAGGTTTGTTAAGAAAGGCGAATTGCGTGCCATTGAAAATATGTTTAGGATCCTTGCTTGCTATTTAATATAGAATCCTATGCCTAAAGTTGGAGAAATCGTTCCAAAACTAACATGATCATTGTAGTCATGGGAAAAAGATTGAAGATACATATAGGGCAGATTAAGTTCAAGTGTAAATTTCTCTGTCAGGAAATAATTTACACCAAGGCCGAACATGACAATGCTGACTGATTTATTATCGTTACTTAGTTTTGTATTTCCTTCCTGTTTGTAGGAAGTGATGTCGAGATTAGCAAACCCTCCTGAAATAAAAGGATAAAAGGAGATCTTTCCCTGGTTGAGATAGTATCGCAGTGTTGCATTGATTCCCATGAGCCGGATTTTTTCTTCTTTGCGAAATGTTCCGTAGAAAGAGATATATGAATTATTATAACTGTTGGATACCTGTGCAATATATGGAGTAAATCCAATCGATAGATTTTTAACAGGAAAGAACCCCAAATTAGCTATGGCTCCATAACCTCTTATTTTATTTTCAGGAAATAGTTTAAGAACATCAAATACCGGCAAACCTGAGACGCTTACAAAGCTTGTACGGCGCTCCATTTGGGCGAAGATCGATGTAGACAATAGGAGGCAAAAAATGAAGAGATTTTTTTTCATATTGAGAAATTTTTTACGGTATAGTAAAATCAATGGTTGTCCCAACAGTCTGTGTGCCCATCGCTGAAAGGGTAAATGTATTCGTCAGGTTTGAACTCATCCAGTCGCCGGAGGAAAATGTTCCATCACCATTTGCATCATACAAAGTATAGAGATAATAGCTGCCCGGATGCATGTAATTGAATGTAAATGAATTGTCGTTGGCAGCCAGGAACACATAACGGGAGCGGAATTTCAACTGAGTGGGATTGTAAGTAAATCCACTGAACAAGGGCTGAGTCGTGATCATTAAAAATACTTTCTTCGACGGATCGGCTGTATAACCCGCAGCGAAATTAATGTTCACGGTAGTTTTTCCAAGGTAAGGCTGTGCAGCTTCATTGTAAGGATCGGCAGTCAGGTCATAGTAAATTGCTTCGGGCTGACTATCGAAAGTGGTGCTGAAATCTTTAACAAGCTGTTTCTTCGGAAATCCGAAAGTGCTGATCGCATTCGCAGTTGATGTATTGTCCTGCAGTTTCGCGCGCCACATCATATGTGTTTGAGGTGTAGTGAGTGTATTGTAAACATTCGTATACACATGCAAGATGAGGCTGTCATCCTTAAAGAGAACATTGGTGTACACACGGCTTTTCCCTGCACTGAAATCTGAGAAGCGATAGAAATAATTATTAACTGTTTCCGATATACTATCGATCACTCCATAAGCGATCCGCTGATTTCCTGCGAATCCGCCACCATTCCGGAATGCCATTTTGAATTCGCCCCCATGTTTTACGATGAAGAAACCCATCAGAATATTATTCACAGAATCAAGTTCGTTCTTCGCAGATACTTGTGATGCTGAAACAGGTCGAAAGTCAACAATCCACTCCGGATATCCTCCAAGAGGAGTAGAGGAGGTCACCGCCCCATTCCAGATCCCCGGCAGTCGTGCAAGTATTCCATAACCGGTAACCGCACTGCCTTCATTGATCTCGCCGGTTGGCTCCTGCGCCGGCATGTCATGAGGTGTTACTTTATCCTTGCAGGAAATAAGGTACATAAACAATGAGATTGTCAGGCATAGTGTTGCAAAATGATTCCTTTTCATGGTTCCGGTTTTATCATTTAAAGATAGCATAATTGAATGAAACAGTTTTAATTTTATAAATTTGAGTGAAACAAAAATTCAGTCATGTCAAGGTTAACTACAATCGAAGAATACAAGGAAGCATACAAGCGGAGTGTAGAGCAGCCGGAGGAATTCTGGGCCGGGGTAGCTTCAGAGTTTACCTGGAAGAAGAAATGGGATACAGTCCTTGAATGGAATTTTAAAGATCCAAAAATAGAGTGGTTCAAAGGTGGAAAACTGAACATCACGGAAAATTGCCTCGACCGCCATTTACCTGAACGCGCTAATCAGGTCGCTTTTTTCTGGGAACCGAATGATCCCTCTGAAAAAGCTGTACAGCTTACCTATAAACAACTTCATGAAGAGGTATGCCGCTTCGCAAACGTGCTGAAAAAGAACGGTGCTGTTAAAGGTGACCGCATTTGTATTTATATGCCGATGGTTCCTGAGCTGACAATTGCTGTTTTAGCCTGCGCTAGAATCGGTGCTGTTCATTCTGTGGTGTTTGGAGGTTTCTCCGCTACCGCATTGTCAGGAAGGATTCAGGATAGTGATTGTAAAATGGTGCTCACTACAGACGGTGCTTATCGCGGTGCAAAAGCAATTCCGATGAAAGATGTTGTAGATGCAGCGCTGGAAACATGTCCTTCTGTAAAAAGAGTGATCGTTCATAAGCGAACAGGAACAACTGTTTCAATGAAAGCTAACAGAGATGTTTACTGGAATGAAGAGTTAGAAAATGCTTCGTCTGATTGTCCGGCTGAAATTATGGATTCCGAAGACATGTTATTTATTTTATACACATCCGGTTCCACAGGCAAACCGAAAGGGGTTGTTCATACCTGCGGTGGTTATATGGTTTATACTCATTATACTTTTACTAATGTCTTTCAATACCCCACCCTGGCCCTCCCCAGAGGGGAGGAAGGGGTCTATTGGTGTACCGCAGATATCGGTTGGATCACGGGCCACTCGTACATTGTTTACGGCCCTCTGCTGGCAGGTGCCACTTCTGTGA
>JALYRR010000033.1 GCA_030855265.1 Bacteroidota bacterium | reverse complement strand
CGGGCGGATCATTCGCGCAGCCCGGAACAGAAGAACAGCTTGCTATACAATTCTATCAAAATAAAGAGTACGACAAAGCCCTTGAGTATTACGAGAAACTCTACAATAAAAAATCTCCGGATCTTTTTTATACACCTTATCTGAATTGTCTGCTCGAAACAAAAGATTTCAAAAAAGCAGAAAAGGTCGCGAAGAAACAGATAAAAAACCATCCTGAAAGTCCCAATTTTATTGTTGATCTCGGAGTTGTTTATGATCGAGCAGAAGATCCTTCCAAAGCAAAATCAACCTGGGAACAAGCCATTAAAGCCATTAAAATTGATGACCAGGTTTTTACTGTTGCCAATTCCTTTCTTGCAATACAACAACCCGATTTTGCCCTGCAAGCCTATCTGAAAGGAAGAAAGATCACACAGAACAATTATCCTTACAGTTTTGAAATAGCAGATGTCTACAGTGCAAAAGGAGACAAAATGGGAATGATCGGGGAATACCTCGACATCCTGGAAACAAGTGATTCCTATATTCAGAGCGTTCAGAATGCTTTACAAACCAGTTTCAACAATGATTCAGATCCAAAACAAAATGAATTGCTGAAAACAGAATTGCTGAAAAGAATCGGCAAGAAACCCGATAAAACAATTCTCTCCGAATTACTCATCTGGATGCAGATTCAACAACGCGACTGGGAAGGCGCTTTTGTTCAGGCGAAAGCACTCGACAAGCGAAAAAAAGAAGAAGGCAACCGGATGATGGGACTTGCACAATTATTCGCTCAGAACGAAGCGTATGACATTGCCATCAAAGCCTACCAATATGTGATCGCAAAAGGTCCGGAAGTTTATTTCTATACCAATGCAAGAATTGAACTCCTCAATGTGTTCTATCAAAAAGTGGTGACAAAAGCTAATTTCACTAACGCAGATCTGATCGAACTTGAAAAAAATTATATCAGCACCATCGCTGAATTGGGGCGCTCAGCAAGCACTGCACCGATGTTAAAAAACCTGGCTCACCTGCAGGCATTTTATCTGGCGAAGGAAAAAGAAGCCATCACACTGCTGGAAGAAACCATCGCCTTACCGCAATTACCCGCAAACGTACAGGCGGAATGCAAACTTGAACTCGGTGATATCCTGTTGCTGACCGGCGATATCTGGGAAGCTTCCCTCCGTTATTCACAGGTTGAAAAAGCCTATAAACACGATGCGATCGGACAGGAAGCTAAATTCCGCAACGCCAAAATTTCTTATTACAGCGGAGATTTTAAATGGTCACAGGCACAGCTGGATGTTCTTAAAGGCGCTACGTCCAAACTTATTGCAAATGATGCAATGGACCTTTCTCTGCTTATTACCGATGCGACAGCGACCGACACCAATTTAATTCCACTGAGCATTTTTGCCCTTGCAGATCTGATGGCATTTCAGAACAATGATGTGGTTGCGATTCGTCTGCTGGATTCTATCAATGCAACTTTTCCTAACCATGCACTTGCAGATAACATCCTCTATAAAAAAGCACAGATCGCATTAAAGCGAGCAAGATATACGGATGCTGCAGCGCTGTATGAAGAGATTGTAAAAAATTATCCGGAAGAAATTCTTGCGGATGATGCGCTGTTCAAACTGGCTGATCTAACAGAAAACCAATTCAAAGATCCTGCAAAGGCAAAAGAATTGTATCAGCAATTACTAGAGAAATTTCCCGGCAGCTTGTATGTCGTGGAATCAAGAAAAAGGTTCAGAAGATTAAGAGGTGACTCGATAAATTAGACAATTATATAATTTGGAAATGTGACAATTAGTCCATTTTCAAATTTCCAAATTTTCACATTAAAATGATCATATACAACGTAACAGTAAACATTGAGAATGACGTCCGTGAAGAATGGCTGCAATGGATGAGAGAACTTCATATTCCTGAAGTGATGGCAACCGGTTATTTCCTGGAACATAAGATCTGCAAAGTACTTGTAGATGAAGAACAGGGAACCACCTATTCCATTCAGTACACTTGCAAGAATATGCAGGATTATCAGGAATATCAAACCAAACATGCTCCTCAACTGCAAAAGGAAGTAAAGGACAAATACGGCGACAAGTTTGTCGCATTCCGCACATTGCTTGAAGTAATTTAATAAGGAAACAGAAATAAGATTATGGCTGACGAAGTAAGAGCGAAGAAACATTTAGGACAGCACTTTTTAAAGGACGAAACGATCGCTCTTGATATTGTTAAAGCACTTAAACATACATCCGCTTACACAAAAGTACTGGAAGTTGGCCCCGGAATGGGCGTCCTCACCAAATACCTGATTCAGGAACCCGCTTACGAAACACATATCATCGACATCGACCGGGATTCAATCGCCTACCTCAAAAAGAATTTTCCTGTCCTTGAAAACCGGATCATTGAAGGTGATTTCCTTAAGCTTGATTTAACAGGACTTTACAACAATGAACCTTTCGCTGTAATCGGAAATTTCCCATATAATATCTCTACCGAAATTCTATTCAAAGTTCTCGATCATAAGAACCAGGTTCCTGAAGTTGTTGGCATGTTTCAGAAAGAGGTGGCTGAACGCATCGCTTCAAAGCCAAGAAATAAAACTTACGGCATTACCAGTGTTTTACTGCAAGCCTTTTACGATATTGAGTATTTGTTTACTGTTCATGAAACAGTTTTTATTCCTCCTCCGAGAGTTAAATCTGCAGTGATCCGTTTAACCCGCAACACCGTTCAGCAACTGGATTGCAATGAAAAACTTTTTAAGCAGGTTGTAAAAGCAGGATTCAATCAGCGCCGGAAAACACTTCGCAATTCGATCAAAGCGTTTAAACTTAAGCCTGAATTCCTCGATCATAAATATCTCACTCAGCGTGCTGAAGAATTATCTGTCGCTGATTTTGTTGCGCTCACAAATATGGTGGAGGTTGCGATATAATTGTTTCCGACGATTCGCCCAAAATGTTTTACACTTTTTGCCGGGAATTCAGAATTTTTAATCTGTGAATCTGTGGCTGTCTTTGTTTCTTATCACCTAATCACCCTATCACTATGAACTCAACATTAAATCTTTTCTCAAAGTTTAATCAAAAGGTATAAACCTTACCTTTGCCCCCGTTAAAACCTCAAACATTCAGGCAGGTGCGTTTTAAAGTAACAGACGATTTTTTTATTGAACTTCGCGAAGCCATTGAGTTACGTGATGGCACGTTTGTGACCGAACGTTTCAAGGAACTCTACCCTGCCGATATTGCCGAGATCTTCAATGAGCTCGATATTGAAGAAGCCAAATTTGTTTATAGTCATCTTGATGAACAGATCGCTGCCGATGTATTGGTTGAACTTGATGAAGATGTTCGTGAAGAATTCCTTTCCTCTCTTACTTCAAAAGAAATTGCTGAGCGCTTCATCGATAACATGGATTCCGATGATGCGGCTGACGTTATTGCTGAGCTTCCCGATAATGTGCAGGATGAGGTTCTTTCACATATGGAGGACAGCGAACAGGCCAGCGACATTGTTGAGCTCCTTAATTATGATGAGAACACCGCCGGAGGTTTAATGGCAACTGAGCTCATCCGTGTTCACGTAAACAGCAATGCGCTTGAATGTGTGCGGGAGATCAGGGCTCAGGCTGATGAAGTTGAAAACATCTATACTATATATGTAGTGGATGATGATGAAAAACTCGTGGGATTACTTTCACTGAAAAAACTCATTATCTCACCTACCCGTTCTAAGGTCGCCGACATCTGCGATACCAAGATCATTTCCGTTAAAACAAATACCGATGCGGAAGATGTAGCCAACATTATGGATAAGTACAACCTGGTTGTATTGCCGGTTGTGGATTCACTCGGCAGACTTGTTGGACGAATCACCATTGATGATATTGTTGATATCAGGAGGGAAGAAGAAACAGAAGATTTACAAAGGATGGCGGGTATGGAAGCCCTTGAAGAACCGTATATGAATATTTCCATCTGGGGAATGTTAAAAAAACGGGCCGGCTGGCTGATCATTCTTTTTATAGGAGAAACATTTACTGCTACAGCGATGGGGTTCTTTGAGCATGAACTTGCCAAAGCAGTTGTTCTTGCATTGTTCGTTCCACTGATCATTTCCAGCGGGGGAAACACAGGATCCCAGGCTTCTACATTAGTGATCCGTGCATTAGCACTCGGCGAGATCACTGTCCGCCACTGGTGGGATATCATCCGGAGAGAATTTAAAGTAGGATTAATGCTTGGACTTATACTTGGCGTGATCGGATTTCTGCGCGTGGCTGTATGGTCGCAATTCACACCGATTTACGGGCCAAACTGGATGGAAATCGCTCTGACCGTAGGTTTCTCATTGATTGGAGTTGTAGTCTGGGGAAACACCATCGGTTCCCTTTTCCCTTTGCTTCTAAAGCGCCTTGGTCTTGATCCTGCAGTATCGTCCGCTCCCTTTGTGGCTACCCTCGTGGACATTACCGGTTTGATCATTTATTTCAGCGTAGCTTCCCTTCTGCTGGGCAGTATGCTTGTTTAACAGCCACCACATTGGTTCATGTTTCCGATCCTGATTTTACAACGGAATAAATTTGCTTTTCCTTTTTTTTTGTTCTAAACTTGTTATACACAAAACAAGTCCTCATGAAAAAATTTACCTTTTCTTTATCGGCATTGGCAATTATATTTGGAATTACAACAAGTAATGCTCAAACTGCCATTAACCTTGTTAGCACTTCTGCTGCGGGAACAACAATCGAATTTATCCCGGGAGCTGTGAAGTTCAAAGAGGTGGTAACTGCTGATGGTAAATCGCAGATCGTGATGGTGGACAAAGGAACTTTCCTTATGGAAGCCGGCAATCCGGATCTTCAAAAGCTAAGCACTTCAGTGATCATTCCTGATCAGGCGGAAATGGAGGCAACAATTGTTTCATCTTCGTTTTATGATCTTGCCGGAGTCAAAGTGGCTCCTTCCAAAGGAAATCTGAAAAGAACCATCAACCCTTCCGATATTGCTTTTACAAAAGGAAGTGTATATACAGAAAATTCTTTTTTCCCATCTGCTATCAACAGCTTAAATCAACCTTATATATTGCGTGACCACCGCGGTCAGACTATCAGCGTTTGTCCATTCCAATACAATCCTGTTACAGAAGTTTTGCGCGTTTACACGAATATCGTTGTGAAGGTGGCTGTTAAAAATGCAATTGGAGGAGAAAATGCTTTTGAAAGAATCCATACTGAAACACTTGTGGATCCTGAATTTGATGCGATCTACAAAAGACAATTCATTAATTACACATCAACAAACCGCGAGGCCATGTTCACTCCTGTGAGCGAAAATGGTTCTATGCTTATCATTTGCTACGATACATTTTCGGGTGATATGCAGCCATTCGTTGACTGGAAAAACCAAAAAGGAATTCCTACACAAATGGTTTTGAAATCTGCAATTGGAACAACTGCTGCACAAATCAAAACTTATATTGCCAACTATTACACTTCAAACCCATCTTTAAAGTATGTACTTCTTGTAGGTGATGCTCCGCAAATTCCTGCTTCTTTAACGTCATGGGGTGATTCTGATAATGATTACGGATACTTAAGCGGTGGAGATTCTTACCCTGAATTATTTATCGGACGATTTTCAGCAACCACTTCAACCCATGTTCAGATCATGGTGAACCGTACAATCAATTATGAGAAAACACCTCAGGCAGGTGGCACCTGGTATAAAAAAGGAATTACCATTGCATCTGACCAGGGTCCCGGTGATGATTCAGAAATGGATTTCGAACATCAGCGCAATCTTGCAACTCAGATGCTGGCTTATTCCTATAATAACATCAGCGAAAACTTTGACGGATCACAAGGTGGTTTGGATCTTTCAGGAAACCCTACAGCAACTTCAATCGGAACTCATATAAACAATGGTGCCGGAATCATCACTTATACTGGTCACGGCAGCGATTTCGCCTTCTCTACTTCCGGATATTCAACTACCAACATTACATCATTAACAAATACTGTTATGCATCCCTTCATCTGGTCAGTTGCCTGTGTGAACGGAAATTTTGTAAGCAATACCACTTGTTTTGCTGAAGGCTGGCTGCGTGCCGGAACACCTTCAGCACCAACAGGAGCTCTGGCAACCTTGATGTCTACCATCAACCAAAGCTGGAATCCACCAATGGAAGGACAGGATGCAATGGTTAACATTCTTGTTGAAAGTGCAGCCGGAAATATCAAACGCACATTCGGAGGATTATCCATGAACGGCTGTATGCAGATGAATGATGTGTACGGACCTGCAGGAGCTGAAATGACAGATACATGGACTCTTTTTGGAGATCCTTCTGTAATGGTATTTACTGATACTCCACTTCCAATGGTAACCACACATGTTGCGGTAACTCCATTGGGAACAACATCCATCACTGTAAACTGCAATACCGACGGCGCATTGATCTGTCTTTCTGATAACGGAGTGATCCTTGGAACAGGAACTGCATCCGGTGGAAGTGCTGTAATAACAATACCTTCTGCTGTTGCAGGTGTGATCACTGTTACGGCAACAGCTTACAATAAAATGCCTTATTCAGGAACTATTAACGTAAGTGGAACTGTTGGAATCAATTACAACGCAACAGAAAATACCATTCGTGTTTATCCAAATCCTGCAAGCACAAACCTGACTGTAATGTTCAATTCTTCCACTGAAAAAATGAAGATTGCACTTTATAATTACATGGGACAAGAAGTAATTATGGTGAGCAATGAGAATGGTGTTTCAGGAAGTTTCACAAAAACAATTGATGTTTCTTCCTTAACTGCCGGCGCTTATCTTCTTAAAATAGAGCAAGGAAATACAGTGAGCACAGAACACATCGTGATCAACAGGTAATAAATATTTTTTACTGAATGAAAGCAGGGACACTCGTCCCTGTTTTTTTTTACTTTTACTACGCCAAATTATTTTTATGAAAATTCTTTTTATTGATTCCAATCATTCTTCCCTGCATGAACTGCTTGAAGCCGCCGGACATACCTGCGACCTGAATTATCAATGGACGAAAGAAGAAGTGATGAAGCAAATTCATCTGTATGATGGGATCGTGATCAGAAGCCGTTTCCGGATTGAAAAAGAGTTGATTGATAAAGCTACTCAACTGAAGTTCATTGCGCGTGCTGGTGCCGGCATGGAAAACATTGATGTGAAGTATGCCGAATCCAGGTCAATAAAATGCCTGCATGCGCCGGAAGGAAATAAGGATGCAGTGGCTGAACAGGCAATCGGAATGTTACTTTCCCTCTTTAACAATCTTCAACGCGCCGATAAAGAAGTACGTGAAGGAACTTGGATACGCGAAGGAAACAGGGGCGTTGAGCTGATGGGCAAAACTGTGGGCATCATCGGTTTTGGAAACATGGGTACTGCTTTTTCGGAACGATTAAAAGGGTTTAATGTCCGCGTGCTTGCATACGATAAATACAAAAATAATTTTGGTAATGATTTGGTTCAGGAAGTGACCAAGCAGCAACTTTTTGAAAATTCCGATATCCTTAGCCTGCACATTCCGCTATCGGATGAAACTCACCACCTGGTAAATGATGAATTTATCAATCAGTTTAAAAAAGACATCTACATCATCAATACCTCAAGAGGCAAATGCCTGAACACCGCCGACCTTGTGGAAAATTTAAAATCAGGGAAAGTAAAAGGCGCCTGCCTGGATGTCCTGGAATACGAAATGACCTCTTTTGAAAATCTCGACAAACAAAACCTGCCGGAAGCATTTCAATACCTGGCAAAAAGTGACCGTGTAATTCTATCACCGCATATTGCCGGCTGGACAATCGAAAGCAATGAGAAAATCGCGAGAGTCCTCGCAGAAAAGATCTTATCGCTCTGATTCCAATTGAACTGATTTTTCATAACTTGCGGTAATATGCTGCCTTATAAATTCAATATATTCTTTCAGCCACTAAGGATATTTCTGTTTCTGCTATTCATTCATTCAGCAACAGGGCAGAATTCCAAGCTGGATTCCCTGGAAAAGGTATTGAGCATTACGAAGCAGGATACCGCGAAAGTTAAAACACTCCTCACACTCTCTTTTGAACTTCGATCCACTGATCCGGATAAGGCATTAAAATATGCCAGACAGGCACTTTCGCTTGCTAAAATAAACGGGAATAAAAAAAACGAAGCAAAAGCACTGAATAATATCGGTCTCGCATTCTTTTACAAATCAGAGAATGAAAAAGCAATTGCCTATTATAACAATTCACTTTCTATTTCCAGAGCTCTCGGAGACTCATTAGGGATAGCACTTGCGTATAATCAGATTGGAAATGTTTACAAAGGAACCGGAAACTATCCCCTCTCCATTGAGTATCACAAAAAAGCGTTGGGCATACGAATGGGAGTCAAGGATACCACACTCACATCCCAATCCTACCTGAATCTCGGAAATGCGTATGTCAAAAACAGCCAGTTCGAGCTTGCATTAAAAAATTTCATTGAGGGATTGGAGATGCTGGAATACAAGACCGGCTCCGCTGAGAAAGGTGCAATGTTGAATGGGATCGGGAATGTATATCTCTACCAGCAAAATTACCACAAGGCGATTATTCACTACAGCGAAGGATACAAACTGAGTGTAAAGAATAACGACACGCGTGGAATTGGCGCATTCTCCATGAACCTGGGAGATTGTTACCGCTTTATGAAGAATTACGATTCAGCACTTTACTTCCTGCATAAATCGGTGGATGTCCGCGAAAAAACCAAGAATAAAGCCAGCACCGGGGAGTCATACATGACTTTAAGTAAGGCATACGAAGAAATGGAAAAATTCGATAAAGCCATTGAATATTCTAAAAAAGCAAACGATGTTTATGAGGAAACCGGCATCCGTGGTGCACTCGCCGAAGCCAGATTAAGTCTTGCACAACTGTTCCTCAAATCTGGCAACAAAAAAGTCGGTGAAAAATATCTAAAGGAAGGTTTGTCCATTGCAGACAGTGTAAAAGAAAAGCAGATTTTGTTCTCAGTTTATCAGCGAATTGCTGAATGCTATAACCTTCTTGGAAATAACATTACTGCCTATGAATACATGGCCAAAGCACTTGAAGTAAAAGACAGCCTGTACACCACAAACAGTATTGGTGCCATCGCACAGATGCAAACCACCTTTGATATTAAAACAAAAGAAAGCGAAATTGAATCGCTGAACAAAGAAAAAGTCATCCGCAATTATAAAATCGACCAGCAACAAAATATTATTTTCATCCTGTTTGGAAGTGCGCTTGTCTTTGTAGTACTGGTATTCTTTATTTACAGAGGATATAAAAAAACGAAGACCACCAATCAGGCGCTTTCACATGCCTATGAGCAGATCAATGAAAAGAACAAAAGCATTTCCGACAGTATTCTTTATGCGAAGAATATTCAGAATGCCTTATTAAAATTACCAGGGTCCTTCGAAAAATTAATGAAGCAGGATTACTTTATACTTTATAAGCCCAAGGATGTAGTGAGCGGAGATTTTTACTGGATCGAAGAATACAACAATTTGCTTCTTGTTGCTGCTGCGGATTGCACCGGGCATGGTGTCCCAGGCTCATTGATGAGTATGCTCGGGATTGAAAAACTGAAACAAGCAGTACGTGAAAAAGGTCTGACTAATCCATCTGAAATCCTTTCATTTGTCAACAGGTCGTTCAAAGAAACATTATCAGCAAGCGGAAGTGAAATTGCATTGCGCGATGGAATGGACATTGCACTTTGCTGCATTGAACCTGAAAGAGACATCATAAAATTCGCCGGAGCAAACCGTCCGCTCTGGATCCTTGAAACTTCCGGAAAAGAAAAAAAACTGATTGAGATCAAACCTACCAAAACCGCCATCGGAGGTTTCACGGAAGATCGGCAGGAATTTGCACAACATGAAGTGTTGGTAAACAAAGGAGATACTGTTTATTTATTTACAGATGGTTTCGCTGATCAGTTTGGTGGCGACAAGAATAAAAAATTTAATCTGAAACGCTTCCGCGAATTAATTCCATCCATATCACACCTTTCGATGCAGGAACAGAAAATTGAGTTAAATAAAGCATTCGATGAATGGAAAGGCGATTATGAACAAGTGGATGATGTTCTTGTGATCGGGCTGAGGAATTCTTAGAAAATGCAGTGTGATAATTGGACAGTGTGCTAGTCTCACACATTTCGACTGTTCAAAATATGAGATTCCGGATCAAGTCCGGAATGACGAGGCACCGGGATGCTATGATATACTGTGCCGTCGTTCATTGTGGCAGGCGAAACACGTTGAAGGTTATAATATTCAGGACATCCCCCTTACCCCCTTCAAAGGGGGAATACGCGCTGCTGAATTTTATCTAAGGATTTCAGAATTGATATTTAGTCAATACGAGTAAATTTCAAAGAGATTTCCAAGCCTGAAAAAGGCTCGCAATGACGCTCCGGTAAAATCAAAAAGAAAATCAAACATTCTTCACAACCAACTGAACCGTATACCTGCTTTTTACTTCGAGCAGGACAAGTTTATCAATTGTAACACGGTCGATCGTAGCTTGATCATAATACCTGATGGTGATAAGCTCCAGGTTGTCATTATACAAAACACGGTAATCCTTCTGTAAGGTTTTGATTAGCTCCGGAAGCTTTCTCTCATCATTGTCGACACTCAAAGAAAAACTGATCGCGGAATTTTGCATGACATTCACCTTGACTTGTCGCTCTGCAAACAGGTTAAAAATATCAGAGAAATTTTCTTCCACAATAAAAGAAAAATCTTTGGGAGAGATGGAGATCAAAACCTGATCTACTTTAAAAATAAAACAAGGGATCGGAAGATGACTTTGATTTTCATTGATCACTGTTCCGGCATCATCCGGTTTCAAAAAGGATCTTACGTATAGTGGAATCTTTTTATTCTGCAGGGGCTTTATGGTCTTTGGATGAATAACGGTGGCGCCGTAATACGCGAGCTCAATAGCATCCTGATAGGAAATCTGATCAAGTTTCCGTGTTTCATCGAACCATTTCGGATCCGCATTCAGAACACCGGGAACATCTTTCCAGATGGTCACTCCTTCTGCATTTGTTGTAAAAGCAAGGATCGCAGCAGTATAGTCAGAACCCTCCCGACCGAGTGTAGTTGTGAAATTTTCTGAAGTGCCTCCAATAAATCCCTGTGTGATTACAATAGACCCTTTCCCTTTCGAAAACACTGGAAGAAGATTTTTATCCACCAGCTCCTGACTCAATTCCCAATCTACCTTTCCTTCACGGTAAGTATTGTCGGTGCGGATGAGATCACGCACATCCTGCCAATGCACATTTAGTCCGGCTTCCACAAGATAAGCGGAGAGAATGCGTGAGGAAATGATTTCACCCATGCTCACAATCTTATCATATTCATAATTGTAATCCGCAGTCGCTTCATCCTCAATCGCCCAGTCAAGCTCGACAAATGTATTGCTGATATCGGTGTAGACAGAATGATCCTGCTTCGGAAATAACGTTTCAATTATTTCAAAATGGTATTTCTTAATTTCCGAAAGCACAGCGTTAGCATCTTCTTTTTTATAAAAAAAAGCATCGGTGAGTCGCTCAAGCGCGTTTGTCACTTTGCCCATAGCAGATACCACCACAATGATATTTTCATGTGGATATCGTTTTAATATCTCTGAAACGTTTTTTACAGCTTCCGCATCCTTTACTGATGCTCCTCCGAATTTGAAGATTTTCATAAAAATGAATTAAAACGAATTATTGAAATCATTGATTTGTTCTTCGGTGAGCTTACAATTGATCCATTCAGAATCAAAGTTCGCATTCAGCTTTTTGTAAAAACCAATAGCCGGTTCATTCCAATCCAACACTTGCCACTCCATTCGTTTTGCTTTCATATCTTTCGCAACCTTCACGACTTCTGAAAACAACTTCTTCCCGATTCCATATTTCCTGAACGGCTCATTCACGATCAGATCTTCCAGAAAAACACATGATCCTTTCCATGTAGAATATTTAATGTAATAAAGCGATATTCCGACAATGATTCCTTCGTGTTCTGCGACAAAAAAATAAAAAACAGGTTGTGTTCCGAAACCTGCAGAAACCATCTCTTCCAGCGTTACCGTGACCTCATCCGGAGCCTTCTCGTATTCAGCAAGCTCTTTTACCAAACCCAACACTTGAGGAAGATCTTCCACAACACCCTTCCTTACTGTTATATTCATTGGATTTATGTTTCAACAAAGGTATTTATTTCCCATTAATACCAATGAAAATATCATTTCCGAATCGCATAAAATAATGCGATATTTGCAGGACAGAATCTAAAAAGAAAGTCATGAGCAAGGTAAAAACACTAGGACAATTCATCATCGAGAAGCAGGCAGATTTTCCTTATGCAAAAGGCGAGTTATCACGTTTATTACATGGAATCGGAATCGCTTCCAAAATCGTTAATCGTGAAGTAAACAAAGCCGGACTGGCTGACATCCTTGGTGATGCTGGTGAGATCAATGTGCAGGGTGAGAACGTAAAAAAACTGGATGTGTTCGCGAATGAGCAATTCATAGCCGCGCTAAGTGTTGGAGGTGAGTGCTGCGCAATTGCATCGGAAGAAAACGAAGACATTATCATCATAGACAATGAAGTTTCCAAAAATGCCAAATACGTGGTGGCCATGGATCCACTTGATGGCTCTTCCAACATTGATGTGAATGTCTCTATCGGAACCATCTTCTCAATTTACAGAAGAACATCTTTATCAGGACCCGGAACACCGGAAGATTTTTATCAGCGCGGAACAGAACAGGTTGCTGCAGGATATGTTATCTATGGCTCTTCCTGCATGATGGTGTATACCACAGGAAAAGGCGTTAACGGATTTACACTTGATCCTTCTATCGGTGAATTCTGCTTGTCACATCCGAATATTCAAACTCCGAAATCTGCACGTACCTATTCCATCAATGAAGGCAATTATGTTCATTTTCCCGATGGTGTAAAGAAATATATTAAATATTGCCAGGAAGAGGATGTTCCGACAGAACGCCCTTATTCATCACGTTACATCGGTTCTGGCGTAGCTGATATCCACCGTAACCTGATCACAGGAGGTGTGTATATATATCCGACCACTGCAAAATCCCCGAATGGAAAATTGCGTTTATTATACGAATGCAATCCGCTAGCATTTATCATTGAACAAGCAGGTGGTAAAGCCACGGATGGCTTCAGAAGGATCATGGAACTGGACATCAAGGCACTTCACCAGAGAACACCATTATTTCTTGGTTCAGCAGATATGGTAGATAAAGCAGGGGAAATGATGAAGAAGTTCTCAGGAATTGAAGCTTCTGTGAATGCCTGATTAAATTTACATTCCAGAAATTGAGTTGGTGACGAAAGAAGATCTATTGCGCAGGTACGGTGACTCAGCTAACAATTCCCTCCTGATACAGGAATTGAAAGGGGAAACTACGCGCATTCAGCTCAAAGGGGTTATCGGATCATCTGCTGCTTTCATTGCTGCCGCTGCTTTTCAGCACCTTCACAAAACAAACCTCTACATACTTTCCGACAAAGAAGAAGCTGCTTATTACCTCAATGACATGGAAAGTCTGCTCGGAGAAGAGAATGTTCTTTTCTTCCCCGCTTCTTACCGCATGCCTTACGAGCACGAAGAAATTGATAATGCAAACATTCTCCTCCGTGCTGAAGTACTGAATAAAATCAATACAGGTTCCAAACACATTTGTATCGTCACTTATCCGGAAGCACTAACCGAAAAAGTCGTTACCAAAACACATCTTACAAAAAATACTTTACAGATCCGTCAGGGCGAAAAACTAAGTATCGATTTTATTTCCGATCTGCTCAATGAATATGGATTTGATAGAGTTGATTATGTGGTGGAGCCCGGACAATTCTCCATCCGCGGAGGCATCGTGGATATTTTCTCCTTCTCCAACGAGAACCCGTATCGTGTTGAATTCCTAGGCAACGATGTGGATTCAATACGAAGCTTTGATTGCACCTCACAGCTTTCTCTTCAGAAACTGGCTTTTTGCACTGTGATACCAAATGTGCAAACTCGCTTATTGCAGGAAAGCCGGCAGACCTTCTTTGATTTCATTCCCGATAATTCTGTGATCTGGTGCAAACACTTTCAACTGAGCATCGACCGAATCGAAAAAGCATTTGAACTTGCTGAAACATCCTACTCAAAGTTGGATGGAATCATCGCACAATTGGAACCAAAAGAATTGTATATCGATAAGGATACGTTCTCAAGGCAGATCCTCGGATTTCCGGTGATTGAATTCGGCAATCATTTTTCTCTCGCACCAAAGATCACCATCACTTTTGATTTTTCTCCGCAACCGGGATTCAATAAGAATTTCAATTTTCTCAGGGATAATTTCAAGGGGAATATCCGCAACCATTTTGAAAATGTAATTTTCTCAGATACTCCGAAACAAATTGAACGTTTGTATAAGATCTTCGAGGACATTGCACCGAAGAAGGAATCGGAGCCGGATCTCTTTACTCCTATCCTCCTTTCCATTCACGAAGGATTTATTGATAACGCGCTGAGAACTGCCTGCTATACGGATCATCAGATCTTCGATCGCTATCACCGTTTCAGATTAAAAAGTACCTTCAATAAAAAGAATGAAGCGCTCACATTAAAAGAGTTGAAAGGCCTGAACCCGGGTGACTTCATCACACATATCGATTATGGTGTTGGACGTTACGGTGGGTTGGAAACCATTGAGGTCAACGGTAAAACACAGGAAACGATTCGACTTGTTTACAAGGATTACGATATCGTGAATATCAGCATTCACTCCCTGCATCGCATCGCGAAGTATTCCGGGAAAGAAGGAACAGAACCAAAAGTAAACAAGCTCGGAACGAATGCCTGGGCGACTTTAAAACAAAAGACGAAAAAGAAGGTCAAAGAAATTGCCTATGACCTTATCAAATTATATGCGAAGCGAAAAGCACTAAAAGGATTTCAATTCAGTCCTGATAATTACATGCAGAATGAATTGGAAGCTTCCTTCATTTATGAGGACACGCCAGACCAGATCAAATCAACTGCCGATGTAAAAAAAGATATGGAGAGCGAATGGCCTATGGACAGACTAATCTGCGGGGATGTAGGTTTCGGCAAAACAGAAGTGGCAATAAGAGCTGCATTCAAGGCCGTGTGCGACAGCAAGCAGGTGGCGATCCTTGTCCCTACAACCATTCTTGCCTTGCAGCATTATAAAACTTTCCGCGACCGACTGAAAGATCTTCCATGCACGGTGGATTATATCAACCGTTACAAGTCGGCAAAAGAGCAAAAAGAAACATTGGAGAAAGTCGCTGAAGGAAAAGTCGATATTCTTATCGGTACACATGGCATCGTTGGAAAAGGAGTAAAATTCAAAGACCTCGGATTGATGATCATTGATGAGGAGCAGAAGTTCGGTGTTGCAGTGAAGGACAAATTAAAGACCTTCAAATCAAATGTAGATACGCTGACACTGACAGCCACTCCTATCCCGCGGACATTACAATTCTCGATGATGGGTGCGAGAGACCTTTCAGTAATCAGCACACCACCACCTAACCGCTATCCGGTTCAAACGGAGCTGCATACATTCAATGAAGAAATTATTCGTGATGCTGTTTCGTTTGAAGTGTCACGCGGCGGACAAGTATTTTTTGTGCATAACAGGGTAAGCAATATCATGGAAATTGCAGGAATGATCTCGCGTTTATGTCCGGATGTAAAAGTCGCTATCGGGCATGGGCAATTGGAAGGCGATAAGCTGGAGCAGGTGATGCTGGATTTTGTAGAAGGGGAATTCGATGTATTGGTTGCCACAACGATCATAGAAGCCGGATTGGATATTTCAAACGCGAACACCATCATCATCAACCAGGCGCACATGTTCGGATTGAGTGACCTTCACCAGATGCGCGGACGTGTTGGCCGTTCCAATAAAAAAGCATTTTGTTATTTACTCACTACACCTGTTTCTTTGCTAACACCCGAAGCAAGAAAGAGATTAAAAGCCATTGAAGAATTTTCTGATCTCGGTTCTGGATTTAACATTGCGATGCGGGATCTTGATATCAGAGGAGCGGGAAATTTACTTGGCGGAGAACAGAGTGGATTTATCAACGAGATTGGTTTTGAAATGTATCAAAAGATTTTGGATGAGGCGATCATGGAGCTTCGCATGGAGCATGAAGAACTAAGAGATTCTGATTTAGGCGGAACACAAAAATTCAGCGGCACAACGCGCAGCAAGTATGTAATGGATTGTGTGATCGATACGGATATGGAAATCCTGATCCCGGATGATTATGTAAACAACATTACAGAACGTTTGAATTTATATCGAGAGTTGGATAATTCGAAAGCGGAGGAAGAGCTGATTGAATTTGAAGTTCAGCTACGTGACCGCTTCGGACCAGTTCCTGACCAGGCTATTGAGCTGATCAGAACAGTGCGTTTGAGATGGCTGGCAATGGAAATCGGTTTTGAGAAATTATTATTGAAAAGTAACAGGATGGTTGGTTACTTCAATCCGAAACAGGATTCACCATACTACCAGAGCGAAGCATTTACCAAAGTATTAAAATACGTGCAGCAGAATCCCCGTCTCTGCAAAATGAAAGAAACGAATGGCAAACTCACGCTTTCGTTTGAGAACATCAAATCTGTGGATGCAGCGATTGCGGCGTTGAGGCCGGTTGGTGTGTAAATGTTATCCCACACGAACTCATTTCGTTGTCGCGCTTTTCGCGCTCTTTCTCTTGCAAATCAAACCAAAATAGTCTAGATTTGAAAATGAATTATACGCCACGCTATGGTCACCAACCAATCCACCATTGATTAAATATGCGCTTTAATTAGTGGCATTTTAAATCCAAATAAACGGGCCATATCACCGACTAAGGACACTATTGACAACAACAAACACGCTCCCCGAGAATAATCTAAATGGGCACGGGTATATAATGACTGAAGAAATTCGGACGAAGTAACCTTAGAAGAAACTAAGGGCTATTATAAAAAAATGCTAAATATAAACCGCTAATTGACTCCTGAACTTACAAAAGACATACTCCAATGGGACGTTAAATCCTGGTCAAAAGCACTTTCCTATTGGGAAAGAAATATTGACTGGAACAAAATTCAAAACGGACTGGAACTAGGCGGACAACAAGGCGGCCTTTCCCTTTGGCTTGCATTAAAAGGGAAGCAGACAGTTTGCTCAGACTTACAAGACACCAAAAAAATAGCGGAACAGCTACACCTGCGTTATGAAATATCCAATCTTATACACTACCAGGACATTGATGCTACCAACATCCCTTATGAAAACCATTTTGACATAATCGTTTTCAAATCAATTATCGGGGGAATAGGCAGAGATGATAATTACGAAATTCAACAAAAAGTTTTCAAAGAGATTTATAAGGCATTAAAACCCGGAGGAAAACTTCTATTTGCTGAAAATCTTGTTGCTTCATCTTTTCACAAACGCCTTAGAAAAAAATATGTGAATTGGGGAAGTTCATGGCGCTATGTTTCGATTGGAGAATTAAAGAATCTCCTGAGTGACTTCTCAAACTATACCATACAAACAACAGGTATCCTTGGTACATTTGGCAGAAACGAAAGTCAGAGAAATTTCCTATCAACCTTAGACAACCTGATTTTAAATAAAGTATGCCCGGACCACTGGAAATATATTGCTTATGGAATTGCGGAAAAATAAGTTGCAGGTGATAACACAAAATTGCTTTACCTTAATATAAAGCATTAAAATCATATCTAAAGGCCATAAATATGAAATTTACAATCAACCACTTTTTCATTTTTGTCTTAGTAATATTTGTTGGCCAAGAATCTTATTCACAAGGAATAAAAAAAATTGTCTTAAATGAAAATGACTTTCACAGCGGACACTACCTCGTGGTTGAACCAGAAAACACAGACTCGATTTCGGGAGTATTATTTCTTTTAGCCGGCTTTGGACAAATTCCCGAAGACACTCCACCGGAAACGAAGCTCCACAATGTTGCATTCGCCAATAATATTCTGACAATCTTTTATGCAGGTGGCAACAAATTATACGCTGACTCTCTTACTCAACTAAAAATCACGAAAGTAATTGAAGATGTCATAACGCGCTACAAAGTAAAAAAAAACACTTTTGTTCTTGGCGGGTACTCTGCTGGGGGAATGCTTGCAATGAGATATGTGGAACTTTGCAATCAGTTTCCTGATAAATTTCCTATTCAGCCAAAAGGTATATTTACGGTGGACTCACCCATTGACATTTTTACGATCTATGAACAACTGGAAGAAAGTGCTAAAAATAACTATTCTGAATTAGCAGTTGAAGAAGCTGTCAGAGCAATGGGGCATATTAAAAATGACTTTGGCGTACCGCGTCAAAACATTGAAATTTATGGCAAGCTCACAGCTTTTAGTATGAATAAGGAATATAGTCAGAACGAAAAGTTTTTGAAGAATATTGCTGTCCGAACCTACCACGATGTAGATATTAGTTGGAGAATTAAAAATCGCAATCAAACAGTACACGGATCAAATTATGAGGTGACAGCCGAATTAATTAACCGTTTGGTTTTAATGGGCAACGACAAGGCAGAATTTATGCAGTCATTTGAGACTGGTTACAGGTCAAACGGACAAAGACATCCGCATTCATGGTCAATCGTTAACGAGGTGGAATTTATGCAATGGATGAAAGGTCTGGTAAAGAATTAAATAATCAAATTTGAAACAGATAGAAAAGGAAGAGACTAGTTGGGCTGTTTGTCAGGATTGCCTGGGACGGGGCAAAAAAAGCCGGAGGTTGCGTAAGAAAAGCAGACTTCGATATGAGCTGGCAGTCGATCAATTTGTAAAAACAAAGAATGATGGTGCAGCTGCAGTTCGTCCAAAGCGCCACATGGATTCATGCACGAAATGTTCCGGATCCGGATTGATTCAATCTATTAACAATCCCGTAGCGGATAAAGTAAACTACCCACACGTTGCTATTATTGGTGCTGGTATTGGAGGAGTGGCTCTGGCTGTAGCTTGCCTGCACCGGGGAATTCCTTTTACCCTTTACGAGCGTGACAGCGGATTCGATGCACGGGCTGCGGGCTATGGACTCACGTTGCAACAAGCTAGTAAAGCGATCAAGGGATTGGGTATTTTCTCACTAGAAGAAGGGATAATTTCAACAAGACATTTAGTTCATACTACAGAAGGAAAAGTGATCGGTGAATGGGGGATGAGAAAACGCAAGTCTTCAGATACTATTAAATCACCCAAGCGTATCAATGTGCATATCTCAAGGCAATCGTTACGTTTAACACTACTTAAACAATTAGGCGGTCATGATGCGGTTACCTGGGGTCATCAGTTAGTTGGTTTTAATAAAGGTGAAGCTGGCGATTTTGATCTGACCTTTCAGGTGGATGGGGTATTGAAGAGCGCCAGTGCGGATCTTGTTGTAGGTGCTGATGGCATTCGGAGTTGTTTGCGGAGTTTGCTGTTTGGTGAGGACATTACACCATTTCATTACCTGGGTTGTATTGTTATATTAGGTATTTGTCCACTGGTTGATCTCGGAGGCATTGAACATACTTTGCTGGATTCAGCAACGGTATTTCAAACCGTCAATGGTCATGAGCGAATTTACATGATGCCTTACGGTTCAGACTCGGTGATGTGGCAGCTCAGTTTTCCAATGCAAGAAATTGACGCTAAGAAATTGAGCGCTCAAGGCGCTCAGGCACTAAAAGAAGAAGCATGTCGCAGAGCTCAGTGGCATGATCCCATCCCTCAGATTTTAGCGGCAACATCAGAAGCCCGGATTTCCGGCTATCCTGTATATGACCGGGAATTACTTCAGCCGGAAATGTTGTCAAAAGGAGGAGCAGTGACTCTGATCGGAGATGCGGCTCACCCGATGAGTCCTTTTAAAGGACAAGGGGCAAATCAGGCACTGCTGGATGCGCTTGCACTGGCCCGTGGGATTGCAAAAGGGTGTAGGCCCCGATCTCAATGGCGCGAAGTTGGAATACGGGAAAGTGTATTAGCTGAGTTTGAATCAGAAATGTTGGAACGATGTGCTTCCAAGGTTAAAGATTCTGAAGAGGCGGTACATCTCTTACATTCCGAAATGGTGCTTCATGAAGGTGAGGAGACGAGGGAACGTTGTTTGAGGACTGTCCTGAGGTGAAGGGGTAAGCGAAGGATGAACCATTCTTGCAGATATATGAAACAAAAATTTCTCAAAGTAAAAATTCGTTTCATGGATATAATTTATTGGCTAGCCATTATCGGAGTAGATATTTTTATCTATTTAATATTGGGTGTTTTACAAATGGATTATGACGACAACTACGTCAGTTCTCAAGGTGAATACTGGAGCTTATCAAGTATGAACAGGCTACAATTAATTTTCTATTTTTCATTACAACTTTGGAACATACTAAACATAATTGGGCTTATATTTATCGGAAGAAAAATTTACAAACGAATAAAATGCGCCGCAAAATAGCATAACCTATCGCTATTATTGATTTCTAAAAAACCAAAAATGAACTATTTACAAAGCCTTTTAACATTAACGTGCGTTTACTTATTGAGTAGCTGCTCCAACGAAAAAATGGAGGAAAAAGGATTTCAGGTTAGTCCCGGCTCTGAAAATGCTGAAGTCGAGCAATCAGGCGGATTAAACAAAGACTCACTGAAAATCGAAATGAGGCCCAGCAGTGTCTTGATAACCAGTGTGCCGAATGTCAGATTAACCACGATTTATAAAGTGAACCTGAACAAGAAAAACAATAGGACTTTCATTGGCTCAAATAATTTCCATTATAGATATGAAGAAGCCGAAACCAATATGGGTAACAATTGGAATAATCATATATTTCCAGGACTGGAGGCCGCTTACGGATACAACCTGATAAATGTTGCGCATTACGACATCATTGAAAATAAAACAAAAAACTTTTTCGAAAAGCCTGTTTTAATCAGAACCCTGTACTATCCATCCTTTTCAAAGGATACGTTAAATAGCACCCCTGTAAGAAGAGAATACTTCCTTGTTTCTGTACATAATGATGACACCAATAAAGATGGTTTTATAAATCTTAAAGACCTTAGAAGGCTTTACTTTTTCAACATTAAAGGAGAAAAACAAAAGGCACTGATTCCCGAAAATTATTCCGTCTTCAAATCAGAGTATGACTCTGCAAACGACTTTATGTATGTCTTTGCTCAGAAGGATGCGAATAGCAACGGGCAAACAGAACAATTAGAACCCACGCATATTTTTTGGATCGACTTAAAGGATCCAAACAAAACTGGAAATCTGTATTAACATTACAAGAAATACTGAATTCAATTACTTACCATTGCGTAACAAAATAATTTCATTGACAAAGTAAATTTATGAAAGCTGTAGTAACTCTATTAATATTAACAGTGTCCGGATTAACCACGTTGGGACAGGTAGTGGACGGCGGAAATGGTCACGCGATAATTTTAGACAAACAAGGCAGTGTCTGGACAATTGGAAGAAATAATTACGGTCAGTTAGGTGACAGTACTTTACAAAATTCTCCCAAACACAAAAAGATTAAAAATTTAAAAGATATAGTTGCTATCTCACGAGGCATGACCACAGCATTGCACTTGACAAAAATGGCGATCTGTTTTTATGGGGAAGAAATAATTATGGACAACTTGGATGTCCGTCCGTTAATGACCAATTAACCCCACAGAAGTTGCCATTTCACTCAAACTTTATTGCTGTTGAAGGCGGGCATTGGCATACAGCAGGGTTAAAAAAAGATGGTACCGTTTGGTGTTGGGGACATAACTATTTTGCTGAATTAGGAAATGGAACAAGAGAGCATAGTATCTGGCCGGTTGAAGTCATTCAAGAAAATCATTCTGAAATTTCAATTTTAAAAGATGTTGTTAGTATTGCAACTGTTGGTTATCATACGCTGGCCCTTAAAAAAGACGGAACCGTATGGGGTTGGGGTGGAAATTCATTCAATGAACTTGGCAAGAAAGGAAATGAGTTTCAGAAATATGCAATAAAAATAGAAGGTATTCCAAAAATTAAAGAAGTTGCAGTGGGCTGGCA
>JALYRR010000201.1 GCA_030855265.1 Bacteroidota bacterium | reverse complement strand
GACATATGATATGATAAGAACCTGCTTATTCATCAGGCGTAAATGTTTTTACAAGGTTGAGCCATATTGATAACGACTGAACATTTACTTTATCCGGGTTGAACAATATTTTTTTATCCTGACAAAACCGGATAATATCATCTGATATGGTGAAATTTTCTGAGAGAGTTCTTTCAATCAAAGCACTGGGGGTAGTAAATCCTTTTTTATCCTTTCTGTAACGAAGCTTATCGGGAATATAGTCAAACGACTCTCTCAGAATATGTTTTTGCCAGCCATTCCGGATTTTACTATCTGAAGGCAAAGAGAAAGCAAGATCAACTATCCTGTAATCAAGGAAAGGATGCCTTGTTTCAATGGATGATGCCATAGCTGTCCGATCATCCGAACGTAAATAATAAGGTAGCATTGCTTTAGAAAAATCTAAATAAAGCAGCTCCTGAAAATCAGCAATTGCAACTCTTTTTTTATGAAGAGAATTATGAATGCCCGAAAAACCAAACAACGTTTTGTATTTAAGTTTTAATTCATTGGTAATGATATTTCTTATTTCACTAGCAGGCCGGTTCTTAATATCCGAGTAACCCTTCACTTCATTGCCTAATCTTTTGAAATATGCATTTTCCATAAGATACCGGCAGTACCGGTAAAAATGGTGGTGGTAGCCGGCAAATGCTTCATCAGCCCCTTGCCCGCCAAGTACCACAACAACATTATTTTCCCGGGCAAGTTTAGCAACTTTCCATTGTGCATAAAATGAAGTGGAAAGGACAGGAGCATCCTGATGCCAGATATGATCCACAAAATCATTCATTTCAAATCCTTCAGAAGGGTTTGTATAAAAAGATTCAATCGACAAATCGTTTTCTATGAACCTTATAAATTCCGACTCATCTTCCGGATGGCCAGGAGAAATTGCTGAAAATGTTTTTACCCGATGCGCAGATTTATTTTTCTTTTGAATTCGGTCGGCTGTATATAAAACCAAGGATGAATCAAGTCCACCGGAAGCTCCGATACCCCAGGGAACATCTGCCCTAAGCCTAAGTTCCACAGCACTTTCAAACAAATTTCTAATAATTTCAGGATTTGCCCTGGCCCTGTCTATTCGCTGATTAACTGAATAATATTTGTGTGGATGAATTCTTTCAGCCCCCTCATTCAAGTAGCAAAAGTGAGCATTTGGAAATCTATATATATCTCTGAGTAAAGTATCTTGGTCATGGTCAATAAGGCCATAGTTAAGAAAGTCCCCGACTTTATTCCAGTTTACTTCACGATCCAGATCGAATGCAAGGAATTGCTTCATTTCAGAAACAAATATTTTCTCACTGTTCGATTGATAAAAATATAATGGCTTTACCCCAAAACGGTCGTTGGCGACAAAGGCTTTTTTTTCATCATTGTCCCAAATTATAAATGAGAACATTCCATTAAACCGGGAGAGTGCCTTTTCTTTCCAATGATGGTAGGCATAACAAATTACTTCGGTATCAGATTTTGTTCTAAAGGAATAACCGTGTGAAATTAGCTCCTGACGAATTTCTGAAAAGTTGTATATTTCTCCATTGAAAACAATTGTATTGCCCCTTGCGTCAGTAAATGGCTGATGGCCAGCAATGGAAAGATCAAAAATACTGAGCCTTCGATGGCCAAGACACATATCAAACTCTCCTTCAGGAAATTCATCCAAAGTCCCATCACACTTTATACCGTCAGGAGTATCTTCGGTTTTCAACACCCATTTTTCGCCAGTTCTGGAATTAATAAACATAACTCCTTCACCATCAGGCCCACGATGCCTAATTGTTTTCAGGGAGTTGAGTATTTGTTTTACATTTCTCCGACTGAATGGCTGATCTCTTATCTGAAATAACAATCCGCACATATTAATTCCAGTTATAATTCGTGTATTTTTTCAATTCATTTGCCTCAAAGAATTCTGCAGTAGACTGCGTCATTGCCAGAGTAGCCTTTGCTAATAAATCATCGTGGGACGATGCGCTTATTCTCGAAAACCCAGTTCCTTGCAAAGGAAAATCTTTGAAACCCAATGGCAGTATTAATGTTTTAAATCCGAAATAAACCCGCTCAAAAACAATAGTTGATGTATAGGCTACCGCAACATTTACTTTATGAAAAAGAGCTGAAGTAGGTTCATCCAGATTTGCAAAATCATAATCTACTCTATTTAGTAATTGTTTATAGTGTTGTTTTGTCTCGGCCAGGAATTCAGATTTCTTTTCCCTGGGATGCAGAAAAACAAGTAATTTCTTTTTATTTTCTAAACAATACTTCATTAGAACTTCCAGTACAATGGTTTCATTATCTATAAAGTTAAGTCCTTGCTCAAGATGGCCAAGCTTCTTTCTAATCCAGCCACCGGTGGAATAAAAACCGATATTGCTTTCATTCAATTTTAGTTCTTTTAAAATTTCCGGACTCCTGTCATATATCGGCTTTACTATATGGGATCGTTCCGGCCCCCAAAGCAATAGCTGATTATAAAAAACAGAATCCCTAAAATGATCTAGCTCCTCAAACTGGTAGAATAGACAAAGACATAGCTTATCAGCAACTATCCTGCGATTCCATACAGCTAAAGGCACTTCAGAGGATATCTTATAAGAATGAATCTTATTCTTTGAAAGCGCCAATGAAATAAAATTTGAATCCTTTTCATAAATACAGAAAAAGTACGCAACTGAAATTTCACTTCGTTTAATCTTTCTTACCAATTGAACACACTCTGTTACCTCGCGCGAAATAAGGATGATGACACCTTTGCGATTCGAAAACAAAGAAAACGGAAAAAGGAAAAAATAAAGTGTTAGAAAAAAAAATGTATCAGATAGCTTGTTCCAAACTGAAAAATATTCAGTTAAAAGTTCATCCTTAAAAACTCCAAGGAAAAGGTTCGCTGATGGATCGAACTCTAAAAGGTAATTTTTCCTAAGCTCAAAACCACTTCTGTTCAGGTCGTATAATATCCGATGATCAGCCAGTTTAACCGGAGCGACTATTGGAGCAAACCAGATTTTTTTTAGGGTATCTTTTAAAATAAAAAAAAGATATCGGAGGCTGTTGGAATCTTTGTCGGGAATACGGAATGACTTTCCGAATAAAGATTGAAAAGCAATTCTTTCAGCTGAATGTTTGCCTGCAACAGTAAAAATTAACGTTCTGAGAAAAAGGAAAACAACAGAAAGGTTAACCATTGATCACTGTTTGAATGGTTGCTTCCAATATATTGTTTTTTTCAAGTATGATTTCCACAAACTCTCTGAATGCGCCTTCTCCACCCTTAAGTTTTGTTACTATCTGTACACGCTTTTTAATATAATCGGGAGCGTTTGCAGGTGAACCTGTTATTCCGGCCTTATCAAGAAGTGAAACATCGTTAAGATCATCACCTATAAAAGCAATATCAACGAGGCTTATGTTTAATTTTTCACATAAAGTAGTTGCAACAGTCAGTTTATTTTTGACACCCATAAAAAGGTGATCAATTTTTAATTTTTGGGCCCTTCTCTCTACAATCTTTGTATCCTCTCCGGTAATTATTGCCACTGGAATATTATTCACCCTGCAAAACGCCACGCCCCAGCTATCAGATGTATTAAATTTTTTCCATTCATTTCCTGTCTGGTCATAATACATTCCGCCATCGGTCCACACCCCGTCAATATCTGTTATTACAAGTTTAGGTAATTTCATCAGCTTACTACACAATATGATTGGATACCACTGAACCTGTTTCTTTTTATAGCTATATTGTTTACTCCAAATACTTCTTTAAGAGCAACTGTTTCACCTGGAAATTGAGGGTCATTCAATTCATCAAAACCAATTATAGCACCCTGAGTAAGATGTGGCTTGATAAGTTCAAGACACTTTTTTGTAGGCTCATAGATATCGAAGTCAAAATACGCGAATGCAATTATCGTTTCCGGATGCTCCTGAAGGTATTTTTCGAGAGTTTTTGTTGCATCCCCTTTTACCAGTGTGTTTTTCTGAATATGATTTAAGGGGCATTCCTGTTCATGGTAATTCAAGGCATTTTCAAGAAATTTTTCATATTCATGGGTAACGGAGAATGCGCCCTTTTCAATTATTGAATGATTCCCATCTTTTTTATCTATCACAGGGAATCCTTCGAACGTGTCGAATCCGATGAGTTTCCTTGAGTAGTTATACGGCTCATATATTCCACGCAGATTATTAAGTGTTACAAGGTTTTGTCCCCAACGCACTCCGAACTCCATAATAACTCCATGCACATTTACAATCTGCTGATAAATTTCATTAAAGAAAAGCTGTTTCGTAAAATCCTGCCGTTTGGTGAATACGCCAAGATTTGAAAGTTGCTCATTCTCTGGAATCGGATTTTTGCGATACAGTTCCAGAAAATCTTGTCTGCGTTGTTGCTCAACAGTCGAAGCAATGGTTTTAGTTTTAATCTCCATATTGATTATTTAATTTGACCTGGGTAGATAATCTCATCTTGTGCAATATCCTGAATGGCAATCTTTCCGGTAACAAGATGCTTATTGGACCATCTAATTCCGTCCCCGGGAGATAAAAGATGAATATCTTCCTCACCTATTACTTCTCCTTTGCTGATTTTCCGTTTTGTTGCAATTGATCTTTCGAGTTTCACTTTTGCAGCTTCAACTTCAGGTTCTATAAAAATTTCCTTCTTGCCAAACGATAATTCAAGTGCTCGTATATCACGAACCATTCTATTTACTCCATCAGGCCCTAATGAACCTGCCTGATCGGTGCCCTTCATCCTTCGATCAAGAGTGATATGTTTTTCAATAATACGGGCACCCATTGCAGCGGCAGCTATAGGAGCTGAGATTCCGATTGTATGATCCGAATAGCCAATCACATGCTGAGGATAGTTTTCTTTCAGATATGCGATGGTGTTTAAATTTACATTTGATGGGTGAGTTGGGTATTGTGACACACAATGTAATATCGATATATTGTTATTGTATTTAGAGATGATCTCCAAAGCATCATCCAGTTCTTTTTTACCAGCCATCCCGGTTGAAACGATAATAGGGATATTTGTTTCCGCGAGAGCTGCAAGTAGCGGAAGATTTGTTAGATCCCGGCTTGCCACTTTTAATTTGTCAGGGGTAAACAGCTTCAATATTGAAAGACAACCGACAGCACAAAGTGTTTCGACAAAGTCAAATCCAAAACTTTTTGCATATTGATAACATTCAAGATGTTCTTCATCGTTTAGTTCCAGAAATTCGCGGTGCAAACCGTAAGTTTTTCCGAATGAATGCGCTGAATCATAAGGCTTCTCCATTTGGGAGCGCGAAAGTTCTTCCTTGAGATCCCGTTTTGTGAGCTTAATTGCATCCATTTTTTTCAGCTGAAGTCCGAAAAGATTTTCTTCAATCGGACGAGCGGAAACATCTATGATTAGTTTCGCAATATCAACCGAGCCATTGTGGTTTTGCCCGATTTCACCTATAATATAAATTCCGCTATTTTCCATTCTTTAAAATCTGTTCCTGCATTGTGGCAACAAGGTCCTTCCTCTCCTTCAGAAACTCCAACACATTCGCTGCTGTCATCTCCTGCCCCTTATCACAAAAATAAGCATAAATCACCTTACAAACATCAAAATCCTCGGCTGTATCTATAGTAAGTCTGACAGAAGGAAGTGTGAGAAAATAAGCAGGCAGGTCAAGCTTTTTTATCTTAAATAACTTCTCGTGTCCATATATATAATTTGTCACATGCTCGAGATGAAACTTATCGGGATCCGCCTTCAGGACTTCTGTCAAGGCGTTTGCGGTGACATATTCTGTAAAGAATCCATAATGTGTTCTAATAACCGGGGTGCTACTATCCTTAAAAAAGGAGCAATAATCCGAATTTCCGCTATTTTCAAGCACACTATTCATGAAGGATTTGTCAATAAAAGGATTATCTGCACATACCCTGATTATCGCATCAAGCGAATACTCTCTTGTAGTTTTTGAAAAGCGGGATAATACATTTTCTTCTTCACCTCTGTAAACCTTTATTCCATTTTTGGCTGCAATTTCTGCAAGAGGAGTATCTTTTGAATTAACAGTTGTAGCTAAAATTATAGGTAACCCTGTATTAAAACTTATCAATCGTTCAATGATGATTTCAATGAGTGTTTTTCCCCCATAAAATTCTTTGAGCATTTTTCCGGGAAGCCTGGTTGAACCGGTTCGGGCCTGAATTAGTATTCCTTTATTCATTTCAGTTTGGTTGAAAGTTTTGAATAATTAGTGCCCGCTGAAAAGTTCTCTTTCCAGAATCGCCGTACTTCTTCCCTGTTATAGTCAATAGATTTAATATAAAACTTCTCAAATAATTTAGCTAAAGCAACATCATCCAGTTTAGGATCTACACAAATTCCAGTAATTCCTTCTCGGCAGATTTCACGACATCCCCCAACATCAGTGGCAAAAACAGGAATTCCGAAGCTGATTGCTTCCATCATTGAAACGGGTAGTCCTTCATTGCTGCTTAAGCTAATAAAAACAGAAACAGGTCTCTTTGTATAAAATTCAAACAGTTGATTTTCGTCAAGCGTACCTGTAAATTCTACAGTAAATAAAGGATTTATCAATTTTGCATTTTCAATTTTCTTGTCAATACGCTCTTTGTAGGAAGCG
>JALYRR010000032.1:5787-22250 GCA_030855265.1 Bacteroidota bacterium | reverse complement strand
CATTCAGCCACTCCTACATGATCGACTTTAAATCAAAAGAAGGATTTATAGAAGAACTCCGTAAAACATCACAGCTGGTTTCTGCAATAACAGGAAAACAGATGAACCTGTTTCGTCCGCCTTACGGAGTTACAACACCCAACCTGGCGGCAGCTTCCAAAGACCTTAATTATGACCTGATCGGTTGGAACATTCGCTCCCTTGATACAACCGGCGATTCTGTTAAAACCATTACAGAGCGGGTGTTTAAAAAAATCCGGCCTGGGGCTGTTATACTCTTTCATGACACATCTGAAAAAACGCTGGAAGTATTAAAACAAACACTTAATTTTGTAAAAGATAATGGCTTCATAGTTGTAAGTACCGAGGAGCTTTTAAAAGTACGGGCGTACAAAGAGTAAACAATCACCGCCTTTCCTGAAACTCATTCTAAAAAACATGAAATCAATTTTATACATTTTCCTCTTTCAACTCATTTCCATTGCAGCTTTTTCACAGATCCCTTCTTCCTTTAAACCGCTGAAAGATACTACTGCCTTTAAACAAAAAATGGAAAGTCAGTCAAAGCTGATCACTACTATGGAAAGTGATTTTACCCAGGAGAAGTATCTCAGTGTGATGTCGGAGAAGATCAGTACAAAAGGACATTTTAATTTCAAGAAAACGAATATGCTTCGCTGGGAATACACGGATCCTTTGAAATACCTGATCGTGATCAATAAAGATAAAATGTATATCAAGGACAATGGGAAGGTGAGCAAATACGATATCAATTCCAATAAGATGTTCAAAAGCATCAATGAAATGATGGTCAATACTGTTCAGGGAAACCTCTTAAATAACAAAGATTATAAAACAAGATTCTTTGAAAGCGACAAACAATATCTTCTCGAATTAAGCCCGCTTCAAAAAGCAGCTAAAGATTTTTTAAAGAATATTTATCTCTTCATCGACAAAACAGATTATGCTGTATTGAAGGTAAAAATGACAGAGCCCGGGGATGATTATACCACGATCGAATTCAGTAACCGAAAAACAAACCAGCCCATAGGCGATGAAAAGTTTACTGCTAAATAGTTTTATAGTTCTTCTTCTTGCAGGCTGTTCATTCGGGCATTATGGCAAATTAATTAAAAGAAGCCATCCTCATTTCCCCTCGGATCTTACCGATAGTAGTCTCGCTCCTACACCTATTTTCGGGGATAACTTCAATTCCTTTCTTTTCAAAACAAATATCCGGGCCTATGGTCGCGATTTCAGCGGACTGCTTGTAACTAAACAATTGCACCCTCAGGATTACCGAGTAATCTTTACAACCGAACTTGGAATGAAATTATTCGATTTTGGTTTCAAAGATACCGCCTTCACCCTGCACTATTGTGTTCCTCAGTTCAACAGGCCGGCATTATTGAAAACAATTCAGAAGGACATTGAAGTATTATTGATGAATAATCTCAAGGGTAAAAAAGTGGAACATTACACTGACAAGGCGGAGAAGTATGACATCAGGAAAATGGATGCAGGACAGCGGCAGAACTACTATTTCATCGAAACTTCATCACAACATCTGGTGAGGATCGAACAGGCAAAAAAAAGAATAAAAAAAGTTACCTTTACACTCAGCGACCATAAAGATGGTTTTCCTAATAAGATCCTGATTCAACATTCAGACATTAAACTGAAGATCGAACTGAATCTGTTGAAGAGATAAAAGATTTATTTTCATTTTCTAGTTTTGAAATTATGCTTCTCAATCACTTTTTTACCATTAAAAATATTCAGCAAGGCGATAAAAACATTGTAAATGTATCGCTTGATCCGAAGCACCCAGTATATCAAGGACACTTTCCCGGAATGCCCGTTGCTCCTGGAGTTTGCCTTACCCAGATGCTTCAGGAAACTGTAGAACAACTTACAGGAAAGAAACTTACGATGGTAACAGGTGACAATCTTAAATTTACCGCGGTCCTCAATCCCGAAGAAAATCCTGAAGTAGTTATTACTCTGAGTTTGAAAACAAAAGACAATGGTTTGCTTCAGGCAGACGGTACAATTTCAACAACCGAAACTACCTTCTTTTCTTTCAAGGGCAGTTTTAAAGAAAACTAGAAGTTTCCGGGGTAAAATGAAGCCTGCTTTGGGCTAAAAACCAATAAAAATGCTATTTTTGTACACCCTAAAAAGTTGCCTATACGGCAACTTTTTAGTTTTGTAATGACCAAGGAAATCGATCACCAGCTATATCGAAAAAAAATAGATGCACTTGATTGTTGTGTCATCATTCCTACGTATAATAATGAGCAGACAATTGTTCAGGTGATCACCGATGTTCTCGCGTTTACCGAACATATCATCGTTGTAAATGATGGTGCTACAGATTCAACAGCCACCCTGATTTCCCGCTTTTCTCAGATAGAGATCATTTCCTATCAACCCAACCGCGGGAAAGGCTGGGCACTGAGGACAGGAATTAAAAAAGCCCAGGAAAAAGGATATCGCTATGCTATAACCATTGATAGTGACGGACAACATTATGCAGATGACATCCCTGTTTTTATTGATAAGATCGAAGAAAACCCGGGAGCGCTAATCATTGGCGCAAGGAACCTCAATCAGGAGAATATGCCGAAGAAAAATACATTCGGAAATAAATTCTCCAACTTCTGGTTCTACCTTTTTACAGGGATCAACCTTCCGGATACTCAATCAGGATACCGTTTATATCCTGTTGATAAAATGAAACACCTTAAGTATTTTACCTCCAAATATGAATTTGAGATCGAGGTGATGGTTAAAGCTGCATGGAAAAACATTCCTGTTCTTTCAGTTCCAATCCGTGTTTTTTATGCTGAAGGAGATAAACGAATAACTCACTTCAGGCCAGGCAGAGATTTCACACGGATCAGCCTTTTAAATACGTATCTCTTTTTCCCTGCTGTCCTCTGGTACAAACCTGTAAAATTCATTCGCAATTTCACCGTTAAAAATATCAAAGCTTTCATGCGGAAACATTTTCTGGATCCGAATGAACCAGTCATCAAAAAATCCGTGGGCGTTGCTTTCGGAGTATTTATGGGTATTATACCGATTTGGGGTTACCAGTTTGTTGCGGCCCTCATCCTCGCACATTTCTTAAAATTGAACAAAGCTATTGTCGGAGTTGCTGCCAACATCAGCGTACCACCCATGATCCCCTTCTTGTTGTATGGAAGTTTAAAAACCGGACAACTGGTTTTGCAAAAGGATCTGACAGATAATATTTTCAACAAGGAGATCACTTTCGATACGATCAAGATTCATATTGTTGAATACATAGTTGGTAGTTTCGTTTTTGCCACCATCATGGCACTGATTCTCGGGGCATCCACTTACCTCATTCTGAAGCTGATCAACAATAAGGCGCTTTCAAAAACCGCGAAACAGGCATGAGTATTTTCTTCACATATCTCTATCGTGCACTAAAAAAAAGAAGGGTCCTGTTTTTTCTGATCTTTCTTCTTGCATTCGGATTCACCGGTTATTTTGCTTTCCAGATTAAGTTTGAACAGGACATCACGAGAATGATGCCTACCGATGCGAAAGTAAAACGACTGAATGAATATTTTAAAAGTTCCAAATTTCTAGACCGTATAGTTGTAACGGTTTCTCTTAACGATTCTTCACTCACACCAGAACCTGAAATCCTGGCCGCTTTTACGGATAGTCTTGCAGCTTCGCTCTCCGCACTTCAGCCCGGACTGATCAAAGAAATCACCTTTAAAGTGAATGATGATGAGATGTACCAGGTGTACACAACCTTCACTGATAATCTCCCTCTCTTCCTTGAAGAAAAAGATTATGCTACACTGGAGCAACTCATTCAGCCGGAACAACTGGACATAACACTGGAAAAAAATTACAAGACCCTGCTTTCTCCCGCGAGTATGGTGATGAAAAAGAACATTCTCCGGGATCCTGTCGGAATAACTCCGTATGCTCTGAAGAGAATGCAAAGCCTGCAGTTTGATGATAATTTTGAACTGGAGAACGGCTATATCTATACAAAGGATAAAAAACACCTGCTTTTGTTTATAACACCTGCAGTAAAATCCTCCGAAACGGATAAGAACAATGAATTGCTTACCGCCATTGATAGTGCTATCCAGCGAAATATAAAAGCTTCGAATGGTAAAGTCGTCGCAGAATATTTCGGTAGTGCAAGAGTAGCAGCAGGGAATGCGGATCGAATCAAAAAAGATGTATGGCTCACTCTTACCATTACGATCATTGCACTCTTTCTTTTTATAGTTTTCTTTTTCAGAAGGGTTCAAACCTTCTTTCTGATCTTTCTTCCCGTACTTTTCGGAGCAGCGTTTTCACTTGCATTGCTTTACCTGATAAAGGGAGAAGTGTCGGGAATCGCATTAGGCGCAGGATCAATCGTGCTGGGAATTGCCATTAATTATTCTCTTCATTTTTATACACATTTCAAGCACCTCAATTCAGTTGAAGGAACAATCAGGGATCTGGCTTTTCCGCTGACTATCGGAGGAACAACTACCATTGGTGCATTCCTCAGTTTAATGTTCGTGAAGTCGGAAGCACTTCAGGATTTTGGATTGTTTGCCGCCTTCAGTCTGATCGGTGCGGCCCTGTTTACCCTTATTATTTTTCCGCAATTGATGAAAGTCAGAAATGGAAATGCACGCGAACATCAGTATCCTCTCTGGATCAGAAAATTATCTGAATATAAATTCGAGAACAACAAAATCCTAATCGCCTTCATATTATCATTTGCGCTTATTTCCCTTTATACATCCCGCTTCGTAGAATTCGAAAGTGATATGATGAAGATGAATTATGTTTCCGATGAAACTGCTCGTGCGGAGAATAATCTGAATTCAATCAGCAATGTTTCCCAGCGAAGCGTTTACCTGGTTTCTTCCGGAAAGAATCTCGACGAGGCACTCAGCAACAACGAAAAAAATCTCGCGAAGCTGGATCAGTTGCAGGAAGAAAAATTGATCAGCAAATATTCAAGCATCAGCACCCTGCTTCTGTCGCAAAGTGAGCAGCAAAAGAGAATTGATCGTTGGAATGCATTCTGGACAACTGACAAAAAGAAAAAACTGAAAGAAGAACTGATCACTAAAAGTGCTGCATACAAATTCAAAGAATCTGCTTTTGAACCTTTTTATGTCTTGCTGGAAAAAGAATTTAATTCTATAGGAATAGAATCATTTCAGGGCCTGAAAACTTCTCTGCTCGATAATTACATAACTGAAACTCCGGAGGAGACAACTGTGGTGACGGTGGTTAAGACAAGTGCGGAAAATGAAGATGAAGTATATCATTCTTTTACTGAGAACAAGAATCTACTGGTTTTCGATAAGAAATTTCTTACTAACCGATTTCTCGAGATCATCCGGAATAACTTCAATCTTATTCTTGCCATTTCATCTTTGCTGGTTCTGTTTGTGCTTATCATTTCCTACGGAAGGCTGGAACTTGCGCTGATCACCTATATTCCGATGATCCTCAGCTGGCTGATCATTCTCGGGATCATGGGAATTTTCGGAATTAAATTTAACATCATCAACATCATCATCTCGACTTTTATTTTCGGATTGGGTGATGATTACAGCATTTTCATTACGGATGCTATGATGATTGAATACAAGACAGGCCAGAAGAATCTTGCTTCCTACAAGGTTTCTATTTACCTCTCAGCCATTACAACAATGATCGGTATTGGTGTGATGATCTTCGCAGAACATCCTGCTCTTAAATCAATCGGAATGATCACTGTCATCGGAATGTTTTCGGTATTGCTTGTCTCGCATACTATTCAGCCTGCACTTTTCAAATTCTTTATTTCTAACCGAACGAACAAAAAACGTGTTCCTTTCACTTTGTTGAATCTCCTGCAGTCCCTGTTTGCTTTCATCTATTTTGCGATGGGATGCATTCTGCTAATGACACTCGGATTCATTCTTCTTAAACTGATACCGGCACCTTTAAGGGTCAGAAAAAATATGTTTCATCAGCTTCGACACTGGTTCACAAAATCGATGATTTATGTAAACATTCATGTAAAAAAACGGATCATCAACCTAACCGGAGAAAAATTCGACAAGCCAGCTGTTGTTATCTGCAACCATCACTCGGTAATCGATTCACTGCTGATGCAAGCACTTCATCCAAAGCTGATCCTGATGGTTAATGACTGGGTGTGGAATGATGCATTTATGGGGCCGATTGTTCGTCTTGGCGGTTTTATTCCAAAGGCAGCGGGCTATGAAGAAAACCTTGATAAGATTCGCACATTGTTGAATGATGGTTATTCACTGGCTATTTTCCCTGAAGGCTCACGTTCCGAAACCGCTGATATCGGTCGTTTTCACAAAGGCGCATTTTACATTGCCGAAAAATTAAAAGCGGATATTGTTCCGGTGATCTTCCATGGAACTTCATTTGTTCAGGGAAAAGATGATAGTTTCCTTTTGAAGAAGGGGAAAATTACTGTTCATTATCTTCCGAGAATAGCTGCAGATAATGAATCTTTTGGATTGAATTACTCGGAGCGCACAAAAAACATAAGCAGGTATTTTAAAAAGGAATATGCTGCCCTGCGAAATGAAATTGAAACAGTGGATTACTTTTACAACCGCCTAAGTAAAAACTATATTTACAAAGGCCCAGTGCTGGAATGGTACATGCGTGTAAAGATCGGACTCGAAGATAATTACCGGCTTTTCGAATCACTTCTCCCCAAAAAAGGGATCATTACGGATATCGGCTGCGGCTATGGATTCCTGCCATACATGCTTAGTTTTATGAGTGATCAGCGCACTGTAATTGGAACCGATTATGACGAAGAAAAAATTGCCGTTGCGGATCATTGTTTTTCAAAAAACAAGAATCTTTCCTTTTTCTCAGCAGATGCAACGGAAGCAACATTACCAATAAGCGATGCTTTTATCTTAAGTGATATTCTTCATTACCTTCCCAAACAAGATCAGGAAAAGCTGATCGGAAAATGCATTGATGCCCTTCTGCCCGGCGGGATGATCCTCATCAGAGATGCAGATAAAGATCTGGAAAGCCGGCACAGGGGAACTCGTTATACTGAATTTATTTCTACTAACTTTGGTTTCAACAAAACGAAAAACAAACTTGAATTTGTTTCATCAGATTTTATTGTTGATACTGTGAAAAAGAAAAACATGAAGATTGAAAAGATCGACAATACAAAACTGACCTCGAATATTATCTATATAATAAAACACAACTGATTATGTCGATGTACGATGTAGTAATTATCGGAAGCGGTCTGGGGGGATTGGAAAGTGCATATATCTTAAGCAAGGAAGGATACAAGGTATGTGTTCTTGAAAAGAATCGTCAGCTCGGTGGCAGTCTTCAGATCTTTGTTCGTGACAAAGCCATTTTTGATACAGGCATTCATTATATCGGCGGCCTTGATGAAGGTCAGAATCTGAACCAGTGTTTCCGGTATTTTGACATCATGGATAAGTTAAATATTCATCGGATGGATAATGACGGGTTTGACAGAATCACGTTTGATAACGATCCGAATGAGTATGTTCATGCGCAGGGTTATGATAATTTCGTGGAGCAACTCGCCGCATTTTTTCCTCATCAGCGGGAACAGTTAAAGGAATACACTAGAAGAATACAGGAAGTATGCGATTATTTTCCGCTCTATCAGCTGAAAGAAGATGAAGCGCCTGTTTTAGGAATAAAATACCTGGATGTAAATGCAAAAGACTTTATTGCTTCCATCATCAGCGACCCGAAACTTCAGCTGGTACTGGCGGGATCTAATCCCTTGTATGCAGGCGATGGCGAAAAAACCCCTTTGTATGTTCACGCACTTGTAGTCAACACCTATATCGAAAGTTCCTATAAATGTGTTGATGGAGGAGCTCAGATAGAAAAACATCTGACCAAAAATATCAAAGCCCTGGGAGGAGAGATCCGTAATTATGCAGAAGTTAAAAAGATAGTGGAAAAGGATGGTTTAGTCACTCATGTAGAACTGGCTAACGGAGATCATGTGGAAGGAAAACATTTTATCTCCAATCTTCATCCGACCACCACCATGGAAATGCTTGTATCTGATAAGATTAAAAAAGCATACAGAAACAGAATAGCGGGCCTTGAAAATTCTGCATCTTGTTTTATTCTTGATATTGTATTAAAACCGGGATCATTTAAGTTCATCAATTATAATTACTATCACTTTCCCCGTCCGGATGTATGGTCTGGAATGCATATTTCGGGAGATCTCTGGCCGGATGGATACTGCGTTTTTGTTCCTAAATCTTCCCGCTCTGGCGAGTATGCTGATAGCATGACCGTATTGACCTACATGAATTTTGATGAGGTTAAAGAGTGGCAGGATACATTTTCCACCATTCCCAAGCATCGTGACAGCAGGGGCGATGATTACGAAGCTTTCAAACAAAACCATGCGGAAAGATTGATCAGAAATCTGGAGAAAAAATTCCCTCAGATCAGAAGTTGTATTAAATCGTATACCACTGCCACTCCACTCACCTACCGTGATTACATCGGCAGTATTGATGGCGGATTATATGGAATCGCAAAAGATTATCGCGACCCGCTCAGGACATTTATTTCACCGAGAACTAAAATCCCTAACCTGTTGTTTACTGGGCAGAATCTGAACATGCATGGAGTGCTTGGTGTTACTGTCGGAGCGATCAGAACTTGCGGAGAATTTGTTGGACAGAATTACCTTGTAAGAAAGATCAATCAGGCCTAAAGAAAATACAACATGAATATGATCGTCATAAAACTTTTACTTTTTCTGATCCCCTTCAGTTTTACGGGGGACAATTCGCTGAAAGTAAAATCATCATCTGTTACATTTAAAATAAAAAATGCCGGGATTACCGTAGATGGTTTTTTTACTGGTATGGAAACAGATATAAAATTTAATCCGCTGAAACCGGAGGAATGTAACATCAAAGCAAGTGTCAGCTCCAAAAGTGTGAACACAGGAAATACCATGCGTGATGAACATTTGCGTAAGCCAGAATACTTTGATGCTGCGGCTTATCCCAGAATCATACTTCAGTCAACTAAAATTGAGAAAACCGGCCCAATCAGCTTTACCGGCACATTCAAACTGACTATCAAAAATGTTACGAAAGAAATAAAAATTCCTTTTATGTTTTTGAAAACAGCAGACAAAACTGAAATCAAAGGCAGCTTTAAAATTAACCGGATCAACTATACAGTTGGAGAAGACAGTTTTACGATGTCCGATGATGTTACAATTAATCTGCTGGTAAATGTTACTGAATAAAATAATTTTTCAGGAAAAGTAGTATCTTTGAACCCTAGGTCCGGGTGGCGAAATTGGCAGACGCACCACCTTGAGGGGGTGGCGAGAAATCGTGAGAGTTCGAATCTCTTTCCGGACACTAAAAAGCTCTGATTTCCCAGAGCTTTTTTAATTCTATTCATTCATGAGAAGCCTGTCCTGAGCGCAGACTCAGGGAATCTCTTTCCGGACACTAAAAAGCTCTGATTTTCCAGAGCTTTTTTAATTCTATTCATTCATGAGAAGCCTGTCCTGAGCGCAGACTCAGGGAATCACTTTCCGGACACTAAAAAGCTCTGATTTCCCAGAGCTTTTTTAATTCTATTCATTCATGAGAAGCCTGTCCTGAGCGCAGACTCAGGGAATCTCTTTCCGGAAACATGAAAGAAGAACTCTGTTTAAGAGTTCTTCTTTTTAATTATTCTACAATTCAACAACTCTAATTGAGTTATTCTCTGACTCCACCATTAATAATTAAGTCTTCATCTCTCTATTTCAACAATTTCCTAATTGAGCAATAAGCCTGCACAGAGCCTGACGAATGTGAAGGGAATCTTTTTTAATTCTCCATTTCTCTATTCAATAAATCACCACTGGAACAGTAATTCTTCATCTCTACAATTCAACAAATCAATAATTGATTACCCATGACACGTCTTATTTCTTTAATTTTAAAAAAATATTTTGAACTATGGAATACAGAAGATTAGGGAAGTCGGGCTTACAGGTAAGTGCGTTGTCATTTGGCTCTTGGGTTACTTTCGGCAACCAGGTCAATGATGGAATTGCCGAAGAGTGCATGAAAACAGCCTATGATGGCGGGATCAACTTTTTTGATAATGCAGAGGTATATGCTGATGGCAAATCAGAAATTGTGATGGGAAAGATCCTGAAGAAAATGAACTGGGATCGCAGCAGCTATGTAGTATCCAGCAAAGTCTTCTGGGGCGGCAAACTTCCGAATCAAATGGGTCTTAACAGAAAACATGTAACTGAAGGTTGTCACGCAGCACTTAAAAGATTACAGGTGGATTATCTTGATCTTTATTTTTGCCATCGCGCAGATAAAACCACACCAATCGAAGAAACAGTCCGCACCATGCAGGATCTGATTTCACAAGGCAAAATACTTTATTGGGGTACCAGTGAATGGAGCTCACAGGAGATTATGGAAGCATACAGTGTGGCAAGGCAATTTGGATTAACGCCTCCCACAATGGAACAGCCTCAATACAATATGTTCCATCGTGATCGTTTCGAATTGGAATACAGAAGGCTATACGAGCAGATAGGTCTGGGAACAACTATTTGGTCGCCACTTGCTTCCGGATTACTGACAGGGAAATACAACAATGGAATTCCTGATGATACCCGCATTCACCTTCCGGAAATGGAATGGTTGAAAGATGCCACCATTGGCGATGCAGGAAAAATAAAAATTGAAAAAGTGAAGAAGCTTACGGAAATTGCAAATGAGATCAACACAAATCTTCCTCGTTTATCACTTGCCTGGTGCCTTAAGAATCCGAATGTAAGCACTGTGATTACCGGAGCCTCAAAAACAGATCAACTAAAAGACAATCTCAAAGCAATTGAAGTGTTGCCGAAATTAACAGAGGAAGTAATGACTTCAATTGAGGCAATCCTTCAAAACAAACCGGTTCATCCAAAATTCTGAATTATGGATATTTTCAAAGAACTTAAAGTAATAGAACTTGCAAATGTTCTGGCTGGTCCCGCTGCCGGGATGTTTTTCGCAGAACTGGGAGCTGAAGTGATTAAGATTGAAAACAAACTTACAGGTGGGGATGTCACCCGAAGCTGGAAGCTGCCTCTGGAAGATGCTCAATCAGAGAGTTCTGCTTATTATTCATCAGTAAACTGGAACAAACGTTCATTGATGATCAACATGAATAATCCGGAGGAGAAACAACAGGTTCTGGATCTTATCAGGGATGCTGATGTTGTTATTTCCAATTATAAACCAGGGGATGATATAAAACTCGGAATGGATTTCACATCTCTCAAAAAAATAAATCCAACACTCATCTACGCACACTTAACGGGATTTGGAGAGGATAGTCATCGTGTTGCCTACGACCTTATTCTGCAGGCTGAAACCGGCTTTATGCACCTAAACGGAACACCGGAGAGCGGCCCCTTAAAAATGCCGGTTGCTTTGATCGATGTTTTGTCGGCACATCAGTTAAAAGAAGGCATTTTGGTTGCGCTCATTAAAAAAATGAAAACAGGGGAAGGCTCACATGTCGCTGTTTCATTATATGATTCAGCTATCGCATCACTGGCAAACAGGGCGAGTAATTACCTGATGACAGGGCATAATCCATCTGCTGAAGGTTCACTGCACCCGAATATTGCCCCATACGGTGAAACGTTTATCACTGCTGATAATAAAAAGCTGGTTCTTGCAATCGGCGATAACCGACAGTTTCACAGACTTTGTATGGTTGCAGGCTTAGAGAAATTGCCGCTGATGGAACAATTTTCCAGTAATACGAACAGGGTAAAAAACAGGAACAGCCTATTTACGATTCTGCAAAATGCTGTTTCATCGTTCCAATCAGAGGAGTTTACGAATCAGCTGCATCTGCATGGAGTGCCGGCAGCCCTGATCCACTCGGTAAAGGAAGTGATGGAGAAAAATACAGCGCAGGATCTTATTTTAATCGAAAATACTAGCAAAAGGGTGAAGACGGCCGTCTTTAGGATCTCATAACAAATTAATAATAAAATACTTACAGCCTGCTTGCATTGTATAGGTTTTTTTTTATATTTTTGTGTTAGACAAGCCATATAAAGCGAATGCGTAAACTACTCCTACTCTCCTTTTTATTGTGTCTTCCCTATTTTGCCGATGCTCAGTATAAGCCAGGTAAACGAAGGAAGAATTCAAACAGTTTTACCAACAAACGAAATAAACCCCGGAAAGAGTTTATTCTCGGAATAGGTGCATCCAATTTCCTGGGTGAATTGGGTGGTGCTAACCAGATTGGAACCAATTTTATTAAAGATCTTGAATTTTCTGCAACCCGTACCTCCTTTGCATTTGGAATGAGGTATAAGTTTAAGAAACGTTTTGCCGTTAGCGGAGGATTTCATTACCTCATGTTAAGTGGTTCTGATAAACTCACAAAGGAACCTTTCCGCAGCAACCGTAATCTTAGTTTTCGCGCCCCAATTTTTGAAGCTTCCATTCAGGCTGAATTCTTTTTTACGAAAGAGCAGCAAGGTCACTTGTATAAAATCAAGAATGCGAAAGGAATGAAAAATTACGATTTTCAGGGTTATCTTTTCGTAGGTTTCGGAGGTTTCTATTTTAATCCAAAAGCTCAGTATAAAGGGAATTGGGTTGCTTTACAACCGCTAGGTACTGAAGGTCAGGGACTACCGGGAAACAAAAAGAAATATTCGCGAGTAAGTATTTGTATTCCTTATGGAATCGGGGCTAAATATGCGATCAATAAAGATTGGGCGGTAGGACTTGAAATCGGGATCCGCAAAACCTTTACTGATTATATTGATGATGTGAGTACTGTATATTACGATAACTCAGAACTTTATCAGGAACGCGGAATAGAAGCTGCCACCCTCGCTGATCCTTCACTGGCGAATTATCCTGAATCGCTTGGTGGTGATGCTACTGGTTATAACCAAACCGCTGCCGGACAACAAAGAGGAGATTCCAGGGATAAAGATTCATATGCATTCCTGAATGTAACAATCTCCTATAAAATGCCTTACAAACGCAGAACGCGTTCTAAATTCTAATTCGCTTTTATGCGATCCGATACAATTATCATTCGTGAGCCTCAAACTTCTCAGGAGTTTGAGGCTTATTATTTACTTCGCTATGAAGTATTAAGAAAGCCCTGGAATCAACCACCGGGAAGCGAAAAGGATGCTCAGGAAAACGAGGCAATTCATATGATGGCTGTCAATGATCAGAATGAGGTTTTAGGTGTTTGCAGGCTTCAGATGAATTCTTCCACGGAAGCACAACTTCGGTTCATGGGTGTAAAAGAAAATACCCAGGGACTTGGAATAGGAAAAAAAATGATCCGAGCCGCTGAAGAAAAAGCAATATCGCTGGGCGCAAAAGTTATGATCCTTCAGGCACGTGAGATCGCTGTTGATTTTTACAAAAAAACCGGATATTCTGTGAAGGAAAAATCTTTCCTCATGTGGGATCAGATTCAGCATTACCTGATGCAAAAAAATATATGAAGCATTCCACACTTATTTCGTTCGATAAATCATAACTTTATAAAAATCTAAAAAACACTCTTATGAAAAACACATCCACTGCAATTTGGACAGGAACAGGGAAAGAAGGTACAGGGAAAATCTCCTCATTCAGTAAAGTCCTGGAAAACGCCCAGTTTAATTACAACAGCCGGTTCGAACAAGGTATCGGCACTACCCCTGAAGAACTTATCGCTGCAGCTCATGCCGGATGTTTCTCCATGAAAACAGCTTTTACCTTTGACAAAGCAGGTTTTCCAGCTGAACACCTGGAGGCAACGTGTCACATTACTTTTAAAGAAGGAGTGATCAGTAATTCTCATCTCAAATTGAAAGCAAAAATTAAAAATGTTGACAAAGCGACCTTTGAGCAGCTGGTAAAAGAGGCAGCAGAAAATTGCCCTGTTTCCAAAGTGCTGAATACGTCCATCACTCATGAAGCTATACTTGAGCAATAAATCAGGATCTTCATCACCCAATAAAAAAGGATGCCGTATAGCATCCTTTTTTATTTTATTAGACTAAGCCTCCTGCACCTGCAAAACTTCTCTCATTTTATCCTGGATTTCATGGTATCTGCTTGGTTTCTGAATGTAGCGCTTTGCTCCGAGTACAATCGTTTTTTCTTCATTAAAATCGCCGGAGGCAGTACAGTAAACTACAATGGGAATGTCATTGATGGATGAATCTGCTTTTATTAATTTTAAAAACGAAAGGCCATCCGTAACCGGCATGTTGATGTCAAGAATGATAATATCAGGTTTTTCCTTCCGCGCATGTTTTAATCCTTCAATAGCTGAAAATGCACTTTTAACAATTATTTCGGGATCGATGGTTTGGAAAGCAGAAATAACCATCTCATGATCATCAGGATCGTCATCCACCAATAGAATCTGTTTATGAGCTTTCATAAGATTAAAACGATTTACTATGATTATTTATTATAATTAGGTGAATTCCTGAAAATCAGCAAATTCAAGTAATAAATTGGGGAGTTACCTGGACTTTTTCGGATTGCGACAAAGATATTTGAAAATCCTATTTGTGATCTTTTTGTTAGCAAATATGGTGTTTTCACAGGATGTTGAAATATCCCGAAAATAGTGGCATAGTTCTTCCTGTCAAGAGAAACAAATAGGAAAAGATGGAAAGGGAGAGATCATTAAAACTGAAGAAGGACTGGGCTAAGAAGACTTGTTTTCATCCGGCTATTGAAACCGAATTGTACCTCGGACGGGAATCCGGAAATAAAGTGTGTTCTGTTTGCGGACAAACTATTTACAGCAGGCGTGTGGATAAAAATACCCGAAGGATGGCGTAAAAAAATAATTGACTTAATTTTTTATGAACAGCAAATTTGATAAAAGATAGTTGATTTATTCCATTGACCTGATCTCCCTCTCCAGAATTTTAAACAAAGATTTCGATTCTGCTTCATCCAATTGAATTCCTATTTTTACTTCCTTCCCATAATAATCAAATAATATCTTTTCGCCGGCAATCACCCAATAAGAATTATTCAAATCCTCCACGAAGGAATTTTTTTTCGGTTCTGATAAGCGAAGGTCTTTTATGAAATCCAGTTCATACACATGAATTTTGCCTCTGCCTGAAATGTCGCGTTTATAAAATAATTTATTTTCCCTGAGCTTGATCTTTTCCACGCCTGAGTTCCGCCACATAACCGCTTTAAATGTCATGTATTCAAAATAGGACCAGAATCCCAGCCAAACCAGCAAAGCAATCCGGGTTTGCTCTTCTTTGATCAGGAAGAACTGAACAAAAATAATGATCCCACTTATTGTCCAAAGCAGGAACCAGATCATTAGCATTAACTTTTTCTTCTTATCTGCAGTGGAAAGGATTACAATGCTTATTTCCCCTTCCTTCTTTAATACACTGATCCTTTTTCCTATGTACTCCATTATGTTCTGAATTATCAGGCAAAATTATCATTTAATTCTATATTTGCCGGATCAGGGAACAAATACAGAGGAAGTTTGTTTTCTTCCCGCACAAGGTAATGAAAGAAAAAAAAGAAGAAAAAGAAATCGGATTTGGCAGCAAGACCTCTTCACAGAGAACAAGGTTGATCAATCCTGATGGATCATTTAATATTAATCGTAAGGAACCATCCCGCTGGAAGGCAGTGAGTGTATACCACGCTTTGATCACGATGAACTGGAGTAAGTTCAACCTTACGGTTTTCATTTATTTCATTATCATTAATCTGTTTTTCGCCGCCTGCTACTACATTGCAGGTATTGAAGGCCTCCGCGGCATTGAAGGCACTACTGAATTCGACAAATTCCTTGAAGCATTCTTTTTCAGCACTCAGACTTTCAGCACCGTTGGCTTTGGCAGGATCAGTCCCGGAGGGCATCTTGTCAGCACAATTGCTGCCATAGAATCATTGGTTGGTTTATTGGGATTCGCGCTTGCCACCGGTTTGCTTTATGGAAGATTTTCCAGACCAAATGCTAGAATCCTCTTTAGTGAGAATGCAATCATTGCACCTTTCAAAAATGCTACAGCTTTTCAGTTCAGGATCGTCAATGAAATGAAAAACAGCCAGATCTCAGATATGGAATGCCGGATCACGGTTGCAAAACTGGAAAATGAAAATGGAACTATCATCCGCCGTTTCAGGCCGATGGCACTCGAAGTCAGCAAGATTATTTTCTTTCCCATGATCTGGACCATCAATCATCCCATTGATGAAGACAGTCCATTGTATGGAATGAGTCATCAGGATATGATCGATGCTGATCTTGAATTTATGGTATCACTTACAGGTTTTGATGATACCTTTTCTCAAACAGTGAATAAACGATCCTCCTACACC
>JALYRR010000032.1:0-5777 GCA_030855265.1 Bacteroidota bacterium | reverse complement strand
TCCTACACCCATGAAGAATTGGTGTTTGGTGCAAAATTCAACCCGGTGTTCAGTCAGGATGGAAAAGGTCGCACGCGGCAGGATCTTACTTTGCTTAATTCGTTTGAACGGGTGAGTTTTTAAGAGCAATGCAATCCACACCAACTTATTGGATCACCACCTTCTTTACTTCCGTTCTATTCTCAGAACTTACCTTTAAAAAGTAAATCCCGGAACAAATAGAACCAAGCTCCATTTCAATTACACCATCCGAATTGATACTTTTTTTACCGGTAAACACTTGTCGGCCATGCAGGTCCGTCAACACAAATTCCAGTTTCACATTCACCTGCTCATAAAAACTGATGATGATCTTTTCTGCTGCCGGTTGAGGGTAAATGGTTCGGATAAAACCTTCCTTTCTTAATTTCGAATCAAAAGCTGTACTGATAGAACAAGGGGCAGTGGCGAATTTGGACAACATTCTCACATACGAAGCCTGTGTATAGATCCCGGCTTCGGTTATCTCCCATGAATTGACCGGCCAGCTGGTATTAAAATCCTTATACGATTTTTGGATCGGTTGGTTCTTTGGAGGATCCAGGCTTTCAGCAACACACATCGCGTTGTTGGCTGCACTGCCACAACCCGAAGGACAACACGCATCCCAGTCATAATCCGGATTAGGTCCTCCAGGAATATAACCCGGAGCAGGTCCATACACAGAAACTCCCACCTGATCCCATAAAGCACTTCCATCATGAAACCAGCTATGGTAAAATGATGTTACTGAATTTTCCGCACCCAGCCCCGACATATTACTCAGATAGGTTTTTGAGTTGGGATTTAGTCCATGGAAATAATGCACAAATCCGGAAGCGGCATTAAAATAATTAGTTGCATTTCCAGCATCCATTGAATAATGATTCATCGCAAGGAACATATTCGCCTGTTTCGATTTCGTCTGATTGCTGTTCCATGTGTAATTATTATCTGCCATAAAGGCTCTGTATGCATCGGTTTCACCGGTAAATGCCGGAAGGTTATCTGCATTCCAGAGGCTCATTGAATTGGTATATGTTGAATTGATCGCATTTGCAACGGATGCTGTAGCTGCAGGAAGATGTGAATAATACAACAAGGCATCCTGCTCGCTTCCTTCAAAGGGGTAAGCATAAGACCATTGCAACAAGTGCATGTTCATGTAATTTGCATCGATGTAAGTTCTATAGATTGAACTCCCTGTTAATGCATACAAATAAACAGCAGCACAAAATTTTCTTGACTCCAGCTGGTATCCTGTGATCTCCTGTTCGCCTGCCGCGAGAATGCCTGCATTAAAAAAAGTAACGGCAGGATTTGCATTGGCCCAGTTCCAGGCATTGATAGCAGCCGTTTGTAAAGTGCCTGCATAAACTGTTTCACCGATAGAATTATACTGGACAGCAGCCAAAGCAAATACCCCCGCCCCTGTTAAGGAAGCTGAAGTGGAGGCTGGACCGTATCTTCTAAAAGCAGCGTCTGCTGAAGGCGGGCTTGCTCCTCCTCCACCGATAACACTCAGCAAGGAACCATCTCCGTTCTGCATTTTCAATAACCAGTCGAGTTCATATTTTGTTTCATCCAGCAAATCAGGAAGCCCGTTTCCGGATTCTGGGATGTTATAATCATCCGTCCAGACTATAGGATTTTCTTCATAGGCAAGCAGCATATCGCACATGGTGCCCCATGCGAAGTTGACATATTTATTGTAATCACCGGCGTCGTACCAGCCTCCCGAGAGATCTTTGGAGGTAGCTGAGATTGGATTGCTATACAACCTGCAATCGAGATCTTGTTGCGGGCCGATGTGACTGGCAGCATCAGTAAATCCCAGGTCTGCGAAAGGCAACTGTTTCGCAAGTCCGCATCGCTGGTAATAAAAGACACGCATGGATGTTTTTAAAACAGGATTGTAAATACAATCATCTATTTCAAATCGATAAGAACCGACATTATTAGAAGGATCAAAAATGTAATAAGAACCCGGCGTGCTAAATGCGGAGAAATCAAACCAAAATACTTTGTCGCCGGATTGTAAATGCGTAGCACCACCATTCCATGCGCTGATCAGGCCACTGAAAACAATTAAATCGGTGGACCAGTCCCTCACTTCATAAGTTGCTCCGGGAATAAAAGTTAAGGCGGAATTATATCCAACCTGCGGATCACTGATAACAGCGATTTTTTGTGCCCCGGGTTTATAACCGAACTGATCGGTTTTTATATGTTCAGTAATTGTAGGAGGTGTTGCACAAAGAAGCGCGGGAAATAATAACGGCAGGAAAAAATTAGCGTAACTATTTTTCATGAGAATGAGTTTATATTTCAAATATAGAACATTTGACCCCGGCATCCACAAACCAATCAGGTCAGATTCTAATGAGGCGGGAGGAAATGATTGCGATTAAAACCGGCGGAGACAAATGGTTTCAGAAGTATTGCCCTTATTTTTCAGTAACGATATATTTACCCGATTTATCTATAACAAACGAAGGAACCTGCTTATATTTTTCGAACTGTTCATAAGCGGGTTTTAATGATTTCCAGAAATCAATGAGTTTTTTGTTTCCATCAAATTCATCCTCCAGTTTTTTAAAACCTTTATCATCCAGCTTCGCAGGGAAAATATGAACAGGAATTGTGTTCTGTCCATTTTTGCGCGCTTCTACAGCAAGTAAATACACTTCTTTAATATATGAATCCGTCAATGGAACACAACCAATCGTAACACAACTACCGTGAATCATGATGTCTCCACCGGCATTTCCTTTACCAATAATGATCTTGTCGCTGGAATTGGGATAACTGACTCCCAACGATAAATGATAGCTACTGTAGGGATTAAAGACCGCAATATGATAAAAGCCTTCCGGAACCTGCCCGTCGCCCTGTTTTCTTTTAGGTCCTAATGTTCCTGAAGAACTGCAAATTTCATAGGATTTGAACAATTTATACTCCTTATCTCCTTTTGAGCGCAACCAAACTTCCGTAATTTCTTCCTGTTTAAAGATCCTGAGATACATCTCAAAATTCTCTTTCAGTTGTTTTTTCTGAAGATCCGTTTTCAGACCTTCCCATTTTTCTTTGTAGGCAGCCTTTACTCTTGTCGCTTTCTGTTGAGTAAGCCGAAAAGATTGTGCTTCGCAGAACAAAAAAGGGAAGATTAAAAAGAGGAGAAGAATGAATTTCTTCATATTGTTAATTTGTTAGTTGATAACGTTTTGGGGAATGGATTATTTCAGGGCCGATTTCCAATAATTTTGTTATTAATAACTATCATGAAAAAGTCTCTTACAATAATAACGAATAAATACCTTCTCACCATTCTTGGCCTTGCCGTGTGGGTGATTTTCTTTGACAAGAACGATCTGAAAACTCAGGTTGAACTTAGAAAGGATGTAAAACTTCTGGAGGAAGAAAGACTTTATTTCGCAAGAGAAATTTCTGGAATCACGAGTGATCTTAAGGAATTGATGACCAATCCAAAAACACTGGAAAAATTTGCGAGAGAAAAATACAGGATGAAACGCGACAATGAAGATATTTTTGTCATCGTTGAGGAGACCACCGAACAGCCTCTACTGAATAATTAATCGTCTGCTAAAGATTTTGTTTTCGGAAGTGGCGATCACAACATACGTTCCTGCTGCAATATTATTCTCAGGGTCAATGGCAACCAGCTCATTGTCCTGGCTGGTGATAATAACTTTTGAATAAAATTCCCTGCCCTGAATATCCCTTACAACCACAAGTATCTCTTTGTTTTCAGGAATATGAAGATTGATGTAAAGAGTTGAATTGTTAGTTGCCGGGTTTGGATACAATTCAAAACCATTCTCTGAAATGATGTAATTCACGGGAATCAATGCGGAATAATGTGCATCGCCATTAAAATCAGTTTGTTTTAATCTGTAATAGGAAAGGCCTTCATAAGGTTGATGATCCACATCCGTATAAGAAATAAAAGATGAGCTTGTTCCAGCCCCATCAACAGTAGAAACCAATTGAAAGGAAGCACCATCAAGGCTTTTCTCGATGGAAAAATAGTCGTTGTTTGTTTCTGAAGCAGTTTCCCAGGTAAGGTCTACTTTCCCATTGTTATAGATGGCATTAAAACTTAATAGTTCCACAGGTAATGTGGTTCCTCCACCAAACTCTAAAGGTCCCGAAGATGTGGTGCCGCCATTCCAGACCGTAGTCCCGCAGATATTAATTTTTGATCCCGGGGTTCCACCGGTTAATTGACCTCCCGGGAAAACTTTCACATAGCCCGGGCACATATTTATTTTTTGCCCGTTATCAAACTGAAGTGTCCCATAAACATAAATCTCCATATTCACATACTCAGGAGAATTGATATTGACAACAACTGTTGCACAGGCAGGAATGATTATGATACAAGCATTTGTTGGGGCAGTGATTCCACCACAACCAGATGGAGTCCATGTGGCGGCGGCATTCCAATTCCCCCCAGTGCATTTCGCCGTAAGAGTACAGGCAGCGAATGATTCTGTTGTAAACACCAACAGAATCCAAATAGTGAATAAGCGATAGAAGTGAGTACTTTTCATAATTTTTTTTTCTTCCTAGATTATTTACGATAGATGACTATACTTAGATTTGATTTTCTTCCCTACTTTGATCTCCTTTATTAGTAATGGCTTCAAAACAAAAATTGCCTCAAAACCCTTAAGTTTTACATTTAAAAAATGATTTAAATGGACCACTTTATAATTCAATGGTTTTATTCGTCCAGATGATCCATTCAAGGATAAGTGATAAGTTAGTGCCTGCTTCGCAAGGCTGATGAATAGTTGATTGACGGATTTACAGACGAAAATGACAGACCGGAAAATCCAAACGAAAACCAGAAGGATCCAATGAAAGTGAAGACCAATATCAAGAATTTTTTTTCCTGATACAGACAATACACACAGGAGTAATGTGCGGATTTTCATATTCAAGTATAATTAATGATGAAGTAAATTATTAATTGACAGCAATATATAACAAAAAATGACATTACATGTTAAGACATGTAAATTTTTATCCTTTTATTCATCACAAGAACCTGAAACCCTTTATTGTCCTGAATACTCCCCAAAAACATTTCTCATGGTATCAGCAATTTCTCCCAGGGTTGCGTAATTTTCTGCAGCTTCAAGAATTGTGGGCATAAGATTCTTGTCTGCACGGGCGTTTTCATCAAGTGTTCGAAGGATACTGCTCACTTTTGCATTGTCCCTGTCCGATTTAACCTGACGGATCTTTTCAATTTGAACCTGGCGGATAGAATCATCCACCGTAAAAATATCGGTCAGTGGTTTTTCCTCTGCAGTAAACTTATTCACCCCTACAATCACCTTTTCTCCGCTTTGAATATCATGTTGATATTTATAAGAGGAAGCAGCGATCTCGTTTTGCATATATCCTTGCTCAATGGCATTCACCGATCCACCCATTGCATCGATCTTATGGATATATTCCCATGCTGCAGCTTCCACTTCATTCGTTAATGCTTCCACAAAATACGATCCTGCCAGAGGATCCACGGTGTCTGCAGCGCCGCTTTCGTAAGCGATGATCTGTTGTGTTCTCAGTGCAATGCGGGCTGCTTCTTCTGTTGGTAAGGCAATCGCTTCATCAAATCCATTGGTATGCAGACTTTGTGTACCACCAAGTACAGCAGATAAAGCCTGAGTGGTTACACGGATGATATTGTTTTGTGGTTGCTGGGCAGTGAGCGTGGATCCACC
>JALYRR010000200.1 GCA_030855265.1 Bacteroidota bacterium | reverse complement strand
CCCTCTCCTTTGGAGAGGGCCGGGGTGAGGTTACGAATTCCCATACTCCATCAAATACGATTTAATAAAATCTTTCAGATCGCCATCCATTACAGCCTGCACGTTGGATGTTTCGTGTCCGGTGCGGATATCCTTCACCAACTTATATGGATGAAAAACATAGTTGCGGATCTGTGAGCCCCACTCAATTTTCTTTTTATTCCCTTCGATATTCGCGATGGCTTCACGTTGTTTTCGTAATTCGATTTCAAACAATTGAGATTTTAGCAATTTGATTGCATTTTCTTTGTTTTGTAATTGAGATCGCGACTCCTGATTTTTAATAATGATCCCTGAAGGTTTGTGATATAAGCGTACTGCGGTCTCAACTTTATTAACGTTCTGACCGCCAGCACCGCCTGCACGAAATGTTTCAAATTCCAGATCACCAGGATTCACATCAATTTGTATCGTATCATCGATCAGAGGGTAAGCATAAACCGAAGCGAAGGATGTGTGACGTTTGGCATTAGAATCAAAAGGAGAGATGCGGACGAGGCGATGAACACCGTTTTCGCCTTTGAGATATCCGAACGCATAATCGCCTTCAAACTCCAATGTGACTTGTTTGATCCCGACCACATCACCATCAGAGCGGTCGGTTTCCTTGATCTTATATCCGTTCTTTTCGCCCCACATGAGATACATGCGCATAAGCATTTCTGCCCAGTCGCAGCTTTCTGTACCGCCAGCGCCGGCGTTGATCTGAACCACACAGCTCAAAACATCCTCCTTGCCGCTGAGCATGTTTTTGAATTCGATATCCTCGAGCTGAGTCAGCGTATCTTTAAATTGCTGCATCAGTTCCTCCTCTTTGACTTCTCCTTCTTTGAAGTAATCATAGATCAGGGAAAGGTCATCCATGCTGCTTTGTAAAACAGCATAGGAGCGGGTCCAGTTCTTTTTGAGTTTGGTTTCTTTAAGCAGTTCTTCTGCTTTTTTGGGATCATCCCAGAAGTTCGGTGCGAGAGCTTTTTCTTCTTCTTCAGCTATTTCGCGAAGCTTAAGATCGATGTCAAAGATGCCCCCTCAACGCATCCGTGCGCTCCCGAAGGTCTTTAAGTTGGTCTGTAGTAATCATGTCGCAAAGTTAATAATAATGCGGAAATGGCATGTAATTTTAAGGTATTTTTACATTGTCATAAGAAAACAAATCATGCCCGATAATTATTTCAGAATTAACAAGAAGGAATACCTGCACATTACAGATGAGCACATTTTTGTGGTGAATTCAAAAACGCCCGGTAGAATTCCTTTGGAGTTTGAATTGAGCGAAGCATGGGGTGTGATCAGCATTCTGAATTACATCATCTTTATATTTTTATTCGGATATACCGTCATCTCTATGATGTATTACGGTTTTGATTTTTTTGCTCATCCAATAAATTATGGTGGAATTATTTTATTGCTGATTTCGTTCCGGAGAGTCAAAGAAGGATTTCTCAGCAGCCGTACACCCATGATTCAGCGAAGTAAAATACGTACGGCTCATTTAAAAAGTCCGAAGTTCTCTTTTCCAAGACTTGTTATTTATTTCGAAGGTCCTGAAGGCAAAGTGCTACGACGGACTTTCCCCATCTTATATAAAAAGGAAGCTATTCCTGTGTTGGAAAGATCGGGGTTGTTTAAGGATTGAGTTTGTTTTCCAAAGGTTCTCGATACCTGCCTACCGGAAGGCAGGCAATTTCGTGAAAAAAGAAATCACTCGAACTGACGTATCGAGTTAGATGAATGAGATTCCTAAGAAGCATTATGTGAGTTGGTAAGTCAGTTTCTATCGGAGCGTCATTGCGAGGTCGCTTTTCGCGATCGTGGCAATCTCTTTTTGTATTCATTGTTCTCGACTCCCTTCCTGCCTGTAGGCGCTCGAGCTGACATACTAAAACCATCCAGCTATCAAATACCAACTACTAACTACTTACTAGCAAAATTACTCTTCAGCTTTTATTACTGACCAGATCAGGTCCTGCTCAAATCCTCTTGAGGCAAGGTATTGAACAATTTTATAATTGCGGATGTATTCTTTCCCTCCTTTGATGTCCCGTGATTTTTTTTCGATGAGCTGCCGGATGGTTTTTAAATAATCATCGTCCGGAATTTCCAGCATGCCTTTTTTAATGCAGTATTCTGAGATGTGTCTTTTCTTTAATTCGATCCTGATCTTCACCTTCCCCCATTTTTTAATCCGAAATTTTCCGCCGGCAAATGCTTTTGCGAAGCGTTCTTCATTCAGAAAATTATCGGTGATCAGATGAGCTATGATGTTCTCTACTGCATCGGTATACAATCCCCATTCATATAATTTATCGCGCATCTCCTGCTGACAGCGTTCCTGGTAAACACAGGTATTCTGCGCCTTGATTAAGGCCTGATTAGGTGTAAGCTTTTTCTTTGGTTTCTTTTCTTCAAATTCCATTTTCCGCAGCGTAATCTGAAATCCAACATCTAATATCCAACATCCTTCCTCCAACATCCAACATCCAATATCCAACATCAAATTAGCCCTCTTGCTTTCAGTTCGAGATACTTGTTGATCGTATTCACAGATAACTTTTGAGGTGAAGTGAGAATACTATGAATGCCATATTTCTCAAGTTCCTTCACAATTAGTTTTTTCTCATAGGAGAATTTCTCCGCGATAACTTTATTATAAACCTCCTCAGTCGATTCTGCTGGTTTTTCCAGAAAGGATCGCAACTCTGTGTTCTCAAAAAAGATCACCACCAGCAAATGATCTTTTGCCAGTCGACGCAGGTATTTTAGTTGTCGCTGTAAACCAGACACACTCTCAAAATTTGTATATAACAACAACAGGCTTCGTTGATTTACTTTCGAGCGGATGTTTACATACAGATTTTCATAATCGGTTTCCAGATAACCTGTTTTCTGATTGTATAATAGCTGAAGGATCTTTTGCAATTGCGCGTTTCTTCTGTCGGCGGGCAGGATGGATTGCACTTTGTGTGAGAAGGTGATGAGTCCGGCTTTATCCTGTTTCAGCATCGCGATGTTGGAAATGACTAGACTTGAATTGATCGCATAGTCAAGCAGGCTCAGTCCTTCAAATGGCATGCGCATCACTCGTCCCATGTCAATCACTGAATACACTTGCTGCGAACGTTCATCCTGAAATTGGTTAACCATCAGTTTGTTTTTTCGCGCTGTGGCTTTCCAGTTGACAGTGCGATAATCATCCCCGGAAACATAATCCTTGATCTGATCGAACTCTGCATTGTTCCCTCTTCTGCGGATCTTCTTGATCCCTGAATCAGTAAGGCGGTTGGAGATGGCCAGCAGCTCGTACTTTCGCATCTGCATGAAGGAAGGGTAAACAGGAACTTTCATGTCCTGTGAAAATTTGTACCTTTTTTGAATAAGCCCGATCGGACTTTTAACAAACACATTCACCGCTCCGAAAAAATATTCCCCGCGCTTTACCGGATGAACGTCATACTGAATGATCTTGTTTTTGCCGGATGACAATGATAATTTGAAAACAGTATCACGTGCTTGAAACTGGAAAGGCAATTCATCGAGTACCGACAAACGCGCAGTAAAAAGATACCTGTTCTCGATATAGATCTGAACCGGATTGTCGTCACCGTTAGAAAGCTTGTCAAGGGTATCCCGCCTTGCAAAAATACCATCCTTGTTAAGGTACAGGATCAGAATATCGGAAACAACCAGTGCAAGAATGATGAATAGGGTTGTTTTTGCTACGATAAAAAGTTCTGGAAAGAAGAAACCGAAAACAAAAAATACCGCCTCCGCTGCTATTATGTAATAGAGCAGATTTGAAAAATACAATGTTTTTAAAAAGCGTTTCATTTTCGTTCGTACATATAAATTTTGACCCGCGTTCTTTTATCTTTCGAACTTTAACTTTTACCCGCCTCGCTCGGTTCTTGATACGATTTTGTGAAGGACAAAATCACTCGAACTGACTTGTATACCTCCCTTTTGTCTTTTGTCTTTTAACTTTTACCTTTTACCTTTTACATCATCTAGGAATCTCAATTTTTTCAATGATCTGTTTCACCACATCATTTGTGCTGAGCCCTTCCATCTCCTTCTCAGGTGTCAGCATTACGCGGTGTTTCAAAACGGGCGTCGCTACAAATTTTATATCATCCGGTGTAACAAAATCTCTTCCTCTCATTGCTGCAATTGCTTTTGCTGTGGATAAGATCGACAAAGAAGCTCTCGGAGAAGCTCCAAGATAAAGAGATGTGTTGTTGCGTGTCTGGTTCACCACTTTGGCTATGTAGGAAATAAGATTCGCGTCGATATGTACCTGACTTACTTTGTTCCTGTATTCCTTTACATCAGTTGCATTCATCACACTGTTCACAAGCGTGATGTCTACTGTGTTTCTGCGGGAATGGTAATCCGCAATGATCTTTGTTTCCTGTTCAAGTGTGGGATAATCCACTTCGATTTTAAAAACAAAACGATCGAGTTGTGCTTCAGGTAAACGGTATGTTCCTTCCTGCTCAACCGGATTTTGTGTAGCAAGTACAATGAATGGCGCTTCGAGTGGATAGGTTTTTCCGTCCACAGTAATCTGTCGCTCTTCCATCGCTTCAAACAAGGCCGATTGTGTTTTTGCAGGAGCACGGTTGATCTCATCGATTAGTATAATATGGGAGAATAAAGGTCCTTGTTTGAATTCAAAATCTGAAGTCTTAAGATTGTACACACTTGTCCCGATGATGTCAGAAGGCATCAGATCGGGAGTGAACTGGATCCTGGAAAATCCAACCGACATCGTTCTTGAAAGTAATTTCGCAGCCAGTGTTTTCGCTACTCCGGGAACACCTTCTATCAGAACATGTCCATCAGCAAGGATAGCCGCAATCAGCAATTCGATCATTTCGTCCTGTCCCACAATTATCTTATTGACCTCCTGCTTGATCCTGGCAACAGCTTGCTGCAACTCGCTCAGATCAACTCTGTTTTGAAACACATTTTCTTCCATTTGATTTATCGTTTATTTAGTGAGTGAAATTCTTCGATTAAACTGTTCAGTTTTAATAATTCGTTCTGGGTGATCGTATGCTTGTTATGAATGTCATTAAAATAATAAAACAGATGTTTCACTTTCTGAAAATCAATTCCGGAAAGGTCGCTGATCCTGATTAAGAAAGTTTCATCATACATGTGCGTTTGTACCTGGAAGGAGGAACGGATGAATTCGAGAAAATAATTGATCTTTTTATCCGCGATGTTTTTGTGATTGCCAGTCTGGAAATAGAGTGTTCCAACCGTTCTGACAAAATCCAGCGTTGTATTTCTTAAAGGTTCGATCACAGGAATGATTCGTTGCTTTCTCTTGATCCCGATTATGATGAACACTAATAATGAGATCAGTAAAAGGTAATATGCATAACGAAGAGAGATGTTGTTGAAGAGAACTCGCATAGGTGTGTCATTGCTGATTTTGCCAATTTTGTAATATTCATCCCAAATGATGGAGGTCAGCGGAAGATAGGAAAGTGCCTTGCAGGCGTAATCGTGATTTTTGCTGACGAAATTATAATTCACGAATGCCTCAGGAACTGTACTGAGATAAAATTTTCCTTTCCCGAATTTCAGCTCAATGAAGTTTGGTTTTTTATTCGCATTGATTCCAAGCACGATTGATTTTACCGTATCGAATGTTTTGAAATAGGTGTTTTCGAGACCTTTTTCGAAGGAGTAGTCAACCGGGGTTTTAAACGAAGGACTCACGAAATTTATTTTAACCGAACTTGTACCGGATGACATATTTGCGAAAGCAGCTGAATCGGTAGCTGCCGTGGTTGCCATGTCAAAAAAGTTGTCGGTTTGCAAACGTAGCGTATCCGCGAACTTTCCTCCGAAATAATTGCAGGCGATAAAAGCATTGTTGCCCGCTTCTACAAAATTCAGAAGTGCTCTTACATCCAGCGTGTCGGGACTAAAGGATTGATTTATGATGATGTAATTACTAAAACGCGGCATGTTGTTGTACAGGGAATTGTACAACGCAGCTTTTTCATCGGTAAAGGATTGTCCCGGGAACAGCCCTGGCAATGATTCATGCAGTGCTCTTGTGCCGTAGGGTTTTTTATCCTTCTCCATGAACGACAAAGTCCAGTCGATGGGTTTCGGAGCCATGATCTGTAAGCTGATCAATGTTCCGAAACAAAGGATCAGCAGGAAGATGTATTTTCTGTTTCCTTTAAACATCAGATGCTGAATTTTTTAAATTTGGAAACGGTGCTGCTGAAACTATCTTCATTCAGATGGAAATCACCATACCAGACATATTCATACAGCAAGGCGAGTTCTCTGAACTGACTGTGATATTGGCTGTTTGCGAGTTCCATGGAATAATCATTGTTGGTTTTGTCGATCTGCCATTTGATCAGATCTTTATCCGTAAGGTCTTTCAGTAATTTTAAAAAGTGAAGACGAACGGCTTTCCTGAAGTCTTTTTTTGCGATGGCTTCGGCAATTAATTTGTCAAAGCTGATCGCATGAATGTCCTCTTCAAATTCTTTGAAGTCGATGGCCACTTTTGCACTTTTTCCATAGAAGAGAGAACGGATATTGTTTTTCAGAAGCAGGACGATGATGGTGACGATTGCAGCTCCAAGAAGAAGATAATACAAAACATCAATACTCAGCGAGCCTTGTTT
>JALYRR010000199.1 GCA_030855265.1 Bacteroidota bacterium | reverse complement strand
AGATGCTTATTCAATTGACGCCAAAGGAGATACGATCGCTATCGTTGCCGGAGGATTTGACGTTGACGTAGTGTTATTAAAATCTGTTGATAACGGAAACACATGGACTAAAACAATTGTAAATAACTTCGGTATTCCTTTGTTCAACAGTGCTACTGATATCACTGATAACAATGGCGACATGGTTGCTGATACAATTGAATCAAACGATGCATCTATGAATGTATTGCTTGATAACAGCGGTAAAGCTCATGTATGGTTCGGAAGAATGCGTGTTGTTTGCGATAACCCGGGAACTGCAGCAGGACAAGGATTGTCATATTTCCCTTACACTGATGGTTTGATGTACTGGAATGAAAACATGGGCGCAACTGCTCCGGTTATGATTTCAAGTGTACTGGATCTGAATTCAGATGGAGAATTAAATGTATACACTGATCCGGGTGGAGCTACTTTGGGAATGGGTACTTTTCAATTAAGCTTAAGCTCTATGCCTAATTCAGGTATTGATGCAATGGGTAATTTGTATGTTTCTTATGCAGGTCTTTTCGAAGGATTGAATTCTGTTGGAGAAGGATATGATACTGGTTCAGGAACTCTTAATCCTCCAACAAATCCTGGAAAAAGTTTCCGTCATACGTATGTAATGCGTTCTGAAGATAACGGTACAACATGGTGCAGCCCTGCTGACATCACTGATCCTGATTTATCTTCTGCCTATGATTACACAGAAGGTGTTTATGGTGCAATGGCAAAAGATGTTGACGGATTCGTTCACATGATCGTTCAGCAGGATAATGCTCCGGGACATGGTGTTTCTACAACAACCACTGTTGACCCTCAATCTGGAGCTGCTAACATCATGTATTACAAAATTCCGGTAGGAGAATCCTGCATGGTAGGAATCAATGAAAACAATGTTATCAAGGGTGAGGTGAAATTATTCCCTAACCCTGCTTCAGACATGGTAAATGTAGAATTCACCCTTACTGAATCAGCTAAAGTAAATGTTGTTATCACTAACCTTCTTGGACAACAGATCAGCAAATTTGAGAACCAGTTAATTGCAGGTAAAAATTCACTTAACATCAATACTTCTTCGTTTGATTCAGGTGTTTACTTTATCAATTCAGTTGTAAACGGTCACTCTTACACAAGCAAATTGATCATCGAATAATCGTAGCGTTCTAATTAAAAATCCCGTTGTTCAATGAGCAACGGGATTTTTTTTGTTTAACTATTTTATAATAACTTTGAGAACTAATTTGGAATTGTATGTTACGAAATATTCTTTCTATTCTTGGAGGTTTGATCACGGGGATCCTCTTTATTTTTATCATTGAAGGTGTTGCGCATGCTCTCTATCCTCCTCCTTCCGGAATCGATCTTAGAGACCCGGCTGTTTTTAAAGAATTCATCTCTACCCTTCCTGTCGCTGCAGGACTACTGATTCTAACAGCTTATGCCGCAGGTTCATTCTTTGGTGGGCTGGTAGCTTCGCTCATCGCTGTCCGAATGAAGTTATCAAAAGCAATAACAATCGGTGGAATATTGATGGGACTAGGAATGTTTAATATGATCACCTTAGGCCATCCGCTTTGGATGATCCTTTTCGGTATAGTTGTTTTTGTACCTTTTTCCTACCTCGGTGGCTATATGGGTGTAAAACTCAGTCACAGAAAAAGAATGGAATAGCAATCAGAATAAAAAAAGCCCCTTCAACAATCAGATGAAGGGGCTTTTTTGTGTATAAATATTTCTACCTGAGATCTTCCACCGAAACTCCCGGGTGAGCCTTAGAGTTGAAAGTAAAATCGGTATCTGCCAAAGGCGTGTTGGGTGTAAATGATTTTATAGAATATGTTTGGACCGAGCCATCTTTCATCATCATTTTCACACTGGAAATTTGTTTCTTCGTTTTGTCGATAAACAATTTCACTGTATGAAATTTCTTCTTATCCGGATTTTCAGGAAATAAACTGATGGTTTGAGTAGTTGCGTCTTCAGATTCAAATTTGTACTTATAACCTTTTTCATACAGAGTAAAAATGTTTGAAGGAGTAACTGCATCATCACCACCTGTTTCAACATCTTTAATTTGTACCTCATTGGCATCTTTAATAAAATCCCAGACTGTTTTTCCATCACTGGTGATCTCGTGTCCGGGTATCTCTAATTTATATTTGCTGCCTTTGGTCTGAATCTTACCGTTCTGGGTATCTTTTGTTTTATCCTTTTTTTCAATGGTAAATGAAAATTCGGCCTTTATGGAGGTATAAGCTTTTGTTTTTACACTTAATTCATCAAGAATTTTTTTTGCTTTCGGGTCAGCCTGTGCATTCACAGTTAAATATCCGGCAGCACAAAATACAAGGAGAGCTATTTTTTTAGTAAACATTTGGGAGTTTATTAGTTCGTATCACGTTTATTCAAAAACTGTTCCAAAGATAACATATCCTTTATCAGCACCTCTCTGGCCTTAGAACCTTCGAAGGGACCGATGATTCCTGCAGACTCCAGCTGATCCACAATTCGCCCTGCACGGTTGTAACCAAGCTTTAATCGTCTCTGTAGTAAAGAAGCGGATCCTTGCTGCGTGGAGACAACAATTTCAGCGGCCTGATTGAACAAAGAATCTCTTTCTGACGGATCATCCATTTTACCGCTGCCTTCTCCGTTTTCATCTACGTATTCCGGTAGAAGAAAAGCAGTCGGATAACTTCTCTGGCTTCCAATGAAATCACAGATCTTATCAACTTCAGGTGTATCAACAAAAGCGCATTGCAAACGGATCAGGTCGTTTCCGGTGGATAATAGCATATCTCCTCTACCGATCAATTGATCCGCTCCACCTGAATCCAGAATGGTTCGTGAATCAATTTTGGAAGTAACACGAAACGCGATCCTTGCAGGGAAATTCGCTTTAATAGTTCCTGTAATGATGTTGACAGAAGGGCGCTGCGTTGCAATGATCAGGTGGATTCCAATAGCACGGGCCAGCTGAGCAAGACGTGCAATTGGAGTTTCAACCTCCTTACCAGCGGTCATGATCAGATCGGCAAACTCATCTACTACTAAAACAATATAGGGAAGAAATTTATGTCCGTTATTCGGATTCAATTTTCTAGCAATGAATTTTGCATTGTATTCTTTCAGGTTCCTGACTTGTGCTTCTTTCAGAAGATCATATCGTTGATCCATCTCGATACATAATGAGTTAAGAGTATGAATTACCTTTTTGGTATCAGTAATGATGGCTTCTGCACTGTCAGGTAGCTTTGCCAGGAAGTGACGTTCGATCTTATTGAATAAAGTGAGCTCTACTTTTTTAGGATCTACCAGAACAAATTTAATTTGCGAAGGATGTTTTTTATAGAGAAGTGAAACGAGAATCGCATTTAATCCAACGGATTTTCCCTGGCCGGTAGCACCTGCCATCAGCAAATGTGGCATTTTAGCAAGATCCGTAATGAAGGTTTCATTGCTGATCGTCTTACCAAGCGCGATGGGCAGATCCATTGTTGTATTCTGAAATTTTTCTGAAGCAAGAATGGTCCTCATAGGAACCATTTCAGCGTTTTGATTCGGCACTTCAATACCGATCGTTCCTTTTCCCGGAATAGGTGCGATGATACGGATTCCCAATGCAGATAAACTCAGCGCGATATCATCTTCCAGATTTTTGATCTTCGAGATCCTTACTCCGGCAGCCGGAACAATCTCATACAAAGTAACAGTAGGACCCACCGTTGCTTTTATCTTTTCAATTTCAATCCCGTAATCTCCCAATGTTTTTAGGATCCTGTCCTTATTTGCGTTCAACTCTTCCGTATTGATCACAATATCCTTGGAGCCGCCGTAATCCTCTAAAAGATCCAGCGGAGGAAACTGGTAGCTGCCCAGATCCAGCGTTGGATCATATTCTCCCACCTGAGCGATGAGCGCTTTTGATATCTGATCAGAAGTTAACTCTTCCTCTTTGTTTTCGGTATTTTCAACAATAAACTGAACTCCGTCTGTTTCGGCAGAAAGAACGATCGGCTCTTTCACTTCAGGTTTTGCAACTTCTTCTATGATGATCTCAGGCTTCTCTACCTCTTCAATGATATCATGTTTCACTTCATTTGTGATCACAAAATCATTTTGTTTTATGGGCGCTTCTATTATCAGCTCCTCTTTTTCGCGGATAAAATCATCACGAAGCGAGTTGACCTGAACAGGTCGTTCTTCTTCCAGCGCAGGTTCCTGAATTTCTTCCGGCAATTCTTTTTTACGGGGAGATAATGATATATTAAATGCGGCAACTAGAAACACAACAAATGCAAAACAAAGCAAAACACCGGTTCCGGTAAATCCGAGGATAGCATTTAGTTTTGTGCTCATCGTATAACCAAATGCTCCACCCAGATAGAACATCGAATCAGCGAAAAAATAACCTAAGGCTACCGAAGTAAAGACAAGAAAGAAGAAGCAGAATATATACGTCCTCTTCATATCCATCATCGTCAGATTAAATGCAATGCGAAGCCCTGTAATAAATGCAAGGAAAGCGAAGATGTAAGATGAAACGCCGAACCATTTATGAATGAAAACATGGGATAATAAAGCGCCTAACTTTCCTAACCAGTTATTGACCTTTACTTCAGGAGCGAAAAGATCGCCGAGAACTTTATCCTGGTCTGTCTCCCATGTAAACGCGTAGGATGTAAAGGCGATACACAGATAAACACTGAAAAGTAATAAGGTGAGTCCGAAAATTTTCTGGAAGCGCTCATTTCTCAGAAAGGAAGTGAAGCGTTCAAATCCTTCTCCAAGAGATGGTCTGCCTGCAACATTCTCTGCTGTGCCGTTCTTTTTGGGACGGGTTTCCTTTGCTGAAGATTTGCTTTCCCCCTTTTCGTCTTTCAGTGTGTTTTTCAGCGTGTTTTTTTTAGCCTCAGCCATCCGGTTGCATTGATTAATCCATTCAAAATTAAGGAATGGTAAGGCCTGAAAGAAATGATATTCAAAATCTTATACACGTTCACTTGTGAATAAACAAAAAGCCTTCCCGGAACTCCGAAGAAGGCTTTTAATGTGATAGGGATGACGTTTTACTGTCCGCCCGACATTTCCTTTTGTAATTCCTCAAGGGTTGTTTCCCTGTAACCTTCTTTTGGAATTTCAAATTTGGTATCGGCTACCTTTTCTTTTGAAACAGTTTTGGCAAAAAATTTCATTTTAATTCCACTTTGGGACATACTATATTCCAGTGGAAAACCCTTCAATCCTTTAAAAGCACTCTTTAATTCGCTTGCAGGAATTTTTTCGGTATAAAAAACAGTCACAATTTCTTCCTTACCATCTTTGGACTTTACTGTAATTTCTGCTTTCTTACACTTATACCCTGCGATCTCTTTCGTCTCATCCGTATACTTGATGATTGTTTCAGGCTGGCTTTCCTGATCTTTTTTGATGTCAGCCTCCGAAGTTCTGATCAGGTATTTCTGACCCATGATATCCATCGTGGTTACAATATTTTTTTCCTTGGCATTCATGTAAGTAGATGTGCTTTGCATAGGCATATTCATATCTACGCGGCGTTTTTCATTCTTTATATACGTAGTTGTTTCCGCTCCCTTCAGCATATCCATTGCTTCAGGTGGCAAACCGGAACCGTCGAAATTAATTGAATAGGTTATTGAGCCTTCAAAACTTTTCTGTGCACTAAGAGTTGAGAAAGACATAACAGCGATAGCTGCGGACAACAGGATTTTTTTCATCGAAACAAGTTTGAATTTAGTATGGAAAGTTTTTCTACTGAAGGCCTTCGAAAAGTTCATTCATCTCCTTCTGAGAGATGGCTTTGTAATCAGCCGGAAGTTGAAAATGTTCTTCATCCACTTCGGTAGGTTTTACATTTCGGGCTGTAAAACGCATTTCAAGTCCGAACCGCTTGATCTGATATTCCATCAGAACACCATCAATCATATAAAAAGGATTTGCAAAATTTGGATTTTTGATATCCAGGTCACGGGTATAATAAATATCGAATTCGGTTAATGAACCATATTCATCCTTTAACTTCACATGTGATTTATTGCATTTATATCCTGCAACAAGCTTGGTTTCTTTGCAGGCTGTAACTTCAACAGGATAGGCTTCATTTTCTTTTTTTATCGCAGCAGCATCCTGAATAAGAGAGAATTTTTTGTTCAGTAATTTTACAAGTTGAGTAAGAGTTTGTTTTTCCGGATCAGAAATAAAAGAAGTACTGAACAAACCCATTCCTGCGCTCATTTCAGCACATGATTTATTATCCTTAAACTTAATGGTCATTTTACTGGGAGCCAAAGTCGCCATTGGATTGCTCTGATCAACAACCACAGCATCGTATTCGATCTCTCCTTCAGAAAGAAATTTGTCATCACTGTGCCCGCAGGCTGAGACACAAACTATATAAACAAAGCCAATTAGGGCCGATAATGATTGCTGTTTCATGACTGTCTTAAGCAATGCCGTTGAATACTGGCAAAGGCTCTAATTTCCCGATTAAGGTGCGAAAGATAACGATTAAAAGATAATAGACAAAAGAATTCGTTTTTTTTCCTCCTTGTTAATATCGCTTTTTGGTTGGTCCTACCAGTATTTTTGCTCTCCTTTTCAATTTGTTTTTTTCCTTTGCTGTTAACTTTACTTTAACATTGCATACGAGCACTTCCTTCCCAGG
>JALYRR010000198.1 GCA_030855265.1 Bacteroidota bacterium | reverse complement strand
ATTGGGGTTCCTAATAATGATATAGGTTACCAATATGCAAAAACGGGGCAGGCTTACGCAGGCTTTTATACATATACGGGTATCTTTAGGGAATATATACAAACACCTTTAATCGCTAATTTAGTTCCTTCACAAAACTATCTGGTAGAATTTTATGTAAGTTTAGGTGATACCTTCAGCATTGCCACACATAGTATTGGTTTGTATTTTTCAGACACAGCAATATCGACTGCTACTTCAGGCGCAGTAATAAATGTTACTCCGCAGATCGCCAATAATGTTGTAGATAATCAACTAATTGATAAAATCGGTTGGACTAAAATTAGTGGTACCTATGTCGCAAACGGCTCCGAACAATTTATAACAATCGGCAATTTTCTAGACGATTCTAGTTCAGATACAACCCAATTGTCAGAAGGTAGCTATCCCTATTCCTATTACTACATAGATGACGTAAGTATCATTTGCATGGATTGTCCAGAGTTACAAGTAGATATATTTATACCTTCTTTTATTTCAGGGGATGATTTTTTTGAAATTAAGGGGCTTTCGGAAAACAACGAACTACTTATCTTTAACTCTTTGGGGCAAATCATTTTTAAAGAACAAAATTATTCAAATTCTTTTTCTGCTTTACAAGTGAATACAGGAATGTATTATTATTCATTGAGATTAAACGATGGGAATGTTCATAAGGGGAAGTTGCTCGTTGTGAATTAAAAAGTATGTTTTTTGATAAATTTACAATTTCTTCCCTGCTACTTTCTCTACTGCCGACACTCTGAACAACAATAAAAATCCAAGAATAAAGAACGAGATCAACGCGATGATCGGAGTTCTCATGGTTGTGCTTAATTCATTGATGATCCCAAAGGTTGCCATTCCCAATACGATGCTTAATTTCTCACATACATCGTAAAAACTGAAATAAGAAGCAGTATCTTCTGTTTCAGGAAGCATTTTGGAATACGTTGAACGCGAAAGAGATTGAATCCCTCCCATCACTAATCCTACGAATCCGGCTACAACATAAAAATGTGCAGGTGTATGGACAAGAAAATAAGTGCCCAGACAAATAAACGACCAGATCATTGTACACAATTTCAATGTAAACAAATTTCCTTTTTTCTTTGAGATGTATGAAAACAGCAATGCGCCTCCCATGGCCACAAACTGAATGATAAGGATGGTTGTGATCAACTGTCCGGCTTCCATCTTAATTTCATCCGAGCCAAAGTGGTTGGCAATAAGCATCACCGTTTGAACACCCATGCTGTAAATAAAAAAGGCAGGAAGAAAACGCAGGAGCATTTTGTTTTGCTTCAACTCTTTCCACACTTTCCTCAGCTCCTTGTATCCATGAGAAAGAAAATGTGAGTTTTCAGTTTTTACTTTCGCTTTTCCTTTTGGAAGATAATAGAATGTGATCTGAGCAAATGCAAACCACCAGATCCCAACCGTAATAAATGAATATTGCATCATTTGAACTTTCTCAGCACCCGTTTCCCTCGTCATAACAAGTGCAAGATTTGCAATCAACAGAAGCGCACTGCCTGCATACCCCATGGCAAATCCTTTGGCACTCACTTTATCCTGTTGCTCAGGTGCTGCAATTTCCGGGAGGTAGGAATTATAGAATACCAGACTTCCGGCAAAACCAATGCATGCAAAAATCGCCAGTGCAATGCCCAGGTAGAGTGAATCTTTATCGAAGAAATACATCAGCGAGCAGGATACAGCTCCAAGGTAACAGAAGAATTGCATGAACTTTTTCTTACTGCCGCTGTAATCCGCAATACCCGATAACAAGGGAACAAGAACCGCTACAACGAGGAAGGCAAATGCAATGGCAAGATCGTACAAGGTAGTGTTTTTGAGTTCCATTCCAAGAAAACTCACCATGTTGGAAATCTCGTTTCCGGCTTCATCTTTTGTAGTAGTGACTATCTTATAATAAATAGGAAAAATAGTGGCTGTGATGACAAGATTATAAACGGAATTAGCGAGGTCATACGTTGCCCAGGCATTGATCAGTTTTTTGTCACCTTTTTTTAAATTTTCCATAATCCGGTTATTGCGGTAAAAATTGGTTTTTAATAATCACTCATCTGATGATCCATTGTACTAAAAACGAAATTCTTTTACGGTATCCACATAACATCTCACTTTGTCCACTTCAAGATCAGGATACAAGCCATGGCCGAGGTTGGCAATGTGCCTCTCAGGGCCGAATTCCTTCAGCATTTTAATTGTTTCCTTGCGGATGGTATCAAAGTCGGCATACAATAAACATGGATCCATATTGCCCTGCAGCGTTTTATTTTTTCCGATCAACTCTCTTGACTCAGCAATGTTCAATGTCCAATCGAGGCCAATGGTATCACAGTTAAGCAAACCCATTTTTTTCCGTGCGAAGTGCGCATCTTTTGCAAACACAGTGAATGGAACATCGTTGATGGCATCACAGATCTGAGAAATGTACTTCAGGGAAAATTCAAAATATTGATCCGGCGAAAGAACACCCGCCCAGCTATCGAACAATTGCAGCATATCCGCACCGGCAAGAATCTGTCCTTTGAGATAATTGATGGTGCTGTCTGTGATCTTTTGCAAAAGCTTATGAGAAGCTTCCGGTTGTGTGTAGAGGAATTTTTTTGCTTTTGAAAATGTTTTACTTCCGCTTCCTTCTATCATGTAAGCGAAGATCGTCCAGGGAGCACCTGCAAATCCGATAAGCGGAACCCGTCCGTTCAAACCTTGCTTCGTAAGTTTAATCGCGTCCATTACGTAATGAAGATCATCCGGCACAGCAATGCGCATCTGATCCACATCAGCAGGACTCTGAATTGTTTTTTCAAACCAGGGGCCTTTCGCTTCGATCATCTGGTACGGTAAACCCATTGCTTCCGGGATCACGAGGATGTCAGAAAAAATAATAGCTGCATCCACGCCCAAAATATCAACCGGCTGAATGGTTACCTCGCAGGCGAACTCCGGCGTTTCCACCAGTTCTTTGAAACCACCCATCTTCGCTCTCACTGCGCGGTACTCCGGTAACACGCGCCCTGCCTGACGCATCAACCATACGGGAGTGCGCTCTGTTTTTTCTCCTCTTGCCGTTCTTAAAATAAGGTCATTCTGAATTGTCATAAATTTTTTATTGCGGATGATAAATTCGTGTTGCTGTCTGCAGCACTTTTTCTTTTTCCAGGGTTACTGTTTTTGTCTGTTGTTTGCTGTACATCTCCATCTGATCTGTCAGGTGAGGATTATTCTTATGCCTTGATTCCCCATACGGAACAATCGTTTCATAGGTGTTTCCTTCCTTAGAGAATTTCGCGAACATAATAAATGAATCCCCGTTGATGGCGCGGAGCTTACCGTCTTTTGTTACTTCACTTGCCATTGATTTCAGGCATTCAGGGAATCCGGAAACAGGAAATGATTTATCCTCGCGTAACAGTCGTTGCACTTCTCCATAAGGAATATCAATGGTCTTGTGATTTTTCAGCATCGTGCTTTTGGAATGACGGATCGCTTCAACGAGCAATTCTTCTGTGTAAACAATGCCTGTTTCAAGTTCGTTGTAAGCCGCTTCTTTTTTGGCAAAGAGGTAATTGAATGTAAATGCAACAAGCGCAGCTTCCCTGTTGGCGGCATCTCCGGAGAAATTCCATTTTTTTAATTTTGCTATCGCATCAGCAATATCAGGATATTTACTTTCCTGTAAGGCAAGGACAGGTTTGAATGTCCGGAAGATTCCACCCTGCTGCGTAGGATAAGTGCAATCATATTTTATCGCTTTGAATTCATCAAAGGAAATTTTCGTTTTCCCTTTCATGAGTTCTGTAAAACGAAGGTCGCGGTTATTCACGCGGTTCCAGGAGTAGCCGGATTGTTTATCGAACCGGTCTTCGGAAATATTTTCTGCGGAAGACGTGCAATGAAAAGGAGTGTTATTGGTGTTGTAAAGATAACCGCACTTCGGATTGTATTTCTGAGGAAGTTCTCTCAGGGAATAAAATGTATTCCAATTGGTTTTAGATGTATTCCCGGGAAGCACTTTCTGCCAGTCGTAGGCAGGATCACGCTTCGGCAGCATCGCATTAAACAGATAAAAGATATGATCCGAATCATCTGCATACACAAAATTAAAAAGAGGAATTCCCTGCATTTCCATGGCGCGGTAAAATTCACCATAATGAGTTGACTTGCCGATGTTGTACCATTGTTCCGCCGCTTTCACATTGAACATGGTGGGATATCGGAGCGCATAAACCCCTTTATCCGTTTTGTAAGCAGGGCCGTATGCACACCAGAGCGCTTGTTTTTTAACGGTGATCTTTCCTAGTTTGGTTTTTACTTTCAGGGGTAATTTAGTGGATTCAAAATTCATCCACACGCCATCGTATTTGTATTGATTCTTGTTCTCGGGATTGATCTCCAGCTTATAAATGTCAACATAATCCGGCCAGTTAAACGTTATCGCCCAACCGGAGTGTTCATTGCAACCCATTGCCGGGGATGACATTCCGGGAATCAATGCACCGTAAACATTCCAGCCTTCTTCCGTACATAAATGCGCTTCATACCAGGAAGCAGCGCCTTCGAGTGGAACATGCGGGTTGATCAACAGATAGGTAGAACTATCGGAAGTAATTCCGGAATTCATCGCAATGCCGTTTGATCCGGCGTTTGCATTAAAAATATATTCATCCGGCTTTCCTTTGATGATTGCTTCAAGAGCAGTTGGTGTGCCGACCATGCTTGTTAGGATCACCACATACATGGTCACAATGTTTTTTGCTGTTACAGGAAATATATTTTTCAGTTTGATCTCTTTTGGATGCGATGCAGCGTATGCATTGAGTCCGGCAGCGTAAGCTTCGAGGATCTTGCGGTAAGAAGGTGTGAGATCTTTCTCGTATTGTTTATCCACCAACTCTTTTGCCCGGATCAGTTTTACGAAGTAATCACTGACTGCGCCGTCCTTGCCGTCAATTTCACCAAGCCGTGTTTTGGCGGTGATCATCATTACCTGGATGTGTTCAAAGTCATCTTCGCAGTGTGCCCAGGCGAGACCGTATGCCGCTTCTGCATCCGTAGGTGCGAAAATGTGTGGGATTCCGAAGGTATCTCTGGCGATCGTGATATTCTTTGCATTCACCTGCGAAGTACAGGTGCCTGCGAGAAGAATAAAAAACAAAACGATGGTTAAACGCATTTTTGATGAACCGGAATAAATGCTGATTTCTGGGTACTCAGACAATTGAGAACCTTGTAAAAATAGCAATTACAAACGGCTTTTATTGAGGTAGAAATAAGTTTTTATCTACATTTTTCAATTATTTTTGAGCAAATTTTAAAACATGGATGCAGCATCGAATAAAGCGATCGCAGAAAAATGGTTCGAGGCCTTTAACGAACACGATCTGGAAAAACTTCTGAACCTCTATCATCCGCAGGCACGCCATTTCAGCCCCAAACTAAAGATCCGAAAACCGGAAACCGATGGTCTCGTTATCGGTAAAGCGGCGATGTCGGAATGGTGGGAAGATGCATTCAATCGCCTGCCTTCTTTATCGTATCATCCGCAATCGTTTACGGCAGACAATGAACAGGTTTTTATGGAGTATGTAAGGAAAGTAGATGGAGAAGAGGATATGCGGGTGGCAGAAGTGCTGCAAATCGAAGCGGGATTAATTATAGCTTCCCGGGTTTACCATGGTTAACATTTGAGACTTTTGCCCAAACGGGTTCTGAATTTTATATCATACAGAGAAGGTGGAAAGGCCTGGCTGAAAAAGAATTTCATTAACTGAAGCTCAATGCCTTTCGTAATCGGCTCTCCGCACTTGATTCCATTCAGTAATTTGTAATAGCTCATCTTTCCTGATTTGTCGATGCTGATAATTACTTCCATATAAAATGAACTGCAGTCTTTACAATTCACTTTTATCTTATTTTTCTTCAGAACATCCTGATAGGTTCCTTTCAACCATTCGCCCTGAATTGTTTTCCAGCTATCGTAAGCTTCCGGAGATAATTCATGTTCCGACATGATTCCGGCCGGTAAGGTATCAGCAGCAACAAATCCTGTGCGGAAAGATCCGCAAGTATAAAAAAGAAAAAAAGTGAAAATAGTTTTTTCATATTTAAGAAATGGTAACGGTTTCTCCATTGAATTCAACGACATTCCCTTTCACAAGTTTGTTTCGTTTGCGGTGCTCGGTAACTCCGTTCACTTTTACTGTGCCTGCATCAATCGCGTTATTTGCTTCTGCTCCGTTACTTACCCAGCCTATTGCTTTTATCAGCTGATTCAATTGAATATACTCTCCTTTAATTGTGAATTCCATAGCGGGATTTTTTTCAAAAGTACGGCTAAAAAGAGATAAAACTTTAACTTTACATCATGAATACGGATGAACAATTTGACAAATTACGCGAACAACTAAATAGGGAAGCCTCCTGGCCGATGATCTATATGTTTAAGTTCATCATTCCTGCGGATAACCGTAAAATAGCGCTCGTGGAATCAAAATTTTCTGACGAAGCACTGATCACCCAGAAAGAATCTACCAACGGAAAATACATCAGCATCACGATAAAGGAAGTTATGCTGAGTGCCGACTCCATTATTGATAAATACAAAGAGATGCATGGTATTGAAGGGTTGATGGCGTTTTGACCTCAGCCCTTGCCCCTCTACAAAGG
>JALYRR010000031.1 GCA_030855265.1 Bacteroidota bacterium | reverse complement strand
ATCCTTTGCCAAATGTAAAAGTTCATTTGCATAAACATATACCTATTGGTGCAGGATTAGGAGGAGGTTCTTCGGATGCGGCTTTTTTTATTAAGCTACTGAATGAAAAATTCGAGTTGGGAATTTCCTGGGGCGAAATGCATAATTATGCGAGGCAGCTGGGAAGTGACTGTTCGTTTTTTATCAGCAATAAACCTGCATTTGCAGAAGGAAGAGGCGATCAGTATGAATCAACCCTTGTTGATCTTAGTAAATATTTTATTGCATTGATCTATCCGGCAGTCCATATCAATACTGCAAAAGCATACGGTGGAGTTCAACCGAAACAAGCGGTTCGTTCATTGGAAGAAGATATACAGAACCTTTCTCCGGATCAATGGAAAGAACATATTCATAATGATTTCGAAGATTCCATTTTTCCTCAGTTTCCTGAATTAAAAAAGATCAAAGAAGAATTGTATTCCCGTGGTGCAATTTATGCTTCAATGAGCGGTAGTGGATCTACGCTCTACGGGATTTTCAACGAAGCCACTGATTTAAAGGAAGTGTTTAAGGATTGTTTTGTTTTTGAAGGGCGACTGTGAAGGTGATGCTTTTGGTGCCGTCATTGCGAGCCTTAAGGCGTAGCAATCTAAATCCGGTTTGAAATTTTGTTCTCCGATCGATATCCAATTCTCCAAAACTTCGTTCGGAATTCTCTTGACTCTTGCCTCTTGTCTCTTGTCTCTTGCTTCTTGCCTCTTGCCTCTTGTCTCTTGCTTCTTCCTTACTTCTGAGCTTTCCTCAACAGGTACCAGGCTAAAAAGCTGAAAATAAAATTCGGGATCCATACAGCCACCATCGGCCTCACATGTCCGCTTGCAGCGAATGTAGTACTCACCTGCATGAACATGATAAAAGTAAAACTGATAAAGATACCGAGTCCGATGTGCATTCCGATTCCGCCTCTTACTTTCCGGCTGGCAATGGAAACACCGATGAGCGTTAAGATAAAGGTTGCAAATGGAAAGGCGGTTCTTCTGTATTTTTCGATCTCGTACAATTCAATGTTATCGGAACCTTTGAGACGTTCGGAAGCGATGTATTCCTCCAATTCATTGTAGTCCATAGTTCCGATGTTATTGTCCTTCCTGCCAAATTCCTCCGGAGTGAAATTAAAAGTGGTATCGATCCGTTCACCCTTTTTGATAAATTCATCCATTCCGGAAATGTAACGGATGTAATAATTGTTGATCGTCCACCGCGCCTGAATACTATCCCAATGGATGCTTTCAGCGATCATTTTATAATATAATTTCCCTTTGCTGAACTTCTCAATGGAGAAACGGGATCCGGTTTGCTCTTCTGTACGAAAATTCGACATGTACATATACACACCAGGAGAGATCTGCTTATGAATATTTTTATCGCGGTTCTGAAATTGATTTCTGATGTATTCATTTTCAAATTCAATTTGATTCTTAGTCGCTTTTGGAATGATAAAATTGTTCAGGTAGAGTGAAAGAAGGGCGATGACCGTTGCCGAAAGCATATAAGGAACAAGCAGCCTGGTGTAGCTAATACCACTGCTGAGAATCGCAACAATTTCAGTTCGTGTGGCCATTTGTGAGGTGAACAAAATCACGGCAATAAATGTAAAAAGTGGACTGAACAGATTAACGAAGTAGGGAATGAAGTTGAAATAATAGTCAAAAACAATGGCGCTGAGAGGTGCATCCTTCGCAATAAAATCCTCCAGCTTTTCCGAGATATCAAAAACCACCACGATCAGAATGATCAGAGACATGGAGAAGAAAAATGTCCCCAGGAATTTACCAATGATGTATCTGTCTATTAGTTTCAAAAAAAATATTTTAAATGAGGTTCTACAATCGGTTATTTAACTGTACAACCATTTTGTTTTTCCATTCCCTGAAAGTTCCTGCAATGATCTGATTCCTTGCTTCGCCCATTAACCATAGGTAAAAAGCAAGGTTGTGAATGCTTGCAATTTGTGCGCCCAATAATTCCTGTGAATGGATCAGGTGGCGAACGTATGCTTTTGAATAGAATTTATCAACGTAAGAAGTCCCATGCTCATCCAGTGGCGTAAGGTCATTCTTCCATTTTTCATTTTTCATGTTCATCACGCCATGACTGGTGAAGAGTAATCCGTGACGGGCATTTCGCGTTGGCATTACACAATCGAACATGTCAATTCCAAGATCAATGCATTCAAGTAAATTAATAGGAGTTCCTACTCCCATTAAATAGCGGGGTTTTTCAGCAGGAAGAATCTCACAAACAACTTCAGTCATCGCATACATATCTTCTGCAGGTTCTCCGACAGAAAGTCCGCCAATGGCATTCCCTTCTCTGTTCTGTGATGCAATGAATTCGGCAGAACGTTTTCTCAGGTCAGGATAAACACTTCCCTGTACAATGGGAAAGAGAGTTTGATCATAGCCGTATTTCCCTTCAGTTTCATCAAATCTCCGGCAGCAGCGCTGAAGCCAACGGTGAGTCATCTCCATTGATTTTCTTGCGTACTCATATTCACAGGGATATGGTGTGCATTCATCAAAAGCCATTATGATATCCGCTCCGATGGTGCGTTGAATATCCATAACACCTTCCGGACTAAAAAAATGTTTGCTTCCGTCAATGTGAGAAGTGAATTTGGCTCCCTGCTCTGTCAGTTTTCGCTGGTTGGCGAGAGAATATACCTGGTATCCTCCGCTGTCGGTGAGTAATGGCCTTTCCCAACCATTGAACTTGTGCAGACCGCCGGCTTTTTCGATGATCTCCAGACCCGGACGAAGATATAAGTGATAGGTGTTGCCAAGAATGATCTGGGCTTTGATATCTTCTTTAAGCTCATGCTGATGAACCGCTTTAACTGTTCCTGCGGTGCCTACAGGCATGAATATGGGAGTCTGGATAATTCCGTGATCTGTGGTGATCTCTCCTGCGCGTGCCTTGCTATTGGTGTCTTTGTGTGAAATACTGAACTTCATGGTACGAATAACGAATAAAGCGAATAACGAATAAGCGAATAAAGCGAATAACGAATAAGCGAATAACGAATAAAGCGAATAACGAAAATCGAATAACGAATAAAGCGAATAACGAATAAGCGAATATTGAATTTCAGGAAATGGGCCTAGATTCGTTTATTCGTACAGATTAGCTATTCGATTGCTAAATTGTTAATTACTTTGTTTAAATCCTGCCAAAGATAATACATTAGCATAGAATAGAACCATCTATTTTTGTTTGTAATGATAAGGGTTTACGAACATTGAATTTGTATTGCCTTTTTTAATTTTTAATTGATATCCGGGGATGGACTTTTCTGTGTTTACGATTTTTTCTGTTGGCTTGCTGATCTTTGGTTTTCTAACTCTTGCTCTTCTCATTCAACTATGGTATTACCTGGGGATCTTCAGCAGGTTGTCTTTTTATGCTAAAAAAGAACTTCCATCTCATACGCCTCCCGCCTCCATTATCATCTGCGCACGCAATGAAGATCATAATATAGTCGACCTGCTTCCTCATATTTTTTCTCAGGATTATCCGGAATTTGAAGTCGTGGTGGTCAATGATTGTTCTTTCGACAATACGGGTGATATCTTAAAAGAATTTGCAAAAAAGCATTCAAATCTGAAGATCGTAACGATCAAGGAAGATGATACTTATTCGCATGGAAAAAAAGTGGCGTTGATGATGGGGATCAAAGGGGCAACCCACGAGCATTTACTTTTGACGGATGCTGATTGCAAGCCCAACAGCAAAGATTGGTTGCGAAGCATGATGGTTCATTTTACAGGGGAAACAGAGATCGTTCTGGGATATGGCGCTTATGAAAAGCAAAAAGGATTATTGAACAAACTCATTCGTTTTGATACGTTCATTATCGCGCAGCAATTTCTGTCGTTTGCTTTGACGGGCAGAACCTACATGGGTACAGGCCGGAACATGGCTTATAAAAAGTCGCTGTTCTTTAAAATGAAAGGATTTGCTTCGCATTATCATATTGAATCGGGAGATGATGATCTGTTTGTGAATGAAGCGGCGACAAAACGAAATTCTAAAATTGAAGTGAGTCTGGATACGCATACGGTTTCCCGTGTGAAAAAAACATTCCGGAATTGGATGAGACAAAAACGCAGGCATGTCACAACGTTCAAGATGTACAATGTGAAAAGTAAATTCAGGCTGACCATGCTGAGTATGAGTCAGTATCTTTTCTTTGGGGCATTTATTACCCTCCTGATAATTCAGTTTCAGCCTGTGGTAGTACTTTCGATGATGGCTTTGCGATTGTTGGTTCAATTTATTATCTTTAACAAATCGATGAAGCAATTGAATGAAAAAGATCTGCTGATAGTTGCACCTTTTCTTGAATTGCTCTTATTGATAATTTATCCGGCCATCACATTGTCGAATATGCTTTTGAAAAAGAATAAATGGAAATAATCCGCTTACGTTAAAAACTGCATACAGAATATGGATGAATTAGAATTTGATTCCAACCTTTCGCAAAAAGCGATACACGATTACGGATTGATCCGTTTGGCGCTTGATAAAGGCGATCAGAAAGCGTATGCAGATCTGATGGGTCGTTACAGGGATTCGGTTTATTTCATGCTTTTGAAAATGGTCAACAATAAGGATGATGCAGATGATCTGACCATTGAAGCTTTTGGAAAAGCATTTAAACGTTTAAGTCAATATACTCCTAATTATGCCTTCAGTACCTGGTTATTCAAGATCGCTTCCAATAATTGCATAGATTTTATCAGAAGAAAAAAAATGGTGACATTTTCCATCGACCGTACATTTGAAAATGATGAAGGTGGAGAGATGAGCATGGACATTAAGGCTGAAGGGTTGAACCCGGAAGAGAGTGTCATGAAGAAGCAAAAGATCAAACACATGCATGACATCGTGGAAAAGTTAAAGCCCCGATACAGGGTGCTTGTTGAGATGCGTTATTTTGAAGAATTATCATACGAAGAAATTGCTGAAAAGCTGGAATTGCCATTGGGAACTGTTAAAGCACAGTTGTTCAGAGCAAGAGAATTTCTCGCCAACATCCTCCGTAATTCAGAAGGTAAGATCTGAGCCTGCAAACTATGGATATTAGTATCATCACACGTTATTTTCCCGACCTAACCGACACCCAGAAGGAACAATTCTCCCGATTACAGGAATTGTATGAACACTGGAACTCACAAATTAATGTGATTTCGAGAAAAGATATTGAGCTTCTTTATGAGCGTCATGTTCTGCATTCTCTGGGTATTGCGAAAGTGATTAGTTTCAAACCTCAAACAACAATGATGGATGTAGGCTGCGGTGGCGGATTTCCCGGAATTCCTCTTGCTATCCTTTTTCCGGAATGCAAATTTTACCTGGTGGATTCCATAGGAAAAAAAATCAAAGTTGTGAATGAAGTGGCAGGTGCTCTTGGTTTAACGAATGTGCGTGCCGAACATAAACGGGCAGAAGAAGTTCGCGAAAAATTCGAGTTTATAATCAGCAGAGCTGTTACTGAATTTCCTCTGTTTTACAGATGGGTTCAGGGCAAAGTAAGTGTAAAACAGTTCAATGATCTTCCCAATGGAATCCTCTATTTAAAAGGGGGTGATCTGACAGAAGAGTTTAAAGATTTTCAGAAAAGGGTAGTGTATACCGATCTGAAGGATCATTTTAAAGAAGAGTTTTTTGAAACGAAAAAGGTTGTTTATCTGCCGGTTAAAGGTCAGTAAATAGCTGCCATTTTCCATCCTCATTAATAAAATAATTCATCCCGTCATTCATTTCATAGATTTCCTTTCCCAGTTTTTCCTCAAAAAAGAAAGTTTTTTTTCATAGGCACGGATGCCATTGTTCTCTTTTGTGAGGTAATTAATCAGGGCGTCGAGAGTTGTTGAGATCTCGTGTAGCCACTGATCATCGTTCTCTTTGATAAAGGCATTACTCATATTTAATTTTTTTGGACATCCCAAATACTCCAATATTCACGCCACTATAAGATACTTTTACCCGGATGAGTATTGATGTAATTTAATTTGGATAAGAAAAGTTGAGCCATCAAACCAGCTCTCGATTTCGCTTCCTCAGTATTCTTGCCGGCAAAATTTTCATTCAGCGTGGAATGAAATATTTCCAGCCATCTGTCGAAATGTTCCTTGTGAATGGGTAAGTCTTTGTGCGGCGGAAACGGCCTCCCGGAATAAGTATGTTCTTCCAGGAGGACAGTTTGCCAGAATTTGTACATCTTTTCCAGGTGGATGGTCCAGTTGTTCCCTATTCGGGAATTAAATATCGGACCGATAAGATCATCCACCTGCACCTTTGAATAGAAGGAGTTAACAAGTAGAACAATGTCATCATAAAGTTCTATGTCCTTCAGATCCTTCATTTATATATTTGTTAAAATCAGTAATGTATTCACGATGATGCTAAGATAAAAAGAACCGAGGCACCATTTAGCAGGGCCCTGAGCAATTAGTATGGAATTGCATGCCATGGTTACAACTGTGCATGAAATAAAGAGTGCATCGGAAGCTCCGTTCATGAGAATATGCATAACAGCCAGAGAGCCGAGGCAGGTTTGAACAAGAATCATCATGGCCATCCAACCCAGCCGTTGTTCTTCAAATGTTTTTAAATGATTCTGAATGGTTAACATCAGAATAGAAGTGGTTTTGGATTCAGCTGAGTGAATTCTGTGTGCTGTTGAATTGATTTTTAAGGTTTCCATGGTTTTTGATTTGTTTAGTTATTAGATAATAAGATCTTTTTATCCTTCATTAGTGGAATTTTTTTTAAATTTTAAGAAATGTCGTTCCTGATTTTAGTTTGATAGCAAGATCTTCCAGGTTGGTATTGTCAAGCAGATCTTTTAATTCTTCCCTGATCTTCTTGAATTTATTATGTACAGGACAGGGTTGTTTTTCTGAACAAGCTTTGAGTCCGAGTCCGCATGTTTTATAAATTCCATCACCGTCAATCGCAAATACCACCTGACTGAGCCTGATCTTTTGAAGTTTTTCCTTATCAATGGCAAATCCGCCGGAAGGTCCTTTGTGTGAATCGATGATTCCGCTTCGTGTAAGTTGCTGCAGAATTTTTGCGGTAAAAGGTTCGGGTGAATCAATCTCCCGTGAAATATCTTTCAGACCTGCTCTTTCATCCTGCCTTGATCTGACAGCGATGTAGAGTGTTGCCCTGATACCATATTCACACGCTTTTGAAAACATTTCGAGAATTATTATGGAACAAATGTAGTCACTTTTTAAATAGCGGACAAGTTTATCCGTTATTATTTAATTTATATCTGGATTTAATTAGAGGAAGGTTTATCTGAGAATGGAATTAAGCAAGTTCAGTCTGCATTCTGCTCAGGCTGCGGTAGAGTCCGTCTTCCAATAACATGAGTTCAGTGTGTGTACCGCTTTCGCGCACTGCACCTTTATCGATCACAATGATCTTATCCGCTTTACGGATGGTTGAAAGTCGATGGGCGATGACAAAAGAAGTTCGCCCGACCATTAATTTATCAAGTGCTTCCTGAACTACTCTTTCCGATTCGGAATCCAGGGAACTGGTTGCTTCATCCAGGATAAGAATACTTGGATCCTTTAAAACAGCGCGTGCTATAGCAATCCGTTGCCGTTGTCCGCCCGATAACTTGATCCCCCGTTCTCCAACGATGGTTTCAAATTTCTCAGGGAATCCGTCAATAAATTCAAGAGCATTGGCTTTTCTTGCCGCCTCAGCAATCTCCGCTATAGAAGCAGATGGTTTTCCGTAAGCAATATTTTCCTTAATGGTACCGCCAAACAGAATAACATCCTGCGGAACCATGGCCATGTTATTACGAAGTTCGGTCAAAGAGTATGATTTTGCATCTTTATCATCAATAAACAAGGTTCCTTTCTCAGGATCATAAAAGCGCAGAAGTAAACCGATAAGAGTTGATTTTCCGGAACCGCTCGGGCCGACAATCGCAATGGTTTCTCCTTTTTTAGCGCTCAGACTGATGCTTTTTAAAACCTGAATCTCTTTCCTTGAAGGATAAGTAAAGGCAACTCCTTCAAATCGAACATTCCCTTCCACACGGATCAGGTTCGAATTGTCTGAGATGATATCAAGTTGTTCCGGCTGTTCATCTAGAATCTCAAAAACACGTTCAGTAGCACCAACGGCTTTCTGAATCTGGGCATACAGTTCTGCAATTCCTCCGAAGGAAGCACCTACATACACCGAATAAAGGATGAATTTAATCAGGTCGCCAATGAACAACTGATCCATAGAAGCAAGGTAAACCCCGTACCAGATCACAGCTACAATGGCTCCGAACAGACAGAAGATAATGAAAGAAGCAAAAGCACCTCTGTACTTTCCGCCTTGAATAGCAGCAACTACAATGGACTCCGTGCTTTTCTTGTATCGTAAATTTTCGAAATATTCGTTGGCAAAGGCTTTAACATTGGTGATTCCCTGCAGTGTTTCCTGAACAATGGTATTCGATTGAGCGATCTTGTCCTGTACTTCTCTTGAAACCTTCCGGATAAAGCGCCCGAAAATTACCGCCGCTACCGCAACTATCGGAACGATGGCGAGCATTAATAACGTAAGTTTTGGGGAGATGAAAAGGAGTAGAATAATTCCACCGATGATAAGCATGAACTGACGGAGGAATTCCGCTATCGTAGTGGTCAATGTATCCGAAAGCTGAGTGATATCAGAAGAAATGCGGCTGTTGAGATCGCCTACACGTTGTTCTGCATAAAATGACATGGGCAACCGAATCATTTGTGCATATAAAGCCTGACGCAGAGCAGCGAGGGTGTTTTCGGTGTAATTGACAAATAAGTAGATCCGGAAATAGGAGAAGATGGATTGCAGAGTTAATACACCAATCAGATACATTCCGACGGTATTGATATTGGAAAAATCTTTTAGTTCCACACTTTTGATCAGGTCACCGAGCATCCAGGGGAAAACAAGGGCTGTTGCACCGGTAAACAGGAGAAATACGAGGCCTAGGTATAGTTTCCAGTTATGGTTCCCGATGTAATTCAGGATCCGGAGTGCTTTCTTTAATGAGGTTTTATTGAGCTTTGCTTTTGGTAAATCGTCGTTTTCTTTAACTTTTCTGGCCATTGAAGGGTTATTGGATTGCAAATGTATTATTTTTGTTCTGAAAGCGCCTCTCCTTTTATTAAAGACGATCGGGAAACTGTAATACTTTAACTACACGGAAGGGAATTGTTTAAAATGGCGAAAACAGGTATTTTAATCGGGATTGACAATATTTAGCCGGAAATAATTTGTAGAATTAAAAAAGTTATTATCTTTGCAATCCGAATTCAAAAAACAGCATATTAATTAGTCGGCTCCGGCAGACATAAAACATAAGTAGAAATGGCATTACGTACGTACCAACCATCGGTTAAGAAAAGAAAGAATAAACACGGTTTCCGTGAGAGAATGGCATCAGCGAATGGCCGCCGTGTATTGGCTGCACGCCGTGCGAAAGGCAGAAAGAAATTAACTGTTTCTGACGAAAAAACACATAAATAATTTGAAAATTCTATAATTTGATAATTTGAAAATGCTTCTCATTGTGAGGAGCATTTTTTTTGCCCTGTAATGTTGAAAAAGACTTATAAAATGAAATTTTCAGGGAATTAAAAAACGATAAATTCGTGAGCAAAATAACATCATCTTCATTTTCAAATTAAAACATTTCCAAATTATCTAATTGATATATGCCACAGGATAAATCCATTAAGTCAGTACTCATCATTGGAAGCGGTCCGATCGTTATCGGACAGGCATGTGAATTCGATTATTCAGGTTCACAAGCTGCACGTTCTCTGAGAGAAGAAGGTATCAAAGTAACTCTGATCAACTCCAATCCAGCCACTATCATGACGGATAAAGTGACTGCGGAGAACATTTACCTTCTGCCTTTAGAAGTAAAATCCATCATTAAGATCCTTGAAGAGAACAAGGACATTGATGCTGTGCTGCCGACTATGGGCGGACAAACAGCGCTGAATCTCGCTATGAAATGTGATGAAATGGGGATCTGGAAAAAGTTCGGGATCCGGATGATCGGTGTGGATATAGATGCAATTGAAGTAACTGAAGACCGTGATAAATTCCGTCAACGCATGGAATCCATCGGAGTGGGCATGGCTCCTTCAAAGATCTGTCGCTCCTTCCTGGAAGGGAAAGAGATCGCGCAGGATTTTGGTTTTCCACTTGTGATCCGTCCATCCTTTACTTTGGGTGGAAGCGGAGGAAGTGTTGTTTATCATAAAGAAGATTTTGATAAGCTCCTCGACAGAGGTTTGCATACTTCTCCTATTCATGAAGTATTGATTGATAAAGCTGTTTTAGGCTGGAAAGAATTTGAGCTGGAGTTACTTCGTGACAGCAATGACAACGTAGCCATCATCTGTTCCATCGAGAATTTTGACCCGATGGGAGTTCATACCGGTGATAGTATTACAGTTGCTCCGGCAATGACATTGTCCGATTCTACGTACCAAAAGATGCGGACACTTTCCATTCTGATGATGCGCAGCATTGGGAATTTCGCAGGAGGATGTAATGTGCAGTTTGCAGTGAACCCGGATGATTCGGAAGATATCATTGCTATCGAGATCAACCCACGTGTTTCAAGATCATCCGCATTAGCGAGCAAGGCAACAGGTTATCCAATTGCGAAGATCGCTGCGAAACTTGCAATCGGTTTTAATCTGGATGAACTTGAAAATCAGATCACCAAATCTACATCCGCTTATTTTGAACCAACGCTGGATTATGTCATTGTAAAGATCCCGCGCTGGAATTTTGATAAGTTCAAAGGCGCTAACCGCGAGCTGGGTTTCCAGATGAAATCGGTTGGTGAAGTAATGGGGATCGGACGTTGTTTCCAGGAAGCATTGCAGAAAGCTTGTCAATCTCTTGAGATCAAACGTAACGGATTAGGCGCCGACGGAAGAGAAGTGACCAACCAGGAGGAATTATTGAAGAGTCTTGAACGTCCGAGCTGGAACCGTTTATTTCATATCTACGATGCGATCAAATTAGGGATCTCCATCAAAACAATTCAGAAGCTGACACGCATCGATCCATGGTTCCTTAACCAGATCGAAGAATTGATCCTCCTGGAAAATGAGATCGGAAAGTATACGCTTCCGACATTGTCACGCGACCTTTTGTATGAAGCAAAACAAAAAGGATATGCCGACAGACAAATCGCTCACATTTTAAAATGCCTGGAAAGTGAAGTGTTTAACCGCAGGAATGAATTAAATATAAAACGTGTGTATAAAATGGTGGATACCTGCGCTGCAGAATTCGAAGCGAAGACCCCATACTATTACAGTACGTTTGAGGATGAGAATGAATCAATTCCGAGTGATAAGAAAAAAGTAATTGTCCTTGGAAGCGGTCCTAACAGGATCGGACAGGGAATCGAGTTTGATTACAGTTGTGTGCATGGAGTGCTTGCCGCGAAAGAATGCGGTTATGAAACCATCATGATCAATTGTAATCCTGAAACTGTTTCTACTGATTTTAATGTTGCCGATAAATTATATTTTGAGCCTGTTTTCTGGGAACATATTTATGATATTATTCTGAATGAAAAGCCGGAAGGTGTGATCGTTCAGCTGGGCGGACAAACAGCATTGAAGCTGGCAGAGAAGCTGGAGCGTTACGGAATCAAGATCATAGGAACGGATTATAAATCACTGGATCTTGCTGAGGACAGAGGAAGTTTTTCGAATTTGCTGAAAGACAATGATATTCCTTATCCTAAATTCGGAGTGATTGAAGATGCGGAGCAGGCTGTTGAATTATCCAAAACCCTTGGTTTTCCTTTGTTGGTGAGACCTTCTTATGTACTGGGAGGCCAGAGCATGAAGATTGTGATCAATGAGCAGGAACTCGAACAGCATGTAGTGAATTTATTAAAGGAGCATCCCGGAAATCAGGTATTGCTGGATCATTTCCTTGAAGGCGCAATCGAAGCGGAATCGGATTCTATTTGTGACGGAGAAGATGTTTATATCATCGGGATCATGGAACACATAGAACCTGCGGGAATACACTCAGGTGATTCTTATGCGGTATTGCCACCGTTTGACTTGAGTGAAAAAGTAATGAAGCTGATCGATGAATACACGCGTAAGATCGCACTTGCACTGAACACGGTAGGTTTACTTAACATTCAATTCGCGATCAAGGATGAGGTTGTTTATATTATTGAAGCAAATCCTCGGGCATCGCGAACAGTGCCTTTCATTGCAAAAGCCTACGATGAACCGTATGTGAACTATGCGACAAAAGTGATGCTGGGAGAGAAAAAGATCAAGGACTTCAAATTTAATCCGCGCAAAAAAGGTTTTGCTATCAAGATCCCGGTTTTCTCTTATGAGAAGTTTCCGGAGGTTACGAAGGAGCTTGGACCTGAAATGAAATCAACAGGAGAAGCGATCTACTTCATTGATGATCTTACGGATGAATTTTTTCATACGATCTATTCGGAGCGTAATTTATATTTAAGTAAATAAATACCAATCTTTTTGCCACAGATTCACTGATTAAAACAGGGGATCTGTGGTTCTTTTTATAATGAGAGATATCTTCTACACAATTCTTATCGTTTGGGTGCTCTGGCGAATTGTCAGCAGCATCAATGCTCATAAAAGAAGACAGGCTCCGACAATGCAGCCTCCAAAGTCGAAGCAGGGAGAAACCACTGTTGAGTTTATTCCACCTAAGAAAAAAAAGTTTGGGGATGATGAAGGGGAGTATGTGGATTATGAGGAGATGAAGTAAAATGAATGTGCAAATTTTTTGATGTGCAAATTGAACGAAGTTCAGTAATTCTACAATTTTCAAAATCGTTTCAATTAAACATTTAAATCAACGTGTAAATTGTTAATGTGCAGATAAACTAATCAATCAATCTGTACATAAACACATCGGACAATCCGCACATCAAAAATCTTCACGTTTTTCATTGGCACATTATCACATTTTCAAATTGACAAATTGTTTTCCCTTTTTCATTGACACATTAGCACATTTTCAAATTAACAAATTAGTCCTTCGTCATCTTCCGCATCAGTTTATAAAACATTCCCGGAAAATAGTGTTTCACGTAAACCGAGAAGATCTCGTATTTGCCGACAAATCGATGATCGGAATTTCCTTTAACAGCTTTTATGATTCCCTCTGCACATTGAAGAGCCGTCATTCCTTTTTCCTGCGCATCACTTTTGATTCCGTAAGGTGTTCCGTCTTCTTTTAGAAGTTTCGTGCTGACATCCGTATTGATAAATCCCGGACTCACGATCAGCACTTTAACATTGTCCTTGAAAAGTTCCTGTCGCAACGATTCAAAGTACCCATAAAGTGCGTGTTTTGAAGCGGAGTAGGTGGAGTAGAGCGGGAGTCCGTATTTTCCCATGATGCTGCTGATCACAACCAGTTTCCCACTTTGTTGTTTCTGCATCTCGCGGGCAACAGATTTGGTGAGATTGATGGTTCCGAAAAAATTCACTTCCATCACTTTACGGTCAACGGTTGTTGGAGTATTCACGGCTTTGGTCCTGTGACCCATTCCGCCGTTGTTTATAAGAACATCGATCTTTCCGAATTTTGAGATAACCTGTTGAACAAGGTCGTCCACTTTTTCGGTGTGTTCGAGATCAAGAGGGAGAATTAAAATATTTTCAGGGGCAGTTTTGCAATTTGAGGCAACCCGTTTTAATTCATCTTTACGCCTTGCAGATAAAACAATTTTAGCACCTTCCGCTGCACTCACATATGCCAATGCCTCACCAATACCTGATGATGCGCCGGTGATCCAAATTGTTTTGTTTTTTAATTCTGTCAATTGTCAAATTTTCAAATTGTGAAATTGCCACATTATTTTTTATTCTTATCCTGAAAATCAAGCGATTTTACTCCCAGCATCTTCAGAAATTTTTTCGCATTGATCTTTAATGTTTCCTTGATCTCAGTAATAACGGTTTTAGCTGTGCTTTCGTCAGGACGCGCTTTGAAGCGGGAGTCGCGGTAAACGAAATCTTTTCCTGCCGGAGTGTAATAGTAAATGTAAAATGATTTACGGCTTTCATCTTCAGGAATATTGATCTTGGAATATCCGTGGTAAGAAGTTTCATCCGTTACCATGATCGCAGCCTGATTAAAATAAGGCATTACTTTCGACATGCAATTTTTTACATCCTTATCCCAGAATTCAAGGGCGCCGCCATATTCATCTTTCCAGTTTTTGTTCAGGTAAATTAAGAGGTTGATCCTACGGTGTAATTTAGCTGCCGGATTCATATTTACATCCACGTGTATATCAACGAAACTGCCCGGTCCACCCTGATGAACACCGGATCCCAATGCGTCATAGGTAGAACTCAAACCATCGATGCCTGTCACTTTGCTCATCCATTCATAAACATCCGGAGAGTTCAGGAAATCTCTCAGTTCATTAAACTGAGGGTGATAACGATCCAGGTGATATTCCTCCGATTTGTTTTCGTTGATGCTCTTGCGCTTCACGTTGAGTGCTTCCATTTTAGGGAAATTGCCATAAAGAGTGGTAGCAACATCATTCAGCAGAAAATTTGGCAGAGCCACATGTTTGCAGGGCAAGGCGCTTTCGAACTGGTGGCGGATCTCTTGGATCTTATCTTCATTCAGGTATACAGGGTTGATCAGGTTCTTCATATCAGGGAAATTGTGGAGCAAAAATACATAAAATAATCAGAGAGCAGAAGGGTCTTTTTCCGAAGGAATATCGAGGATTTTGAGGGGTTTTTTACTTAATCCCCTATATTTGTGATTCAATATAAATTGTATGAAAGACATCAATTATAAATCGATGCTGCCCATTGTTGTGGGAGTGATCATTTTTATCGCGCTTACATTTGGTTATTTTACTCCTTTGTTAAAGGGGAAGGTCATCAAACAATATGACATGACACAGAACCGGGGAATGTCCAAAGAAATTGTGGATCACCGGACCAAATACAATGAAGAACCCTTATGGACCAATTCCATGTTTGGTGGAATGCCTGCCTATCAGATCTCCATTTCCTATCCATCTAATTTAATTACTCCTGTAAGAAACCTGTTTATGTTGGGATTTCCAACTCCGGCGAATATGGTCTTTACCTATATGATGGGATTTTTTATTTTGTTGTTGGTGCTTCGTGTCGACCGCTGGCTAAGCATTGTCGGGGCCATAGGTTTTGGATTCTCCGCCTTTTTCTTTCTGATCATCGATGCCGGACATAATACACAGGCTTTGGCAATCGGTTACATGGCGCCTGTTTTTGCAGGAGTGATCCTTGTTTGTCGCGGAAAGTATTTATTAGGTGGAGCCATCACCGCATTTTTTATGGCGATGGAAGTGCTGTGTAATCACGTTCAGATCACCTATTACCTTGTGCTGGCGTTAATGATCTATGTTGCATTCGAATGGGTAGCGCGTTTTCGTCAGAAGGAATACAAAGATATTCTGAAAGCATTCAGCGTTTTTTTGATTGCAGGAGTTTTAGCTGTTGGCTGCAACATCAGTAATCTCTGGAGTACCTATGAATATGCAAAATCCACTATTCGCGGACCATCCGAGTTAACTTCAGATAAGGGAGGTAACCAGACATCCGGCGTTGATAAGGAATATGCAACCCGATGGAGCATGGGTGTCTCAGAAACGATGACCCTGATGATCCCCGGATTTAAAGGCCGAGCCAGTGCATTGCCGATCCGTGAAGAGAAGAGCGCATTAAAAAATGTTGAACCACAAATGAAGGAATCTGTTTCCAGTATGGGACAGTATTGGGGAGATCAGCCGGGAACCAGTGCGCCGTATTCAGGAGCGATCATCGTTTTCTTTTTTGTCCTTGGACTGTTTATCATACAGGGCAGAATGAAATGGGCCTTGTTGACCATTACTATTTTCTCGATCCTCTTATCCTGGGGTAAAAACTTCATGCCACTTACTTCTTTCTTCCTGGATTATTTTCCCGGATATAATAAATTCAGAGCGGTCTCCATGATGCTGGTATTGGCGGAGTTTGCCATTCCGATTTTAGCTGTATTGGCAATTGACAAGCTTTTAAAAACGAAAGATGTATTCAATCAGAAGATCAGGATCGCGTTCAGCAAGAAAGAGATCAGTGTACAAAAGGCATTTTATATTTCATTTGGACTTACGGCAGGATTATCTCTTTTATATTTCCTATTGCCGGGACTATCCAGTTTCGATTCAGTGAATGATGCAGAAGTATATACCTATTTCGAAAAAAGCAATGGAGCCGAAGTGGCGCAGCGTTTCTTAGATAACCTGGAAGAAGCCAGGAAATCTCTTTTCAGAAAAGAAGCCTTAAGAAGTTTCTTATTCATCACACTGGGTGCAGCAGCTATCTGGTTGTATGTAAAAGGAACAATTGGAAAAACGGTGTTGATTCCTTTAATGGGAGTGTTCATCCTGATTGATCTAGCTTTGGTTGACAGATCCTATCTGAATGACAAGAATTTCACTAGCAAACAGGAAGCGAAAAACCCATTCCCTGCCACACAAGCGAACCTTGCGATCCTTGAAGACAAAGATCCTAATTACAGAGTGTTGAATATTTCGGATCCTCAGGGAACATTCAACGATGCAAACACAGCGTATTACCACAAAGATGTGGGAGGATACCATGCCGTTAAGCTGAGGAGATATCAGGAGCTGATCGAGAAGCAGATCTTCGGGAACATGCAGAACATCATTAATACACTTCGTGCCGGCGCAACAGATTCATCATTGAGAGTAACATTGGCTCAGCAAGGAGTTTTGAATATGCTGAACACACGTTACATTATTTATGATCCCAATGCCACTCCGATACAAAACAGGTATGCTTTAGGGAATGCCTGGTTTGTGAATGAATTAAAATGGGCAAAGAATGCCGATGAAGAGATCAGTATGGTTGGAGAGATCAATCCAGCACGCACGGCTGTAATTGATGAGCGATACAAAAGTGAACTGGAAGGATTTATTCCAAAAGGGGATGGATCTGCAGAAATTAAATTAACGGATTATAAGCTGAACCATCTGAAATACGAAAGTAATTCATCATCGGAGCAGCTGGCAGTTTTTTCCGAGATCTTTTTCAAAGATGGCTGGAATGCTTATGTGGATGGAGAACTGAAGCCTCATGTTTGTGCTAATTGGATATTACGTGCTATGCGGATTCCTGCAGGCAAGCATGTGATCGAATTTAAATTTGAGCCAAAGAAATATTACACCGGTGAGAAGATCTCTCTGGCGTCCTGCATTCTCCTGTTTGCTTTTGTCGGCGGATCGCTGTTCATGGCTTGGAGGAAGAGAAGGGGAGAGGAGAAACACGATTAAAAGAAAAATAAACGAAAGCCCGAAGTTCACCTTCGGGCTTTTTTAATTCCCAATTGAGAGATGTTTAAGATTTTTTCTGATCTTATGATTCAACTCCGGAGCTGCTTCCAACTTTAAAAGCAATACCAGAAAAACTAAAACTGCAATTCCACTCCTGACAGCAATGTCGACATAAAGATTTTCAAGAGCAGGAATGAAGTAAACTGCGAGGTAGGAGATAGCCGCTATTGCTAAAAGTTTTACTGAATTCACATCATAAGGTTGCATTTCGTATTTGATCCTAAGAAACAGGAAACGAAGTAAATTGTTTGCAATGGTTGTAATTGCAGTGGCTATGGCAGATCCGATAATCCCATATACAGGGATGAAGATAATGTTCGCAACTATAACAATGACAACCATAATGAATACAAAAAAGGCGTCGTATCGAAAATAAGGGGAGTTGGCAATGATTACCTGATTAATTCCGGTTGCCATTTCAATCAGATATCCAGTTGCCAGCACAACAATTACATATTTTCCATCAGCATACTCCGGAGGAAGTATCTGCATGATATTATCCAGATTCATCATGATTCCGATATAAAGCAAGGAGCCTATTGCGAGTTGATTGTTACAACTTTGATTGTATAATTTATGAATAGCCGGTATGTTTTTTGATTTGAAGTTTTCAGCAACTATGCTGGACATGATCCGATAGAGGGACCTTGCGGGAATAAGCATAATGGTTCCGAATTGCATAGCTATACCATAGATGCCGGTTTTCTTCAGGCCAAGAATTTGATTGATCATGATGGCGTCAATATTCAGGATAATGGCTCCCGCTCCGCCTGAAAGAATTGCATAAAAACTTAATTTGTAAATATCTGTTTTTAGTTCTTTGCTCAGAAAACCTCTTTGAATTTTAATGTGCCATTCTTTTTTGTAAAGAATAAAGCCGAAAAGAATTAATGTTGGCAGGCAGGTAACAGCAATGTAAAAGAAAACAAACTGATTAAAATCTATAAGCTTTCCAAAATAAATAGCAAGAAGAGCAAGTATCAAAATCCTTTGGAGAAAATCTTTGGTGAATGAACCTATAACAGAATTAAATCCAGCCCTTAAATAGCTGTCAAACAGATTAAAGAAGATAGTAAAAAAAGTAAGCGGCATCAGGTAATACAGGTAGTCAACAAAAAGTCCGGATTTTTCCAGATTCGTTTCTATTAATGTTTTCTTAAATAGTAGAAATACGATCCAGCATAAAAGAAAACCAATAAAGGAAACAACCAGTGCATATGATAAAAAGCCATTGTGGCCATTCGCCTTGTTACGGAAGTATGGAAAAAATCGGATAGTAACAGAAGTAAACCCAAGATTACCGAATTGAGCAAGCAAGGCGACAACGGAAACCAATAATCGCAACAAACCGTTTTCATCGGTGCTTAATAATTGTGGCAACCACAGTACAGTTAGAAATCCCAAGCCTGCTCCCAGATAGGAAAAGATGGCATTTTTAGTAGCTTGTTTTTCTATGATCCCCATTTTATATTGCTTCCCGGGTTAATGGGGTGCCTGCTTTAAGGTCGAATTTTGCAGTCTTGCCTACTACTTCATCCCAATATTTAGGAGCTAATCCATTTGCAGGACGAATAATTCTAAGATTCTCTGATGAAAATAGTTCACCTTTTTGTATGTTTTTTGAAACATAAATAGATCGCTTAAACAAAACGCTTTTTTCTTCGGCGGGCAAAATTCCATAATTTACTTTACCCATTGCAAGAAATGCTCTCTCTGTTTCTTTCACTAGAGATTCCAGTTCTTCAGGTTCAAGTGAAAAAGCACTATCCACTCCGCCATCAGCTCTTCTTAGTGTGAAATGTTTCTCAATAACACATGCACCCAATGAAACAGCAGCTACGGAAACCCCTGTTCCCATTGTGTGGTCAGATAATCCTACCAAACAATTGTACCGTTTCGCAAGATCGGGAATGGTACGCAGATTTGTGTTTTCAGGAGTAGCAGGGTATGTGCTCGTACATTTTAATAAAATGAAGTTTTCGCATCCGGCATTCCTTAATACGGTAACTGTTTCATTAATATCCTCCTGGGTAGTAACTCCTGTGGAAACGATGACTGGCTTGCCGGTGGCAGCAACTTTTTTTATTAATGGATGATGAGTGTTCTCAAATGAGGCAATTTTATAGCAGGGAACATTTAATGATTCAAGAAAATCCACCGCTGTTTCATCAAAAGGAGAACTAAATGCCAGCATCCCATGTTTAATCGCCCTGTCGAATATTGCTTTGTGCCATTCCCATGGGGTGTAGGCCATTTTATAGAGATCATGAAGTTCTTTTCCATTCCATAGGGAATTTTTATCATTGATCGTATATGCACCTTTCATCGTTATGGTGTCAGCGGTATAGGTCTGAAGCTTTAGTGCGTGTGCTCCGGCTTTTGCTGCAGCATCCACCAACTCAAGTGCCCGGTCGAGAGATTGGTTATGATTGCCACTCATTTCTGCAATGATGAATGGTTTATGCGAATTTCCGATAGTATAGTTGCCGATAGTTATATCGTTCATTGGTCTGATTTTTTATACAATTTATAACTTTTTACACCATGCACTTCAATTTCCTCCTGATCGATAAACCCTGCTTTTTTAAAAGCGGCATAAGAAGCATAGTTAGCATTCTTAATATATGCATAAATGATAGCCTCCGGATTTTTGCTGAAGTAATGTTTGTATGCCTTCTCCAGCATCGGTTTTCCTAAATTCTTTCCCCGGTGATCATGATCAATGGAAATGCCGATTATAATTTCACCGGATGATTTATCAATTCTCACCTGACCTACCGGAGTGTTTTTCTGATCATGAAACAGATAAAAAAAACAATCGGGAGAATTTAGTTTAGATCCAAACCAATTCCTGTGTTCCTCAAGCGAAACTTTATTCTGATTGTAGGATTGTTCCCGAACAAGTTCATCATTCGCCCATTTATAATACTGATCCAAATCGGCTTCATTTGCCATTCTGAACTGTAATTTTACCGGTGTTAATTTTTTAAAAAGCTCTCTGAATCGTTTAGGTGAATGTCCATCAATCATTATAGCTTGATTCGTGATCAACGTCTCAAGCAGTTGCGGATTTTTAATCAGAGGACTCAATTGCTGCTGAATCTCATCTACGCTGATTAGTTTAAGGTCGCCTAAATTAATCGCAGCCTTATTCATCATTAGGCCATCAAGAATAGAAAGTTGATTTGCTGCAGTATGACCGGTTAATAGCCCAATACCGACTGCGCATGATTCAATCGAAATACTACTTGCAGGACAAATAGAAATATCGCATGAATTCAAGAGGGACTTCAATTCCTCTGCCGGGATATCGAAATGACGGAAGATCTTAATGCCTGATGCCGACTTAATTTGCTGATCCAAACTTTCAAGATTTGGATTTATAGTTCCCAGCATTAAATGGATCTCCTTAATTGAGTTGAATGCTGATAATGCAGAAACGAATTTTGAAGTAATGTTATTTACGTCTGAAGCGCCCATGCTGATAAACACCTTTTCAATCGATGATATTTTACCGCGCTTGAACTTGTCGGATAAAAACTCCTTTCTTAGTAAGGCATACCTTGGTCCAAGACATAGTTGAGTATAGGATTCTGTAGAATAATCCGTAGCGCTGATTCCGCCTGCATGGTTGATCACTACATCTGCAAACTGATGCCATGAATGAAGGTCATCAATGGAAACCAACTTAGCACACTTACTTTTAATGATCTTTTGATATTCCGTGTTGAAATGATAACCATCAAGTATCACAATATCATCAGGACTTAAATAATCGCTAAAGTATTTTGCATCTTCTAAGAAGTCAATGGTCGGGGGTAAATGAACAACGGTTGCGGTTACAGAATGAATGAATTTTAACAGGCTTTTCTGTGTCGATTGAACAGCGAAAAGAATTATAAAATCTTCCCGAAGCATGTCCGCAAGAGCCAGGCACCGGATAATGTGCCCCATTCCAAGGTCAGTCCCACCATCAGCACGTATAACTATTTTTTGGCTCATGTCCTGTTTTTAGGAATATACTTTAGGCATTGCCATATTCCGGAATCGGTTTTAATATTTCTAAACCTTTCGCATTCGCCAACTCTAAAACTTTTAGATCAAATTTCGATAATCTTGCATGTTCCTGTGTTTCCTTCCTTTTCAAGGTATATTCATTTATATATCTGTCCAGATGACTTGAACGCAACGCAAATGTCATAAACAATGATATACGTTCCTGCTGCTGATCCTTTTTAAGAAATTCAGGGACAAGATTTTCTTTTCCTGAAGTATTGATTGAATAGTTTGGGAAAAGTTTTAACCGGACAGCATTTCCGCTGTGGATGGTTTTCAGGCTCCATAGCGCCACATCACCAATCTCACTGTCCACAAAAACTGGTGGTCCGCTTTCGTTCTTATGGGAACCCACTTTTATTTTTAATCCTCCGCTGTAATTTTTATGATCCTGCAGATAAACACCAACCCTGATCAAAGTATATTCACCCTGCCAGTCGGGACCGTTTAGATCTGTCCTGTCAATGCAATCCCTGTGAAATCCTCTTAATCCCGTTCCGATCTGGTAGGAGCTGTCTCCGAAATATACCAACTCATCGTTGCCCAGTATCGTTCTTGCAATTTTCAAGATCCGATCGTCAAGAAGAACATGTCGTAATTTTTCTTTGCTGAGAAGGTCTCCTTTTGCATACTTCGCTTTTGTTGCCATATTAGGAAGTTGAAAAGTAAGATTCTGCTGCGTATCTATCTCATACTGAGAATAGGCT
>JALYRR010000197.1 GCA_030855265.1 Bacteroidota bacterium | reverse complement strand
ATACAGCACTGTGCAGAGACTCTATTACTTATTGCTTAGTGGTAGAACCGGAGTTCACATTCTTTATCCCGAACGGATTTACACCAAACGGAGATGGAATGAACGATACCTTCGGTCCTAAAGGCGAACACATTGATGAGTATACCATGAGGATTTACGACAGATGGGGGAATCTTGTGTTTCATACGGCAGACTTTTCAAAACAATGGAATGGTACTATGAATAAATCAAATGAAGTTGTGCTGGAAGATGTGTATGTATACATCATTGATGTGAAGGACCGGCTAGGTCAGCGACATCAGTACATCGGACACATTACAATTATCAAATAGAAAAAGCCCCGTTCAGAACGGGTTTTTTTTATACATCTGGTTTTCTAACAAACGTGAGCATTTGGAATTATGGATTTATAATGCAACCTTTAGGTTAATAAATCTGTCTTATTAAGTGTCCAAAAGCCTTTCAATGCGCAAAATTCTCTCCCTTACATCTTTTCTTTTATTAAGTTCATCTGTTGCAAATGCGCAGCTTATAATCTCACCGGGAGGAGGAGCACCAGCAGTAACAACAGCTGTAGGAGGCCCGGGACTTACAATTAGCAATGTAAATATCAATTGTGCAGGAGTTTCTTACGGATCTTTTAGTGGCGGAGCCGCCTCAGGCCTCGGAATTACAGCAGGGCTTGTGCTTACAACAGGAGATGCAACTCAGATCATAGGTGCAAATACCAACAACGATTTTACCGGAGGCTGTGTAGGAACATCAGCCAATGATCCTGATCTCGTTGCTTTAAGCAGTTCAGCTACAAAAGATGTTTGCATCATAGAATTTGATGTAATTCCGGAGTGTACGAACATGAGTATCACCTTTATTTTTGGTTCCGATGAGTATACCGACTATGTAAATTCCAGCTTTAATGATGCTTTCGGTTTTTTTGTTTCAGGTCCAAATCCGGGAGGAGGAACTTACAGCAATATGAATATCGCTACAATACCAGGTGGGACATCAGTAAGCATCGACAATGTAAGCCACCTTACTAACACAACTTATTTTATTAATAATAATGCCGGAACGTTTAATAATAGTTTCGATGGTTTTACCACTGTATTAACACCTACAATCAACGTAACGCCCTGTGCCACTTATCACTTTAAGCTTGCAATCGCCGATGCAACTGACTGTGCTATGGATTCAGGCGTAATGATTGACATTATACAATGTACAAGTCCCTGGACAGTAGCCACAAGTTCAACCCCATCAGGTTGTGCCGGACCAACAGGAAGCGCAACTGCCACAGTTTCCGGCGGTATTGGTCCATTCACCTACGCATGGGTACCTTCCGGAGGATCGGGTTCAACGGCTTCATCACTTCCGGCAGGATCGTACACTGTTACAGTCAATGACGCATTAACATGCACGCCCGCACAAACGTATACAGTAGTTGTAGGCTCAACAGGCGCTACTTCAACCGTTACAGTCCCACCAAACAGCACAGTATGCAACGGGGCAACAGTTGCTGCGACTGCTTTTACAAGCACTCCTGGTGGGGGAACATTTACCTGGACAAATTCAAATCCGGCAATCGGAGTGGGTGCAAGCGGATCCGGAAACGTACCATCCTTTGTTGCGACAAACGGCAGCGGAAGCCCAATTTCGGGAACATTTACCGTAACTCCAACTGTGGCAGGCTGTGTAGGAACTCCGAGTACTTACACCATAACCGTAAATCCAACCCCGGTAACAACAGTTAATTCAACCACAATTTGTCCGGGACAGTCCGCAACACTTACCGCATCAGGTGGAACAACATATTCCTGGTCAAATGGTGCTGTTACAAATCCTATTACTGTATCTCCGGGAACAACAACATCGTATACCGTTACAGGAACAACTGGCGGGTGTTCATCCACAGCGGTTGCTACCGTTACTGTTGCGCCAGCCTTGGTGATCAATGTAAACCAACCGACCATTTGTGCCGGACAGACAGCCAACTTATCTGCTTCAGGCGCAACGACCTATACTTGGTCAGCAGGAGCTACCTCTACAGGTGTGAATACAGCTGATGCAAGTCCAATTTCAACAACAACCTACACCGTAACCGGCTTCACAGGCGGATGCTCGGGGACTGCAACTTCAACTGTTACAGTGAACCCTACACCTGTTATCACAGTCAATTCGCCTTCAACCTGTGCAGGAACTTCAGTTGTTTTATCGGCAAACGGAGGAACTATCTATTCATGGTCGAACGGATCATTAACCAATCCGATCACAGTTTCACCGGCAACTACAACCAGTTACACTGTAACGGGAACCGCTTTAGGGTGCTCAGGAACAGCAGTTGCAACAGTAACAGTAAATTCAACCCTTACGGTTGATGCAGGACTAAATGACACTATCTGTTTCGGAGAAAGCACAACCTTAAATGTTATTCCGAATGGAGCAGGCTACTCTTATGTATGGACTCCTTCAGCAGGATTAAGCAATGCATCAATATCCAATCCGGTTGCAAATCCAACTACAACTACAAACTATACAGTAAATGTAACGGATGTGAATGGTTGCAGCGGAAGTGATAATGTCACCATTTATTCAAACTCACAAATCAACCCTACAATTGCTTCACAGCCTGCATCCTGCAATGGCGTTTGTGATGGTCAGGCATTCGTGATTCCGGGCGGAGGTTCGGGATCGTATACCTTCCTATGGAGCAATGGATCAACCAATGCTGCTCCTACAGGGCTTTGTACAGGAACATATACAGTAATAATTACAGATTCATGGCTATGCACGGCGGATACCTCTATCACTGTTACAGAACCTCCGGTGCTTACCATAGCAATTACCGGTACGACACCAACCACTTGCTCATCTGTTTGTGACGGAACAGCCAATTCACTATCAGCGGGCGGAAATCCCGGACACAATTATTCATGGAATACTATTCCTGTTCAATTAACGGCCAATGCAACAGCCTTATGTGCAGGAAATTATACAGTTACGGTAACAGACTCTAAAGGTTGTACTGCAACTGCAAATACAACTATCATTCAACCGGCACCTGTTGTAATTAGTCCAATGACGAATGCAGTGGTTTGTACCGGAGGCAATACTACGCTGAATGCAAGTGTAGCAGGCGGTGACGGAGTTTATACTTATTCATGGACTCCCGCAGGAAGTTTAAGTAATTCTTCAATAAGCAATCCTGTGGCTTCTCCGGCGAGCACCACCACTTATACACTAAATGTAACGGATGGAAATGGATGCAATGCATCACCTGAACAAGTTACTGTAACTGTCAACCCTTTCCTAACTGTTGTTACTGCAGGTTCTGCGTCTGTTTGTCCGGGAACACCTGCACCCATTTCAGCTACAGGATCAAATGGAAACGGCGGACCTTACACGTATTCGTGGTCTCCGGCAACAGGACTTAGCAATTCTTCAATAAGTAATCCTACAGCTACTCCGACAACAACAACAACATATACTGTTACCGTAACAGATGGTTGTTCTCCGCCGGTAACAGCAACAGTTACAGTTACTATTCTTCCGTTGCCTGCTCCCGCATATTCACCGAATGTAACATCGGGTTGTGCACCACTTTGTGTAACATTCACTGATGCATCGCTACCTGCAGGAGGAGTTACCGCATGGAGCTGGAACTTCGGTGATGGTTCATCATCTGTTGATACAAATGAAACACATTGCTATACCACTCCGGGTCAATACACGGTTGCTCTCACAGTAACTGGATCCAATGGTTGTACGGCAACATTAACAAATGTTAATCAAATCACTGTCAACCCGGTTCCTATAGCAAGTTTTACTGCACCGCTATCAACAAGTATTTTTACACCAACTGTCCAATTCACAGATAATTCAACCGGTGCTTCTTCGTGGTCATGGGATTTTGGAGATGTTCTTAATATTCCAAGTAATACAAGTTCATTGCAACATCCCGAACATACTTATTCAGAAACCGGCACATATTGTATAACACTTACAGTTTCAAACAGCAGCGGTTGTACGGATGTTGTTTCACTATGCATTGATATAGATCCTGAATTTACATTCTATATACCGAATGCATTTTCGCCTAATCAGGATGGAATCAATGATGATTTTTATGGAAAAGGAGAACACATTCAGGACTTTGAAATGTTCATTTACGATCGGTGGGGAAACATGATCTTCTATGCTGATGACATCAATGAACACTGGACTGGAAAAGCCAATCACGGTAGCGAAATCGCACAGCAGGACGTGTATGTTTATGTAGTAAAAATAAAAGATAACAAAGACAGGAAACATAAATACATCGGAACCGTAACATTAGTTAAGTAAGTATTTTTACAATTTCTTCGTTTTTAATTTTTTTTTTCAGTAATAATCATATTTTTGTATTCTAAATCAAAGAACCACGAACCATGAAACACTCCTCCATTAAGAAGTTCGCGATTTTTGGGCTGATAGCTTTTTTATCGCTAGGTATGCTCAACAGGGTAAATGCACAGGATAATGTAGGTATTGGAACCAATACTCCTGATGCTACAGCCATCCTGGAATTATTAACTACTAACAAAGGATTATTGGTTCCGAGAATGACCGCCCTGCAAAGGCTCGCCATTCCTGCACCAGCAAATTCACTACTTGTATATGACACAGATTCCATGTGTTATTTCTTTTACCGTTTACCGACTACCACCTGGACCAGCTTGTGTACAACTGGCGGAGGTTCCGGATCTGTAGGCCCGACAGGACCTGCAGGTGCAGCTGGAGCAGCAGGTGCAACAGGACCTTCAGGAATTGATGGTGCAGCCGGGCCGGCTGGACCAGCAGGACCTGCAGGCGCCATTGGTGCCACAGGCGTTGGAACAACAGGAGCTACAGGACCAACTGGGGCTGTAGGACCAACAGGATTTGGTGCAGGTACACCGGGAGCAACTGGACCAACAGGTCCAACCGGAATCGGAACAACAGGACCAACAGGCCCTTCAGGAATTGATGGAGCCGCCGGCATAGCAGGGCCAGCTGGACCAGCAGGTGCAACAGGTCCTTCAGGGATTGATGGAGCAGCGGGTGCAGCAGGACCGGCAGGTGCTACAGGTGCAGCAGGACCCGCAGGTGCTACAGGTGCAGCAGGACCGGCAGGTGCTACAGGCGCAGCAGGACCGGCAGGTGCTACAGGCGCAGCAGGACCGGCAGGTGCAGCAGGACCGGCAGGTGCAAATGGCGCAGCAGGAGCTACGGGTCCAACTGGAGTAGCAACATTTTATTCGGTTGCAGGGACAACAGATGCTCAAACAAATTCCACGACTTATATTGCATTTCCTCAAATGACCTTAACATTTACACCGACAAAGTCTACCGTTTATGTCATGTTCTCTGCTGCAGGTCACGTTGCTCCTACAAGTACACCGCAACAATATGTGGATTTCAGATTACGAAGAAACGGCGTTGCGGTTGCCGGAACCACAACAGTATCAACAGATGATAGCGGTCCAGGTTCTGTCACATCCTGGAATGCCCAAATTATAATCCCAGTTAGTGTAACCATCGGACTACCAACAACAATTGATGTTGAATGGAGAAATGGAGGATTGACAAACAATCTGACTTATAATGGGGTTGTATCTTTCCTTGATTGGTCGCACAGAGGTTTAATCATAATGGAATAAAAAACATACACATGAAAAAAACATTCATTCTTCTATTTGGTTTAATCTCTTTAAGTATTAATGCGCAAGAAGATCCAAGATCTGCAAAGAAAAATACTGACCAAAAAAAAACCGAGGTAAAAAACACAAATATAAACCCTAACAAGGCTGTAGTTTCAGACTCTACTCAAACGGTTAAAAGTCAAAAATCGACAGAGGATCAAAAAAACGATCCAAGGGTTAGTCCTAAATAAATTTTTATTTCTTTTTTTGAAAAGACCACTCCGTTGAGTGGTCTTTTTCTTTAGCCAATCTTCAATTTTTTATATAAATTTGTATTAAATTATTTTTCCCATGAAAATTAAATTACTCAGATCCTTTTTTGCTGTTGCTTCTCTGTTCCTGATGAACACATTTGAAACAAGCGCTCAGAACAATGTTGGTATTGGCACCAATACTCCGGACGCCAGCGCTATCCTTGAATTATTATCTACAAACAAAGGTTTATTGATTCCGAGAATGGATTCTGTTTCCAGATTGGCAATCCCAGCCCCAGCGAACTCATTGATCGTTTATGATACTGATTATATGTGCTATTTTTTCTATCGTTTACCTTCTACTTCCTGGATTTCATTGTGCAACAGCGGAAGCGGAGGAACTGGCTCAACGGGTCCAACAGGTCCGACAGGCACAGGAACAATAGGTGCTACAGGACCTTCAGGTGCTGACGGTGCTACCGGAGCTACTGGTGCTGCCGGAACAGCAGGCACCACTGGTGCAACAGGTATTGGAGCAACAGGACCAACTGGTCCAACAGGAGCGGTTGGTGCTACTGGTTTTGGAGCCGGAACTCCTGGTGCAACAGGGGCAACTGGTCCTACAGGTGTTGGAACTACCGGACCGACCGGACCAACAGGACCGACTGGTCCTAGCGGTTTTGACGGTGCAGCAGGAGTTGCAGGAGCCACGGGTGCTACAGGCGCAGCGGGACCAACAGGGGCGGCAGGAACAGCAGGATCGACAGGCGCTACAGGGGCCGCCGGACCAACAGGTGTTGCCGGAAC
>JALYRR010000196.1 GCA_030855265.1 Bacteroidota bacterium | reverse complement strand
GACCCCACCCTTTTTTGATTTAATCATACTGTTTTTAGCTAACAGATTTATCGTTTTTGAATCGTGATTTTTACGCTTCAGTAAACTTAATAAATCATGGCGAATAAAACAACAAGTATGAGCAACGTGCGACAAGGGTTTAATCGAAAAGCCTGAATGTGGCCCGTCTGTGAACTCTAATCTTATTTGTGTAATGGATAGTTCGGGAACTATATTTTCTTCCGGAGTTTCATCTCCTGTCGGATCAACGGTTACACTATTACCTGAACGTGAGAAGTTGAATATTGCCCCAAATCCAGTGGTGGATGTGTCCTTGGTAAGTGTTCCAGGCGAAACTATTAATAATTTTAAAATAATTAATTCATTTGGTGTAACTGTTTTCAGCTCAGATTCAAAAAATATATTAGAGTACAAAATCGATGCTCGTAATTTTATTTCCGGTGTTTATATTATAATTCTTAACTCAAAGAATCTCGAATATCACAAAAAAATCATCATTAATTCTACTCACTAACTTATCCTGATATGAAGAAGCTGATTCTTTTTACAACGTGTTTTTTATTGCCTTTAGTACCTTAGATAAACCAACTGCGGTTCGTATGTATGATTTAATAAAAAAGCACTGGCCGGATTATGTTAGTGATTTAAAGAAACGGATTGAGAAGGCAATTGATCAACAAGAAGAACAAAACCTGCAACGAAAATTAAAAAAGGTTGAGGAAACGGAAGTTTGTGTAGACTAGATTTAAGAGCCAATAAAGAGTCATCTATTGATCGTGCTGGTTTTAAGATGTCCGCATCGCTCGAACTCCTGATCCTATTCAACATAGGGTTTTGGTGTGCCTGAATTGAAAAAATTCATAATAAAGGTCAAGTCAACCCTAAATAATGAGTACGAGTTGAACTCAGCGCAAGAAATTATTTTCCGGTATATCCTTCCGGCTTCAATTTAATATCGCGGGTTAGCTCAAATTTATAAGAGCTTTTATCAAGGATATTGATCTTATCCGACATGGTCTGAAACCCATTTGCTTCAATACTGATATCATAAATCCCGGGAGCCAATACCATTACATAACGGCCGGTATTTTGGTTTGGCAGATAATTCCCAATAATTTCCTGAGTTTTACTATCTGTTATGGAAATGAACACATCAGAAAAATTAAGGCGTTGTGTAGAATCAGCGGAAACAATATCCCCTTTTACAACCGAATACTGGGGCTCTACTTCATTAAATGTGACACGGTAGATATCAAGATCACCCAAACCACCATCACGCAAAGCAGCCATATAACCGAAGCGGCCATTGCTCGACACACGGAAATTATAATTGTCTTCCGGAGTATTGATCGGGTAACCCAGGTTTTTAGGATTACTGAATTGTTTGGTTTCCGCATTCGCCTCCGCTTTGAAAATATCATATCCACCCATGGTGGTATGGCCGTTGGAACTAAAATAAAGCACTTTATTATCGGCAGAAACATTTGGAAAATCCTCATCAAATGGAGTATTGATCTCCGGACCTAAATTGGTTGCGGGACCCCAGCCTCCATTCGGCAACTTGCGACTCATATAAATATCCGTTCCTCCCATTCCACCAACACGGTTACTCGCAAAATAAAGAAGGTTTCCATCATTGCTGATACAGGCAGCTATCTCTTCTGCTTTGGATGAATTGATGTTTTCGTCAATTTTTTCTGCCGGGCGGAAACTTTTGTTTTTATCTGTAGTTGTAATGTAGATATCTCCCACTCCTTTTAAATTCGTATAATAAAGTAACATGATGTCACCTGCTCCGGAAAGTCCGATCACTTCTTGTTCTCCGTCGTTTTTCGAAATTGGTGGACCTATGTTCTTTGCTTTCACAAATGCGCCTTCCGTTACTTTAGAAATATAGATCGCAGAAGGATGAGTTCCATCCTCTTTTACCAGTTCGGCTCCATCAGTAGGCTTTCTTGTATTGAAAATAATGAACGATTCATCACTGGGTACAAAAGGATAATAATCCGCATAAGGCGAATTTACATTTGAACCCAGATTATCAAATTTAACATCAATTGGAAATTTCATTAATTCCTTGGCATTGATGCAAAACTGGATCTGTCGGTCTACATCTGCAAGGTTAGCCGCATTTCCTCTTCCTGTTTGCTTGAACGTATTGTATGCTTTGATGGCTTCATCAAAACGAAATGCATAATGATAGGCCCTTCCAAGAAGGTACATTGAATTGGGATCAAACTTCGGCTTACGGGTAAGGATCTCCAGGTAAGGAACAGCTTTCCCTTTGTTAATGTTGGTGTTCAGGTAACATACTGCAATGTTATAATTGTATTTATCGTTTTTGGGATCATTGTCCAGCAGGTTTAAATACTCATCCAGCGCTGCTTCATAATTCCCACTGTTAAACAGTTTATCTGCTTTAAACGGATCTGCTTTTTTATCATCCTGTGCAACCACAAGGCTGGAAGAAATCAGCAATACAGCTGATAAGAAAAGGGACAATGCGTTTTTCATAAGGGTTTTGTACTTCGCTTTTTTCGAAGGGCAAGCAAAGATAAAAAATTTGGCAATAGAGGGGAATTAAATTAAGAAGAGGCTAAGGAACCAGTATTACCGATACTCTCCGGTTTTTCTCCTGTCCTTCCTTGCTTGAATTCGAAGCCACAGGCAATGAACTGCCATAACCGGAGGAGCTGATCCGGAGACCAGGGATCTTTTTCAAAAGATACTTTTTAACAGAAACTGCTCTTTTTTCAGAAAGAGGCTGATTGTAATTTTCTGTGCCTACACTGTCTGTATGCCCTTCAATGACGATCCTTGAGAACTTCGTTGCTTTTATGATCGTTACCAATTTATCAAGCTCTTCCTTCGATTCAGGAAGCAGAATGGATTCATCAAAATCAAAAAGTACGGAACTGTTCATGGAGAACTGGCGGCCGGATCCGATGGCGGCAACAGCATCAATATCGGCTCCCGGCCATGAGCCTTTGCAATCCGTTTTAACATCTACCAGTCGGACGAAATGAAAGATCTCTCCCTGTTTTACTGAATCACCGATATCAACAGAAGATACTCCACCGGAGATGGCTCCGACATTGATCCAGTCTTTACCGTTCTTTGAAACATACAGATGTGTGGTTTCAATGTATTTCCCGACTTCAAAAACAAAAAGATCCGGGCCGGGGATATTGACTAAGGCGTTATCGATAAAGCTGAGTGAGAGTGAGCCTCCGCAACCAAGAGAAGTGAAATTACCGGCTACACCCGCAAAATCATTTATACCCAGCGATAAAGTTGAATCACATGCTTCCGTAATTGCATCGGGGTCACCGCGCTTAAATTCCAGCACTTCGTCAGCAAATGAAAGATCTCCCAAAGGCAAAAAAACAGAGCCACCTCTGCCGTCAGGATATTTTTTTCCTTCCTGAGAAAAGGAGAAAAAAGGAAAAGTTAAAAGGAAAAAGAAAGAGGCGGTTTTCAAAAAGGCTTGGTTAAGAATACGAAGATAATTATTTTACCATGATACATGAACAACGGAATCCAATCCAGGCAGCAGGCCGGCAAATAACAATCAATAAAAGGATAGGCAACAGGAATTTCATAGGAAGAAATTTCCTGTATAACGAAAAAGAATTTAAAAGATACAGGGTAGAGTTTTAGAATCTTCCGCAAAGATGCGGGCGGTATTTTTTCTTACGCTTTGGAAGCCACTTCTTTACTTTCTTTTTAAAATTGAAGCTGCGTTCAGTCATGGTGGTAGAATGTTTTTTCGCCTTTCCATAACTTCCTCCACCGGAACCTCCTGCGCTTGCTGAAGCATAACCGGAAGTATTCATTCTTTCCACAGGCTGAGAGTTCATCTCAAAACGCAGGTGAAAACCATTCTCCAATGTAGGCTCTATGTTATTGCTTACCGCCTGTACAAATTGCTGTTGCTGTTTAGGTGGCTCATTCGACTGAATGTATGGATTGTTGTCGTTGTTATTTTGATAGTTGTTGAAATTGTTATCCAGATTGTTGTTGTTATCAGACACGGAATTGCCGATAATTGTCACTACCGCCTGATTTCCTGGATTGGTTTGGGCAGTAAGAGCAAAAATGCTTAGTACGAGTGTACCGGATAGACAATATTTTAATCTCAACTTGATCACGCTACATTGAAATTTTATGTAAAGTAACAACATAAATACCCGAAAGTCAAGTATTACCCATTTAATTTTCAACCTGTTACAGAATTACTCCAAACTGTTCATAACTCCCGAATCGAAGGGAGTCCAGTGCCCCACTTTTAAGCCCGAACAATCGAGCGCATTTCCTGTCCATACATTACAGGTTCTGAACAGGCTATAGGTTCCTGTCCCTTCATAAAAACAATCCTGTTCTGAATAACCGGGGTGGCTGATCGGAACCGGCTTCCGGCCATTTCTCTGAAAAGAACCCCCGATATAGCGGATCATTCTGTTATATTGATTTTCGTTTAGAACGATTCGTTTACAGGAACTTTTTTCACGTGGTTTTTTTTCATAACTGACATGCATCGCAGTACCACTCAAACCGAATGCAGCCTTGAAAGCTGTTGAAAACTTAAGGTCGTCCCAGGTTTTCGTATCCAGGTAAAAACCTTTATCACCCCATCCCACTGAAATAAAATCGTAACGAGGATCCACGTTTTCAAAATCAGTATAAGGTAAAAATGCTGTCCAGTTCATCTGTCTCGTTTTTACCGGCAGGATCAGGTCGGTATGCACGCCATTGGAACGGACAAAAATCTCTATTCCTTCTTTCGGTTGTTTATGTGAAGCATTCAGGCTGATCTTCGGAAAAAGCCATGCACATAAAAGATAAAACGAAAGCAGCAGAATAAACGTAAGAAGGAAGTAAAGAAAATACCGGAAAGATCTTTTAAGCAAAATCATGCGAATAATAACGCCAGCCTGTTTTAGATATTGCATACATTTTTTATCCCGGTTTAAGAATCGTTAATTACTTTTACCCTTATGGCTCAATTTCCTGTTGAATATTCTTCTTTGTCCGCAGCAGCGTTGCTTCAACTCGCTGTCAGGGAATATGCTCTTTCTACCGCATCTTCGATCAGCTTTTTAAAACGGGGCTTTAATGACACTTACCTGATTTCTTCTGCCGGAAAGAAACACATCTTACGGGTTTATAAACATGGCTGGAGAACACTGGAAAGCATCAGATCTGAAACAGCATTACTGGATCAACTGAAGAACAATGGAATCTCGGTTTCCTATGCTGTTTCTGACGGAAGAGGGAATTACATTCAAACCATTGATGCACCGGAAGGAAAAAGATATGCCGTGCTTTTTACTTTTGCTCCGGGTCACCAGGTGAGGAAACTCACTACCGAAGAATCCTTTTTGTTGGGTGCGGAAACAGCGAAAATGCATTTGTTGACCAAAGACAAAGAAATGCCGGTTGCCCATCAGTATGATCCATCTTTCCAGATCGATAAAACGATTGCTGTACTTTCCGGAATCTTACAGGATTTCCCTGAAGAGATGACTTTTCTGAAAGAACTTCAGATCGATTTCAGTAAGACTTTTTATTCCGTGGATAAAAATGAATTGGCGCAGGGAATATGTCATGGCGATCTACAGGCAGAAAATTTTCATGTAGATGCAAACAACCGCTTTACCTTTTTCGATTTTGATTTTTTCGGAAGTGGTTGTCTCGCTTATGATATCGGCGTTTTCATTTGGTATGATCACAAAAACAAACCAAAAGAGATCATCAATGCTTTTCTGAAAGGATATAACTCCTATCGGCAGCTGACACCAACAGAAATTAAATTACTTCCGTATTTCAGCACACTCAGGGCTTTATTCCAGATGACACTCTACTGCATGATCAGCGATGGAAAACAATTGCCTCTATGGCCGGCAGACCGGGTGGCAGAATTCATTCGTAAAGTAGAAAAATGGCATTCCTCAAATAAAGATCAATAAACAATCACCTTTTCAGTCCTTCTCCCCTTTGAGGTAGAAATGCTTAGAAAGTAAACCCCGCTTCCATAACTGCTAATATCAATTTCTTTTATTTCACCATTCAGTGATGGTTGAAAAGGAATGGTTAAAACTGATTTTCCAATTGCATCCTGAATATCGATCTGTATCAACTCCTTGGATGACGGTCCGATAACCAAATGAATGTATCCATCTCCTGGATTGGGATAAATGCTGTAATTGACTCCTATATCATTTCCATCATTCAATCCTACAAAAATGGAAGAAGTGGTTTTGCAGAGATTCAAGCTATCAGCCACCTGAACAGTATAATTTCCTCCCCATCCTGTTGTCACCAACATACTATCCGTGGCACCTGTTATCGCAATACCGTTCAGAAACCATTGATTGCCGGTTGAAGCACTTGAGTAAAGGGTGTCCGCCACAACGGTAACAATGGGTACAGGAGGAGCTGGAAAAACATAGATATCAACCGGTGCTGAAGTGCTTGCACAGTTAAAAGCATCCGTTACGGTTACCGAATAGGTACCGGCATTTACAACTGGGATCCCTTGAGAGATCTGATTGAAGGGATGCCATTTATAGGTGCTTCCATTTGTTGAGCTCAGAAAAACATTCTGACCTGTGCAGATCGAATCATTGTTATTGAGAAAAATAACCGGTTGCACCTGCGGACTAACAGAAACATAGCTGTTCTTGGTTACTGAATCGGTCCCGGCTGCGTTTGTCACCACAAGTGTTACATCG
>JALYRR010000195.1 GCA_030855265.1 Bacteroidota bacterium | reverse complement strand
ACCATCAGCTATTGGAGTATAATCCGATTCGGTTTCCTTCACTATCCTCGATCTCGGCATAATATCCAACATTTTGATCGATAAGATTGTTGGCAATGACCACGCTTCCTGAAGTGGTTTTTTGCTTCAAAAGTGTTTTATTTACAATCAACTTGCCATTCCCCTCCGAAATGTTGTGAAGGATTTCCGAAATGTCTATCACATAAAAAAATAGTTTACAGCCCGGAGAAGCTTTATAATTTTCCCGTTCAACCAACACCCCATTTATGGATCCTTTGCCATTGTCAAAAAAGCCTTGTTCCTGATCCAGCAATTTTATGCGTTTTACCTTTATTCGTAAAATGGAAGTATAAAAATTGATTGCACGATCCAGATCCCCGACCGGTATTTCAAACCATGCTATTTGTCCCTGCTCCATTGTTGCTGCGTGTTTTTATTAAATCTACACTAAATGATTTTTAGAATATAACGTTGCTACAAAATTAAAATGTATTTAACCATTTCTTCACCATGGTTTATTAGCTTTCTCCAATAACGGAATTGGCAAAATTATATTCGAATTCCTACAAATGTTACATCATCGAGTTGCTCAAGATCACCTCTCCATTTCTCAAATGTTTTATTAAGAGATTCTTTTTGTAGAATAAGGGGCTTCGTTTGGATTTCTAAAATTGTTTCTTTTAACTGTTTATACTTAAATTTTTTTCCTTTCGGCCCTCCAAACTGATCCGCGTAACCATCTGTTAAAAGGTAAATAGTGTCTCCTGGTGAGGCTTGATAAATATGGTTTTTAAATGGACTTGGAGAAATAGTATAACCGATTGGTTGTTTATCGGGTGCGACTTCAAGCATCGCTGGTTTTTCTTTTTGAACAATCCATAAGGGATTATAAGCCCCTGCCCATTGCAATTCATTGTTTTCCAAATCAAAACGGATGAGGGAAATATCCATTCCATCTTTGCTTTCTCCACTTTCGCCTTTTTGTTTTAATTCTTTTACGATTTTATCCCTCAACAGATCAAGAATGCCGGCTGGTGTAAGGATAGATTCACTTGCTGTAATTTCGTTTAGATATGCGATTCCAAGCATGCTCATAAATGCTCCCGGAACCCCATGTCCCGTACAATCTGCAACACAGAAATACCAATAAGACTGTTTTACTGTGCTCCAGTAAAAATCTCCGGAAACAATGTCCTTTGCCTTAAATAGTATAAAGTGTTCAGGAATAAAGGAAGAGGCATGATCTTTTTCTTTTAGCAGTGCATCCTGAATCCGTCTTGCATAATTTATGGAATCAATAACTTCTTTGTTTTTTTCTTCGACAAGTAATTTCTGTTGCTCGATAACTTTTTTTTGTTTGCGGGTAATTTGAAACCTGTTGAGGATAAAAACGGAGAAAATAAGTACGATAAATAATCCACCATAAAGAGAATAACGTTGTGTTCGCTCCTGTTTCAGCTGTGCAAGCTGGGCTACTATTGCAGCATCTTTCACTTTCTGTTCACTCAGGTTCTTTACACTATCAGCCGTTGCTTTTTTCTCGAATTCAAAATTTAACTCCGAACGAAGTGTTTTTTTTGAATTTTCTTCGTTAAAAAGACTGTCTTTGCATATTGTGTAAAGTTGAAATTCATTAAGTGACTCTTTCCATCGCCCTTCTCTTTCGTAAAGCATGCTTAGTCCTAAACGTTGTTGTTTGATTAGATCAAGATCCGCCACTTCAACAGAAAGTTCAAGAGCTTCTTTATACGATTTTTCTGATTCCCGATTTCTTTGTAGTTGAAAATACACATTGCCAAGATTTCCATTTTGTCGGCTAATTCCCGCTTTATCACCCAATTCAATTGCCAAAACCAATGCGTTGGTATAGTACTCAATCGCAAGGTTGTTTTTATTCTGAATGTTATATACGCTTCCGATATTCCCAAGCGTATTTGTGATCAATAATTTGTGTTTTAAAGATTCAGCCATTTTTAATGCCCGAAAATAAAACTCAAGTGCTTTTTCATATTCTCCCTGAGTTTTATAAACAATACCAATGTTGCTAAGGTTCACAGCAATCCCCCTTTTATCCTTTATCTCCTCTGCTATTGCTAATGCTTTTAAATAATATTCGAGCGCTTTTTTATAGTTTTCCTGCGCTCTGTAAACATTTCCAATATTGGCGAGATGGATAGCTGTTGATGATTTGTTCTCAAGATTTTCTGAAATTTTCAATGCTTTAAAATAGAATTCCAATGCTTTTGCATAACTCCCTTGATCCTTAAGAGCATTCCCGATATTGCCCGCCAATTTTGAAATGTTTTGTTTGTCATTTACTTCTGTAAAAATAGTCAAGCTCTTTACGAAAAGCTCAATTGCGCGTTGCTGATCTCCCTGACAGCTTGCAACAATTCCCCGGTTTGACAATGCCTTTGCCTCACTTTTTTTGAAAAAAGAATTTTTGTGTTCTATATCCAGAGTTAATTTTTGTATTGAAAGGTTATGATGATAAATGGAAATGGAATCTGCCGAATTGTATTTGCCTATATTAATAAATTCCCTGCTTAACATATTTAGCAAATTCATCAGCACTGTGTCATTCGTATAGGAAGAGTTTTTTGCTAACTGAACTGCTGTTGAGCTCAACGAATCTATGGCGCGGTTTTGTGAAAAGCCGTTGATAGCAATAATGAAATACAGAGAAATCAGAAGTGTTTTTCGCATGAAGAAATAAATTTTTTAAAGTGCTTAATAATAAAATCTATTTCGAAATCAAATCCCTGATCACAACCGAAGCACAAACGCTTCCGAAAGTGGCGGGCAAATACGAGATGGTTCCGTAGGCGGATTTCTTAAAATTAGTGCCATCGGTCATCATCAATGATTCACGAATGGGCTCCTCCGCTGAAAATACCGTTTTTACTCCTTTTCGGATCCCAAATTCTTTCAGTCGCATTCTTACATATTGAGCAAACGGACAATTATATGTTTTAGAAATATCTACCACACGCAATTGAGTAGGATCCAGCTTCGCACCTGCACCCATAGAGCTGATGATCGGCAGACCTCTTTCAACAGCCGTTTTTATGAAAGTGACTTTTGGAGTAATGCTGTCAATAGCATCGATCACATAATCGTAATCTTTTGCGAGGATTTCTTTTGCGCGTTCTGGTGTAATAAATTCCTTGATCACATGAAGATTTAATTCCGGGTTGATTGCGAGTAAACGTTCTGCCATAACATCTGCTTTCGAAAGTCCGTGTGTGGTTGATAACGCAGGTAATTGCCGGTTTCTGTTGCTCGGATCAACTACATCTCCGTCTACAATCGTCATCGTCCCTATTCCGGAGCGACAAATAAATTCAGCTGCAAAAGAGCCAACTCCTCCCATACCTACAACCAGGACATGAGAATTCTGAAGCTTCATTAGCTTTTCATTTCCGATCAGCAACTCTGTTCTCGACAACCATTTTAGATCAGCCATGTTTAAATACTTTTTTGAAATTTGATTGTATCTGTAATCGCAGCTCTTCTGAGTTCATACCCAAACGTGTCCCTGCTTCTTCAAAAATACGCTTAATTGAAATGGTCGCATCATCTGTTTCAAGGAATATTTTTTCTGGAGGTGAAACTCGTATTGCTTTTGATGCGTTTGAGTCAGAATGAAGCAATGCTTTACCGAAGGACAAGTAAAAGCCTTGCTTTAAAAGAGAAGTTGCAATCGAAGAACTGTTGTTGAAACCGTGAATTATTACAGGTACTGTTGTGTTTTGCTCTTTTAAGATTTTTATGAGTTGATCAAAGGCTTTTACACAATGGATGATCAAGGGCTTCTGAATTTCTTCTGCCAGTTGGATCTGTGCAATGAACACTTTAGTTTGTAGTTCAGGATCAATGGAGCAAATTTTATCCAGACCGCATTCTCCTATTGCCAATACATGTTCTGCTTTAGAAAGATTTTGGATATGAAGAAGACTCTCCTGATATTTCGATGTAATGTAGCAAGGATGTAGTCCGACGGAAATGGTTCCGGAAGGAATTTCTGAACCGGGCATACAATTAAGAATTGAAATTCCATTCTGTCCCTCAGAGTGTGTATGAATATCAATGTAAGGAAGAATATCGGCCATGTATAAAAATAAAAACTCCCGGCTTTGAGGTCGGGAGTTTCAATAGATTAAAAAAGAAATTATTTAGCACGTGTGCCCTTGTTCTGTTTGTTTTGCATTTCGATGAGCTTAGTGTTTTGTTCTTTGGTAAGAACCAGAGCAAGATCTTTGTTCCATTTTGCGATGACTTTTTTCTTTTCAGCTTCCTGTGTTGCAAGATTGTTTGCTTTGATCACAACTTCCATTGCCTCAGCACGGGTAAGATTGATGGCAAGTACTTTTGGTTTTTGTTCTGCAGTCAGAACAAGCTTCTGAGCCATTTTTTCAGTCATCCTTTTTGCTTTTAAAGATGCATCAGGTTTTTCATTTACCGCAGCAGTAGCTGTAGTTTGTGCATTCGACAACAAGCCGGTTATCAAGAATGCGCATATAAAAAGTATTTTTTTCATAGTTCAGTTTTTATAATTTAAGCTAATTTACGAATTAATCTCCATCTATCAAATTTCCAAGGCCTCCGAGTATACTTCCTTCTTCCTTGCGGGATCCGCTTCCATAAGCAAGAATTCGGCCAGCGAGCCTGCTGATGGGCAAAGACTGGATCCAAACTGTTCCAGGGCCTTTTAATGTTGCAAAGAAAAGGCCTTCCCCTCCGAAAACGGTGTTTTTAATGCCTCCTACAAATTGAATGTCATAATCCACCTCACTGGTAAATGCGACAATACAACCTGTATCTACTTTCAGCATTTCACCCGGTCCCAGGTTTTTTTCAATTATATATCCTCCGGCATGAACGAAAGCCATTCCGTCGCCTTCCAGTTTCTGCATTATGAAGCCTTCACCTCCAAACAAACCTGTTCCGAGTTTTTTCTGAAATTCAATTCCAACAGCTACTCCTTTTGCAGCGCAGAGGAATGAATCTTTCTGGCAGATCATTCTTCCATTCAGTTTACTCAGGTCCATCGCAATGATCTTCCCGGGATAAGGGGATGCGAAACTGACATGCTTCTTTCCGACCCCGGTATTTGTAAAGGCCGTCATAAATAAACTTTCTCCGGTTAGCAGCCGCTTTCCTGCAGAAAATATCTTGTTCATAAAGGAACTGGAAGGTTTTGATCCATCACCAAAAATGGTTTCCATTTGAATACCATCTTCCATCATCATAAAACTGCCGGATTCAGCAATTACAGTTTCCTGTGGATCCAGTTCGATTTCAATGCACTGCATTTCCTCGCCGGATATTTTGTAATCAATTTCGTGGTTGCTTCTCATTCTCCTTTTACCTTTTTACTTTTTACTTATTTACATATTCCTCCGGTACTGCCCGCCAACTTCAAAAAGCGCGTTGGTGATTTGTCCTAATGATGCATACTTGCAAACTTCCATGAGGTTTTCGAAAATGTTTTTATTTTGAATCGCAGCGGTTTGAAGATCCCGTAAAAGTTGGGCGGTTACATCGCTGTTTCCTTTTTGCAATTCTACCAGCATGGTGATCTGGTATTCTTTTTCCTCCTCCGTTGCACGGATCACTTCTTTCGGAACAATGGTCGGTGAGCCTTTGGATGATAAAAATGTATTTACTCCGATGATCGGATATTCACCGGTATGTTTTAATGTTTCATAATACAAACTTTCTTCCTGGATCTTTCCACGCTGGTACATTGTTTCCATGGCGCCCAATACGCCGCCTCTTTCACTGATGCGTTCAAATTCCAGCAATACTGCTTCTTCCACAAGATCGGTAAGTTCTTCTATAATGAAGGAGCCCTGTAATGGATTTTCATTTTTTGCCAATCCAAGTTCCCTGTTTATGATCAGCTGGATCGCCATGGCCCTACGTACAGATTCTTCGGTAGGTGTTGTGATTGCCTCATCATATGCATTTGTATGCAGTGAATTGCAATTGTCATAGATGGCGTACAATGCCTGTAAGGTTGTTCTGATATCATTAAAGTCGATCTCCTGTGCATGAAGGGAGCGGCCGGATGTCTGAATGTGATACTTCAGCATTTGAGATCTTTCATTTGCATTGTATTTTATCTTCATTGCTTTCGCCCATATTCTGCGTGCGACTCTTCCGATGACAGAATATTCCGGATCGATACCGTTGCTGAAAAAGAAGGATAGGTTAGGAGCAAATTTGTTGATGTCCATTCCTCGGCTTACATAATATTCAACATATGTAAATCCATTCGACAAAGTCAGTGCAAGCTGAGTGATAGGATTAGCGCCTGCTTCCGAGATGTGATAGCCGGAAATAGAAACTGAATAAAAGTTGCGGATATTCTGCTGAATAAAATAATCCTGCATATCTCCCATAAGTCGGAGCGCAAATTCGGTAGAGAAAATACAGGTGTTTTGTGCCTGATCTTCTTTTAAAATATCTGCCTGAACTGTTCCGCGAACCGCTGCAATGGAGTCGGTCTTTATTTTTTCATACACATCTTTCGGTAAAACCTGATCACCAGTTACACCAAGTAACATTAGTCCCAGGCCATCATTTCCCTTCGGAAGCTCACCCTGATATGTTGGACGTTGAACTCCTTTTTTCTTGTAAATACTTTCAATCTTTTTTTCGATTTCTTTTTCAAGTCCATTCGCTTTTATATAGACCTCACATTGCTGATCGATCGCAGCGTTCATAAAGAAACCGGTAAGCATGGCTGCAG